>DASSPG010000022.1:0-9291 GCA_035699725.1 Candidatus Limnocylindrales bacterium | reverse complement strand
GCCCGGACCTCGTCCTTGAACAGGTAGCGGAGCGGCTCGATCAGCTGGAAGCTCAGGTCGGCCGGCAGCCCGCCCACGTTGTGGTGCGTCTTGATCTTCTGGGCCGCCTTCGACTCGGACGTCGCGCTCTCGATCACGTCCGGATAGAGCGTGCCCTGGGTCAGGAAGTCGATCCGGCCGTCGCCCTTGATCCGGTCGGCCTCCTCCTCGAAGACCCGGATGAACTCGTCGCCGATGATCTTGCGCTTCTGCTCGGGATCCTCGACGCCGGCCAGCCGGGCGAGGAACCGCTCCCGGGCATCGACCATCACGAGGTTCATCCCGAGGTCGCGCTCGAATGTGACGCGGAGGAGCTCCGACTCCTTCTTGCGCATCAGCCCGTGGTCGACGTAGATGCAGGTCAGGCGATCCCCGACCGCGCGATGGACGAGCGCCGCGGCGACGGCCGAGTCGACGCCCCCGGACAGGGCGCAGATCACGAGGCCCTCCGAGCCGGTGGCCGCGGCGTGGCCGTTCACGCGGTCGCGGATCCCGGCCACCGTCTGGTCGATGAAGTTGGCCGGCGTCCAGGTCGGCGAGGCGCCCGCGATCCCGACGACGAAGTTGCGCAGGATGTCGCGGCCGCGCGGCGTGTGGACGACCTCGGGGTGGAACTGGATGCCGTAGAGGTTGCGATCGGGGGCCTGGAGGCCGGCGAACGCGGTGGAATCGGTCTGGGCGGTCGAGGTGAAGCCCTCGGGCAGGCGGGTGATCGAGTCGCCGTGGCTCATCCAGACCGGCTGATCGCGGTCGAGGCCGGCGAACAGGCCGCCGCCGTCGTGGACCGTCACCGAGGCCGGCCCGTACTCCCGCTTCGCTGCCGGCAGCACGTCGCCGCCGAGCTCGAGGGCCATCAGCTGGGCGCCGTAGCAGATCCCGAGGACGGGGATCCGGCCGGACCAGACCGCCGCGTCGGGCTTGGGAGCGCCCTCGTCGTAGACCGACATCGGCCCGCCCGAGAGGATGATCGCCTTCGGGTTGCGTCGCTCGATCTCGGCCCACGGCGTGTCGTGCGGGATGAGCTCGGAGTAGACGTGCAGCTCGCGGACGCGGCGCGCGATCAGCTGGGCGAACTGGCTGCCGAAGTCGAGGACGACGACGCTGTCGGGCTCGGCGGTGGCGGGTCGATCGGTGGCGGTCCGGGTCGGGGCCGGCGCGTGGAGCGCGGTCTCGAGATAGGCCTCGACCTCGGCGTCGTCGGGGGCGAGGACGCGATGGCCGGCGTTGGCGGGCTCGCCATGGACGGTCTTGCCCCGTTGGGCCGACTCCGGGCGTCCGCCCGCCCCGCTGGGGGCCGCGGGCTCGGACCCCGCCCCGATCGTCGATGGATCTTGGTCCGCCTCGGCCACGCCGTCCGCCAATCCGCCCTCCTCGTGCTTCGGCCCAGTCTAGCGGCGCCGGGGCGGGAGGGTCATCGGTCGGGCCGGCCCGCGCCCGCGTGTTCGCGGTTGCGCATCGCCTCGGCGGCCATGTCCACGTAGGCCCGCAGGCGCCCGGCGACCTCCGGAGGGGCGCCCGAGGCGTCGATCGAGGCGTGCATCAGGCGCAGCCAGGCGTCGCGCTCGGCCGGGCCGATCGCGAAGGGCAGGTGGCGCATCCGCAGGCGCGGGTGGCCGCGCTCCGCGTCGTAGGTCCGTGGCCCGCCCCAGTACTGGGCGAAGAACAGCGTGAGCCGGTGGCGGGCGCCGGGCAGGTCATCGGCCGGATAGAGCGGCGCAAGCACCGGATCGCTCGCGACCCCATCGTAGAACCGGCCGATCAGGGCCTCGAAGAACGGCATCCCGCCCGCGGCGTGGTACAGGCTCGGCTCGTCGGTCACGGCGCGATGGTACGGGTCGCGATCCGACCGCGCGGCCGGCGGGCCGCCCCGCGCCTCGCCCCCACCGTCAGCGGCCACCCCGGCGAAGCTCGGGCCGAAGACCGCGCGCCGGCGCTCGATCAGGCCCAGGCGCGCGACGACCGGCACCCGGCCGGCCGCGATCCCCAGCGCCGCGTCGACCGCGA
The DNA here is from genome assembly GCA_035699725.1 of Candidatus Limnocylindrales bacterium. Classification (GTDB taxonomy): domain Bacteria; phylum Chloroflexota; class Limnocylindria; order Limnocylindrales; family CSP1-4; genus CF-46. The sequence goes on along the minus strand of DASSPG010000022.1, from coordinate 7,248 downwards.
CCGTCCATGCGACGAGGCCGGGCACCGACGCCGACGCGGTCCGCGGCGGGAATCGAAACGACCGCCCGCTCATGAGGCGGCCGGTCGTCCCGTGTGCTGCGTCTTCGATTGTTCTTCGGTTGTCGTCTTCGGTTGTTCTTCAGTTGAAGGCAGTCGCTGAGGGTTCGGGTCAGGCGACCGATGATGAAAGGGTTGGAAGGCGCCAGCCGAGCTCCGGTGCGATGGCGCGGTTGGCGGTCTCGCCGTGCTGCTGCGCCCAGGAGGCGTAGAAGGCGGCGCGGCGACGAGAGACGATGCGGGCGTCCTTGCACGGGCACCCCTCGACGAGACACCCACGACGGCCCCGGTCCCCTCCCTGATGGCTGACCTGCTGGCTGTCCATGAGCGCGATCTCCGTTCTCTTGGCATTCGGGGCCGGTGGACCTCGATGGCGAGCACGGTAGACCTGGGGTGATTACAACGGCATGGGCTCGTGCCGGTGGCGCATTGCGACTCATGACGTAGTCGCGCCAGGACGATGGCGAACCGGATCGTGCCCGCCCGGCGGGCCGGAACACACCGAAGCGACGCCGGTATGGAGGAGGTCGGCGCCGCTTCGGCGGGTGAGACGTCGGCCGAGGGAGGAGGAGGGAGACCTGCGGTCGACGACGCTCTTCAGTTGCGGCGGTTCCGCTGGGAGAAGCGGAGGCCGGGTTCAGCGCGAGCGAGTGGCCCGGGTCCGGGTCCGTGGCCGTCGCGGCCCGCCGAGCTGAAGCGCGGCGAGATCGAGGACGATCAGCGTTCCCAGCGACACGATCAGGGTCCCGAGCGGGTCCATATCGGTCCATCCCTTGGTGGCCATCGGCAAGTGCCGTGATCGAAGCATGCCCCGCACCCCCTCTCAGGGCCATCGTCCGAAGGTCGGGGATGTGCTGCGACAGATGACGTATTCGCGACGCGTGCGTTACAGGAGGGCCGCGCGCATCGCGGCCGCATGACGCCGAGCTCGGTCAGCCGGGTTCGGCCAGCCGGGTTCGGTCAGCCGGGTTCGGTCAGCGCCGCCTCTGCTGCCCGGATCACGAAGATCGGCCCGCTGCCGAGCCCCTCCGACGGCGTGCCGTAGCGGAGGATCAGCTCGCGGACCGTCCGGCCGCGGCGCGGGTCTCGGTCATCGAGCGGCTCGGCCACGCCGCGGTAGACGCGGCTGCCGATCGCGACCTCGACCCCGGGATCGGCCAGGAGATTGCGGGCCCAGGCGCTGTCCGGCGCGCCCGCCGCCACGAGGATCGAGCCGTCGGGCTCGGGAACGTAGCCGACCGTGACGTCCCGGAGCGCTCCGCTGCGGCGGCCGCGGATCCGGAGCCGGACGAAGCGGTCGTCGCCGGCGAGCTCGGCATCGAGGTCGGGGCGGCGCTCGGAGCCGCGGGCCGGACCGGGAGCGACGCGGCCAGCAGGGGCGTCGCCGGGCGGCGGGTCGCCGGGCCCCTCGTCAGGCGACGTTCAACGGCTCCGCTGCCAGGACTTGCCCTCGGTGGCGACCGACGGGGCGTGGACCATCTCGACCCGCTGCATGTCGCGGATCGTGCGGGCGCCGAGGGCCGCCATGGACTGGCGCAACGCGCCGACCAGGTTCTCCGAGCCGTCCGTCACGTGGGCCGGCCCGAGCAGGATCCGCTCGAGCGAACCCACCGTGCCGACCTTGATCCGTGTCCCGCGCGGGAGCGTCGGCGACGGCGCGGCCATCCCCCAGTTCGTGCCGCGGCCGGGTGCCTCCTCGGCGCGGGCGAGGGGCGAGCCGAGCATCAGGACGTCCGCCCCGGCAGCGAGGGCCTTGGCGAGCTCGCCGCCGCGGCGCATGCCCCCGTCGGCGACGACCGGGACGTAGCGGCCGGTCTCGGCGTGGAAGGCGTCGCGGGCCGCCGCCACGTCGCTGATCGCAGTGACCTGCGGCACGCCGATGCCGAGGACCTCCCGAGTCGTGCACGCCGCGCCGGGCCCGACCCCGACGAACACGGCCGCGGCGCCCTGCTCCATGAGCGCGAAGGCGGCGTCGCTGTTCGTGGTGTTGCCGACCGCGACCGGAATCGGCATGGAGCGGGTGAAGTCCGCGAGGGAGAGCGGGTCGTAGCCCGAGGCCAGGTGGCGGGCGCTGCTGACCTGCGACTGGACGAGGAACAGGTCCGCGCCCTGCTCGGCCGCGATGGCACCGAAGCGGCGGGCAGCGGCCGGCGTGGCCGACACCGCGGCCTTCGAGCCCGCGCCATGGATCTCCTCGATCCGACGGGCGATCAGCTCCTCGCGGATGGGCGTGGCGTAGACCTCGGCCAGGAGGTCGTGGACCTCGCCGTCGGCCGCGGCCGCGATCCGCCGGAGGGTCTCGTCCGGGTCGTCGTAGCGGGTCTGGACTCCCTCGAGGTTCAGGATCGCGAGGCCGCCGAGCGCGGCGAGCGCTCCGGCGAACCGCGGATCGACGACCGCGTCCATGGCGGCGGCGAGGATTGGCATCCCGAGCGGGATCCCGCAGAACTCCTGGCCGAGATCCACATCGGCGGGCTCGATCGTGTCCGTGCCGGGTGCCAGCGAGACGTCGTCGAAGCCGAAGGTGGGGCGGAGGCCGTCGACCTTGGACCGGAAGACCCGTCGGTTGGCGCTGGCGATGGCGGTCTGATCGAGCACGGACGGACTCCTGGCGGCGTTGGCCGGGATTCTAGCCGACGGACCGCCCCGGCGACGACAGCTCGTCGGCGATCCGGTGGAGCTGCTCGAGGTGCATCACGTCGTGGACGCCGGCGAACAGGAGCCACTCGCCGCAGCGGAGCCGCCCGACCTGGGGATGGACGAGCGGGCACGGGTCCTCCTCGTGGCCGACGACCGTGCGCGCCGACCGGACGATGATCCGCTGGCTCTGCTCGATCCGGCGGACCAGGTCGGCCCGGCCGAGACCCGCGGGGCCGGCGACCCCCGGAACCACGGTCGGGGCATCCGTCGGCCAGCGACCCGCGGCGGCCAGGCTGGCCGCCATGACGAGCCCGGCCCGGGCGGCCGCGGTGTGGCCGATCGCCTCGGCCACGGTCCAGTCGGACTCGCCGCCCGGCATGTCGAAGGCCTCGTCGGGCAGCTCGTCGACCATTGCGACGAGAGCGGCCGCCAGGGCCCCGAGCTCGCCGACGACGTGCTCCGCCGTTCCGGCGCCGGCCCGCCGCCGCACCTCGCGCCGGACGCTGATGAGCTGACCCGCCTCGATCCCGCGCCACGCGGCCACGACGTCCGGGGCTTCGCGCTGGAGCTCGGTGACCCACTCGGCGGCCATGGCCGCAGCGTAGCGGGTCGTGCCCGCGCCGCCATCACGTCGTCAGCGGTGGCCGCTTGCCATGCGGGTCGCGTCGGGACGGCCGCGCAGTCTCGCCATCGCCACGATCCCGACGAGCGGCCCGAGCGCGAGCACGATCCACGCCAGCCGCCAGCCGTCGGCTCCGGCCGGGTCGATCAGGCCGACGACGAGGATCGTGAACCCGGTCAGCGTGAAGCCGACCGCGGTCTGGACCGACAGGGCCGAGCCGGCCGTGCCCGGCGGCGCGAGCTCGGAGACGGCGGACGAGAACTGGGCCGAGTCCGCCACGACGGACGCGCCCCACACGAGCGCGACGATCGTCACGAGCCATGGCGGTGCGCCGAAGAGCAGCCCCGCGAGGACGGCCGACGACGCCGAGATCGCCATCGCGACCATCGTCGTGAGCGTCCGACCGAAGCGGTCCGCGATCGCGCCGGCCGCCGCCGATGCCACGCCGCCGATCGCGACGACCGCAAAGGCGACGAGCGACGAGACGGCCGCGTTCTCGACGCCGGCCGCGCCGAAGCTCGCGATCAGGAACACCGGGATCCAGGTCCACATCGCGAAGAGCTCCCACATGTGGCCGAAGTACCCGAGCGATGCCAGCCGGACGGACGGCGACCGGAAGGCGGCGGCGGCGATCGACGGGGAGAACCGCGGCGCGGCGACCTCCAGCGGACCGGGCCGCCCGAACCGTCCCACCAGGACGGCACCCAGGACGGCCGACACGCTCGCGCTGACGACGACCGGATGCCAGTCCGCCCCCGCGTAGGCTCCGATGCTCCGGAACAGGAGCGGCACGGCGACGCCGATCGTCAGGGCGCCGTTCACGACCCCGATCGCGAGGCCCCGCTCGCGCTTGAACCAGCCCGCGGCGAGCTTCATCGCGACCGGATAGACGGCCGCCAGCGACGCGCCGGTCAGCAACCGGAATGGGATCGCCGAGGCCACGTCCGTCGCCAGCAGCGCGAAGCCGAGGTTCGCGATGGCGGCCACGAAGGCGCCCGCCGCGAACAGCCGCGGACCCGGGATGACGTCGGGCGCGCCGAGGACCGCCAGCCCCATCGCGCCGGCGGCGAACCCGAGCTGGGTCACGACCGTCAGCCAGGCCAGGTCGAACGGCCCGATCGCCCAGTCGGTGCGGAGCAGCGGCCCCACGGCCGAGGCGCTGAAGGAGGGCGCCATCGCAAGCAGTGTCCCGACTCCCAGGATCGCGAGCTGCGGCCACCGCCGCGGCGTCTCGTCGGGGCCCGTCACCCGGGACGCATCGTGTAGACGAGGCACTCCCCACGGAGGACCTCCGCCCCGTCCGAGCGACGGGCCACGCAGCGCAGGCGGGTGATCGGCTTGTCGGCCCGCGCCTCGACGACCTCGGCCTCGGCAGTCACCGTGTCTCCGATCGGGACCGCCGCCGGGTAGTCCCACTCCTGGTGGAGGAACACGGAGCCGGGACCGGGCAGCACCTCGGCGACGAGGGCGTTGAACAGGGCCGTGGTGAGCCCGCCGTGAACGATCAGGCCGCCGGCGCGCGTCGCGGCCGCGAACTCGGCGTCGAAGTGGAGCGGGTTCCGGTCACCGCTGATGCGGGCGAACGCCTCGACGTCGTCGGCCGTGATCGTCCGGGTCCAGGTCGCGCGGCTGCCGACCGCGGGCGGCTGCCAGTCCACGCAGCCTCAGATCCGCTCGAATCGCTCGACGGGCAGGACGAAGACCGTCGCGCCGCCGACCTCGACCTCGAGCGGATAGGGCATGAAGAACTCGCCGGGCTCCATGATCGGCGGCATCGGGTTGACGACCTGCGTCCGCGAGTGGCACGTCTCGCGAACGATCTCCAGCACCTCGTCGACCGCGTCGTCGTCGACGCCCAGGATCACGGTCGCGTTCGACTGCTTGAGGAACCCGCCCGAGCTCGCCAGCCGGGTCGCCCGGAACTCGCGGTCGAGGAGGGCGTCGACGAGGGCTCCCGCGTCCTCGTGATGGACGATGGCGACGACGAGCTTCACGCGCCGAGTATAGGCACCTCGGTCGGTGGTCAGGCGGCCAGAACGGGTCAGGGGCGGTGTACGATGCGGCCCCGACAGCGACGACCGGCGCTCGACCCGTCCGAGCGATCCAGGCCCAGGAGGCAACCGTGGCACACCAGCCCGATCGACCCGAACCGCTCGAGGCGCTCGCCGCCGGCGTCGCGACCGTCGTTCACGGCCCCGACCTCGACGATGGAATCGGCACCCTGATCGGCGCGGCGATCGCGGCGCTGGGTGCGTCGAGCGCGATGGTCAGCCTCCAGGACCCCGATCGGCCGGACCCGGAGCTGACGCTCACCGTCGGGCTCGACGAGGCGGCCCAGCAGGCGGCGGTGACCGCCGTCGCTGATCCCGAGCATCCGCTGACGACCGCGGCCCGCGACCGGGCGGAGGTCCGCTCCGGCACGACGGTCGCATTGCCGCTCATCGCCGCGCGCGGCGGGATCGAGGAGGCACTCGGCGCCCTCGCCGTCACGTTCCCGGACGACGCGACCCTGGCCGCCGCCGACTCGACCTACCTCCACCTCGTCGCCGACGTCGCGGCACTGGTCGTGGACCGAGCGCGGCTCGCCTCCACGGTCGCAGAGCGCTCCGAGTGGTTCGAGCGGCTGGCCCATACGGACCCCCTGACCGGGCTCGCCAACCTGCGGACGATCTCGCGGGTCCTCGAGCTGGAGCTGGCCCGGGCCGGCCGCCAGGGCGGCGAGGTCTCGGTCGCCATCTTCGACGTCGACGACTTCGCGGCCACGAACGCGGCCGAGGGCCGCGACGCGGGCGACGACGTCCTCCGCTCCGTGGCGTCGACCCTCGCCGGCTCCGTCCGGCTCGTCGACACGGTGGCCCGGTTCGGCGGCGACGAGTTCCTGCTCGTCGCGCCCGGCTCGGCCGGCGCGATGGTCGCCCAGCGCGTCCTCGACGGAATCCGGGAGCTCGGCGGCACCGAGGGCCGGCGGATCTCGGTCACGGCGGGCGTGGCCCGCTTCCCGTCCGACGGCGCCGATTCCGAGGCGATCCTCGCGGCTGCGCAGGCGGCGCTCGAGCGAGCGCGCGGCGACCGACGCGGGACCGTCGAGACGACCGAGGCCCGCTGACTCCGCTGCTGAAGCGCGGAGCGGGTCAAACGACGGCCGAACCCCCAGATTCGGCCCGAGACGGAGCCGTCATCCTCTGATTGGCGCGCTCAGCGCGGCAAGCGACCTCTGACGACCGGCTCGGCGGCTTGGACCGGGCGCCCGGGCGTCGCTTGACGCATCCGGTGCATGAGCGGCCCGCCGAAAGCCCTAGCTCGTCGACCCTGGTGGCGCCGCCGTCACGCCGGAGCTCACGACCGAACCCATCGGCGCCGTGTTGCCGGCGTTCGGCTCGAGGGTGAGCGCGATGGTCGAGCCGGGTGGCACGGAGCCGGGTCGGGTCGTGAAGCCGGCCGTCCCGTTGGCATCGACCGTGAACCCGCCCACCGCGAGCGGATCCTGGCCCTCGATGATCACCCACGTCTCGTAGACCTGGCTGCCGGTCGTGGCCGCCAGATCACGCATCGCGAGCACGACCGACCCGTTCGGCGCGACCGCGGCAATCCCACTCCCCTTGCCGCCCTCGGCGGCCGTCAGCACCACCGTCGTGGCGCCGGGCTGGCCGGCGGCCTGCACGACGGCGGCGACGGCGGCATCGAAGCGCTGCGCGGCATCGAGCTGACGCTGGAGCCCGAGACCCCAGGTGCCGATCGCGACGATCGCGACGACCGCAGCGACCCGCAGGACCCAGTCGAGCGGGCTGGTGCGGCTGCGGGTCCGTTCGGCGCGGAGCGTTCGCTCGGCCGCCGACGGGAAGGCGAGGGGCTCCGCGGGCGCGGCCGGCGACGGAGACGCGGGCGCCGTCGTCGGCGTCGCGGCTGCTGCCGGCATCGTGGTGTGTCGG
>DASSPG010000021.1:0-24597 GCA_035699725.1 Candidatus Limnocylindrales bacterium | reverse complement strand
CGTACGACGAGCGCTTCGACCGGTTCGAGGACGGGCTCCGGATCATCGCCGCCCTGCTCCGGACGGGCCGCGCCACGCATGACGGCCGGCGCGAGCGGGCCGCCGCTGCGCGCCTCGAGCCGCGCGGACCGCGACCGGGTGGGCTCCCGATCATGGTCGGCGCGCACGGGCCGCGGATGCGCCGCCTGACCGCCGAGCTGGCCGACCGCTGGAACGGCGGGCTCGCCACGCTCGACCAGGCCCGCGCGGCGATGGCCGGAGTCGACGCGGCGTGCGCCGCCAGGGGCCGGGATCCCGCCACGCTCGGCCGGTCGGTCGAGGTCCTCGTCCGGACGATCGCGCCGGACGCCGGCGAGCGACCCGATCCGGGTGAGCTGACGGGCCGACCGGACGAGATCGCCGCCGCCCTCCGCCGATACGCGGAGCTCGGCATCGAGGAGGTCCAGGTCCAGCTCCGCCCGAACGCCGTCGCGGCCGTGCGGGCCTTCGGGCCGGTTCTGGCCCACCTCCGGGGCGACCTCCGATCGCGCCGGTGAACTGCAACGTGGACGCAACGGATACTCCGCAGGAGTATTGACAAGGGGGTTGTCAGATCGGCCCCGATCGAGTACGATTCGCTCATCGCTGGCGTGTCAGAAGTTGACACGCCGGTACGTGTGTCCGGCTCCTGGCGGAAGCGGATGCACCCCCCGGACGGCCTCGGCGGATGCGCGGTCCGGTCGCGACCCAGCATCCCGCAGCGTCCCTTCCCGCGCGACTCGCAGCGCCTCGACACCACCGGAGCGACCTTGACCACCTTGATCGACCAGAACCCCCACCCCCTCGAGATCGACGCCCGCTCGGGCCTGGCATCGCTTGCCGACGAGCCGGCCCCGTCGCCGGACGATCTCGCCGCGGTCGCCGAGCACGACCCGACGATCGCCGTCCCCGCCGTCGCCGCCAAGGCGGCCGCGGAGGATGAGCCCGAGGCGTCCGACGACGTCCTCGACATCGAGGACTCGACCCGGCTGTACCTGCGCGAGATCGCTCGCGTGCCCCTCCTCACGGCCGAGGAGGAGGTCATGCTGGCGAAGACCATGGAGCTCGGGAACCGGATCGTTCCGAACCCCGCCCTCGCGGTCCTGGACCTCCACGTCTGGACCGTCAACGACATGGAGCCGACGGCCCGGGCGAAGCATCCCCGCTACGCCCTCCCGTTCGCCGACGTCGCCGCGCGCATCGTGCGCTCGGCGATCAGCGCGGACGACGCCGCCGACCTGCTCGTCACCGCGCCGCGCTTCGGGTTCACCGAGGCCGTCGCGTCCGCGACCGGCGAGGCCGCACAGCTGCTCGGCCGGGCCCGCGACCTGCGCGCCGTCTACAACGAGCGGCTCGACGCGGAGGCGTTCCTGACCGTCCTCGACTGGGTCCACGGCGCCGAGCGCCGGCCCGCCGTGCGCGAGAACACGGCGCTCCTCGCGATGCGCACGTGGACCCGCGACGCGGTCGCCCTGCCGGCACTCCAGCGCTGGTTCGAGGCCGGCAACGATGTCGAGACGCTCGCGGAGATGACGCCCGCGCTGCAGGCGACCGGTGCGGCTGCCCGCGAGCACCTCACCTCGGCCAACCTCCGGCTGGTCGTGGCCAATGCCAAGAAGTACATCAACCGCGGCATGAGCCTGCTGGACCTCGTCCAGGAGGGCAACGCCGGGCTGATGCGCGGCGTGGACAAGTTCGAGTGGGAGCGTGGCTTCAAGTTCTCGACCTACGCGACGTGGTGGATCCGCCAGGCGATCCAGCGTGGCCTCGCGGACCAGTCCCGGACGATCCGGATCCCGGTCCACATGGTCGAGACGATGAACCGCGTGACGCGGACCGCGCGCGAGCTCACCGTCGAGCTCGGCCGGGAGCCGACCAACGCCGAGATCGCCGACGTCCTGTCGAACGATCCGAAGACCGCCATCACGGCCGACAAGGTCGAGGAGGTCCGGAGCTACGGCCGCAACCCGGTCTCGCTCGAGACCCCCGTCGGCGACGAGAGCGACACCGAGCTCGGCACGCTGATCGAGGACCCGAACGCGATCTCGCCCGAGAGCGCCGTGTCCGAGACGATGCTGCGCGAGCAGGTGGCGCGCGTCCTCGACAGCCTCGAGGGCCGCGAGGAGCGGGTCATCCGTCTCCGCTTCGGCCTCGACGACGGGCGTCCCCGCACGCTCGAGGAAGTGGGCCACGAGTTCGGGCTGACGCGCGAGCGGATCCGCCAGATCGAGGCCCATGCGCTGCGCAAGCTGCGCCACCCGTCGCGGAGCCGCAAGCTCCGGGACTACGTGACCGAGTAATCCCGCCGCGTCGACCGGCAGCGCCGGGTCGACCCGACGACGAACGCGCCGCCCTCCTCCGGGACGGGCGGCGTTTCGATTCCCGGAGCCGTCAGTCTTCGGCGGGCGGCCGCGGCGCGGCGAGGCCCGCCACGACCTCGGCGTTCGGGATCGCGCGCAGGATCGACGGCGGCGCGATGACCTTCCAGCTTCGACTGCCGCCGCCGAGGACGATCCGCTCGCGCTCCATGACCGCGGCATCGATCCAGAGCGGCAGCCCGGCCGGCAGCCCGAACGCGGTCACGCCGCCGATCTCCATCCCGGTCAGGGCGCGGGTCTCGTCCGGCGAGGCGAACGACGCCTTGCGCGTCCCGAGCCGCTCCTTGACCGTCCGGTTGACGTCGAGCCGGTGGGTCGCGAGGACCACGCAGGCAGCGTGGACGGGCGGCTGGCTCTTGCCGACGACCACGATCGTGTTGGCCGAGTCCTCCGGGGCGAAGCCGTAGGCGGCACAGAACGCCGCGGTGTCGGCCAGGGCCGGGTCGCAGGCGAACAGCTCGTGCTCGCCGAGGCCGGCAAGGGCGGCTTCGAGCGCGGCGCGGTCGGGGTCGGGTGCGGTCACGGTCATGGGGGAACGGTAGCGGAGCGTCATCCGATCGTCGCACGGCGTCGCGATCCTGCCGCCATGCAATGGCTCGGCGATCTCGGCGCGGCCTTCTTCGGGGCCCTGTACGACTACCGGATTCCCGTGGCGCTGGGCAGCCTGGTCGTGCTCGCGGCACTCACCGTCATCGCCCGTCGACGGGGCTGGGCCGCTGCGGCCCGGCGGCATCCACGGGCGACCCTGGCGCTGCTCGTGCCGGCCCTGGCCATCGCCCTCCCGCTCGGCTGGTACATGGCCTCGCCGCTGATCCTGTCCAGCTCGATCGACGAGCCGGCACCGGTGGTCGCCCGGCCGGCGCCCTCGCAGGTGGCGCCGCCCGCGTCGTCCCCTTCCACGCCGGCATCGGGCGCACCGCCATCGGCCGCGCCATCGCCGTCACCGGTCACCCCGACCGCCGCTCCCCTGCTCGCGCGGTCCGGTCCGTTCCACGGCAGCGACGAGTTCCACTTCGGGCGAGGCACGGCGCGCCTGATCGAGGTCGCGCCCGGCGAGTTCGTCGTGCGCCTCGAGGACTTCGCGGTCCGCAACGGCCCGGACCTGTACGTCTACCTGTCCCCCGACGCCGACGGCTACGCCGCGGGCGCGATCGAGCTCGGCCGGCTGAAGGCGGATGCCGGCAACCAGAACTACGCCGTGCCCGCGGGCGCCCTCGCCGACCCCGACGTCGCCGCGAGCGTCGTGATCTGGTGCAAGCAGTTCAGCCACCTCTTCGCGACGGCGCCCCTGGCCGGCTGAGTCGCCGCCCGGATCAGAGGTCGGCGAACACGCGGCGGATGACGAGCCCGGCCGCGATCGCCGCGGCCAGGGCCGCCACGAGGAGCGGGATCGACAGCGGCGCGTCACCCTGCCCACCCGCGGTCGCCGGCCCGGGCCCATCGTCGGACGCGGCCACCGTCAGGCGCAGGATCGAGCCCGGGATGACCTGGTCCTCGCCGCCGTTGCCGGGCACGGCCGCCTCCAGGACGAGATCGCCCGCCTCCGGGATGACGATCGAGCCACCGTAGGGCGCATCGACGCCACCGGCCCGGCGCAGCTCGACCGATGCGAGGACGCTGCCGCGGACCGGCCGAACCCTCGCCAGGAGACGATCGGGCAGCCCGAGGGTGGCGACGTCCCACTCGGCGCGCGGGGTCAGGTCCAGCTCGAGGGCCACGGGACGTCCCACGACGAGCGATTCCACCGGCGGCCGAAACGCCGCGATCACGAGGAGGGCGCGGGGGGCGCCCGGCGGCGGCCCGATCCCGCCGTCGGTGAACGGCATGTCGACCAGACGACACGCACCCCCGTCGTCCGGGCACTCCTGGCCACGAAAGCCGATCTCGATCCGGCCCGGGCCACCTTCCGGGACGACCACCGAGCCGCGGACGTGGCCCGGCCAGTCGGAGCGGATCGCCCCCTCGGTCGGATCCGCGTCGCCGCTCAGGGGGTACAGCTTCATGTAACCGCCGACGGCCTGGGCGAGCTCGCCGCCACGGGTGTCCCAGATCACCGCGCCGATGTCGAGGATCGCGCCCGGCTGTGCCCCGGCCGGGAGCGGCGCGTCGAGCCAGGTCTCCAGGCCGGTGTCGTGCGGCTCTTCGCCGGGCGCCGCCGAGCCGCCCGGCGCCGGTGGCGAGGGAGACGCCGCGAAGGTCGGCGCGGTCAGGCCGGCTACGGCGGCGACGAGCAGGACGATCCGGCCGACACCGCGGAGTCGGGACGTGTGAGCCATGCCGTGTTGTACACCGACGGGCGTCGAACGGTTCGGTCCGTCCGCGGCCGGGCGGTGGGGCGACGCTGCGCGTCAGGCGAACGGACGTCAGGCGACGCCGAGGACCCGGACCGATCCGACCCCGCCCTGGAGATCCAGGTCGACCCGGTTGGCGGCCGTCGCGTAGTCGGGCGACTCGAAGCCGACCGCCGCCCGAGGAAACCGCGCCTCGTCCACCTGCGTGCTGCCGATCGTCATCCGGCTGCGGATGCGCGCAGCAACGCCCTCCGGGACTTCAATCGTCAGCGAGGCGGCGCCGGTCTCCGCCCGGACGCTTGTTGCTCCGGCGGCGCGCGGCAGGCGGATCCTGGTCTCGCTCGCGCCGGTCTGGAGATCGAGGGCGCGGACGCGTAGATCGCCGAGGTCCAGCCACGCCCGCGCCGCACCGGTTTCGAGGCGAAGGTCGAGCGGCACCTCGGGCGCCAACCCGACGGCCCACCTGGACGGGCCGTCGAGCCATGGCAGGCCGTCGGTCGTGTCCTGCGCCAGCTCCACGCGACCCGGGCCGAGATCGCGGCGAACCACGCCGCCGATGAACGAGCCATCGACGAGCGATCCCGGCGCAGCGGGTCCGACGTCGAGCTCGCCGGCCCCGAACCTGATCCGAACCGAAGCTTCGGCGATGCCGCCCAGGGGAATGGTCAGGCTCTCGGTTGGGCCGGTCCCCAGCGGCAGGACGGCACCGACCAGGAACCATGCCCCGAGCCCGACGAGGAGCCACGGCCACCCATCGCTGATCAGTGCGCCGGGAGACCGGCCCATGCTGCCGGTCGTGCTCAGCAGGAGGATGACACCGATCCCGATCCACACGATGGGCCAGGTCAGATCCCAGGCGCCGGCGACGCCGCGGACGCCTCCCGCGGCGCGTCCCACGAGGGCACCGACCCCCACGAGGATGACGAAGAGGGGCCACGCCTCGCCCCAGTCGAGCTGAAGCGCCTGGCGAACGAGGAAGACGGCACCGAGACCGATCAACCAGGTGGCTGCGATGAGCGACCCACGGTGCACGGTCATGCGACACCGCTCCCGTCGGATCCGCCCGGGCCGGAGTGCGGCGATCGGGGCCGGACCGCGAGGACGAGGACGAGGACGCCGAGGCAGACGAGGGCCAGCGGCCAGAACCAGTCCCAGTCGACCGTGGGGAGATACTCGCGCACGAGATACCACACGCCGACCAGGATGAGCAGGACCCCGATGACGACGCCACCGGATCGGCCTGCGGTCCCGCGTTCGGCTCGCCGCTCGGCTCGGATCCTGCGCCGCATCTCCCGCGACTCGACCCGCGACTCGTCCCGCGCCTCGACCCGCGCCTCGACCCGCGCCTCGTTCGCGTCGCCGAATGCGGCGGTCGGCCGCAGCGCGTCTTCGTCGGGGACGACGATCGCCATGACGATGTAGACGACGAGGGCGATCCCGCCGGTCAGGACGACGAGGAGGGCCCAGACGATCCGCACCAGCGACGGATCGGCGTCCCACAGCTCGGCCAGGCCGCCGGCGACGCCGGCGAGCATCCGGTCCTCGCGGGACCGGTACAGGTGACGGTTCATCGGCATCCTCCGCCTGGGTTGAGGGTCAGGCTCGCCGCGTTCCCTTCGATCGAGAGATCGACAGCCTGCGCCCCGCCGGGCGCGTCGAGCCGCCACGTGTTCCCGGATCGGGTGAGGCCGCGCGATCCGAGGTTGTGGGCGAACGTCAGCTGGTCGTTCACCTGGAAGCGGAGGCTCATGCCGTCGGGAACGCACAGGTCGATTGCCCCGGCGTTGATCGACAGCCGGCCACGGATCGCGGTCGCGCCGAGCGCGAGACGGATCCGGCCCGCATTCATCGTCAGGTCGACCTCGTCCAGGCTGCCGGCGCTCGCGTCGATCCGCAGATCGCCCGCGTTCACGTCGGCGACGAGCTCGGCGACGTGCGCGCCCGGCAGGTCGACCGTGGCGCTGGCGGCGCTCGCGTTGACGGCCATCGTGCCGATCATCGCGGCGGGCAGATCGATCCGCCACTGCTGGTGCTGCTCGGCGCGGTCGTCCGGGGCGCGGACCGCGAGCCGGCTGGTCGTGGCGTCGATGATCGGGGCGGTCTTGCGATAGACGGCGTCGATCCGCCAGTCACTGCCGGTTTCGGTCGTCACCGCGACAGACCCGCACCGGAGATCCAGCCGGATCGCCGCTCCGACCTCGAGCTGCCCCGTCCGCTCGAGGCGCTGATCCGCCGAGCTGCCTGCGATGGCACAGTCGCCGAACCAGATGGGCCCGCCGGCCAGGACGGCCCCGCCGATGGAGCCGGCGACGATCGCGACGATCGCCGTGGCGAGGACGGTCGTGCGGACGCGACCAAGGACGATCGCCAGCCCGATCGCGATCAGGATCAGGGGCCACAGCCGCCACGCCCCGGACAGCTGATCGGCCCCGACGATGCCGGCCCGGACCAGCAACGAGATGCCGCCGAGCGGGATCAGGAACAGGCCCCAGAAGAGGAGGCCCCGACGAACGCGCATGGGTCCTCACCGTTCGCTTGGACGCGCGACCAGGGCAGGGACCGCGCCACACCGTCACATCATCGACGGTGTGGTCATCCTAGGCAGTCGCCGGGCGGCCGGGCCGCTGCCGCACGGCCCCCAGGCACGGGCCGGATGGCCCGGGTTCGCAGCCGCCGCGGGCGGGCGGGCCGTGGAGGGGATGAACCGGGCGGATCTCAGCCGATCGCGGCGGCGGTGAGGGGGACGTCGTCCGGTGCCAACCGACCGGTCCTCGCCCGATCCCGGAGGATCTGGCCGGCGGCGAGCTTGCCCGGGGCGCCCATCACGCAACCGCCCGGGTGGGTGCCCGAGCCGCACTGGTAGTAGCCGTCGATCGGGGTCCGGTACTGCGACCAGCCCGGTGCCGGCCGGAAGAAGAACATCTGGGGCGCGAGGAACTCGCCGGCGAAGATGTTGCCCTCGCTCAGGCCGACCGTCCGCTCGATGTCGAGCGGGGTCCGGATCTCGCGCTGCAGGACGAGATCGCCGAAGCCCGGGAAGAACGACTCGAGCGTCGCCTGGACCGTGTCGCCGAAGCGCTCCTTCTCCGTGTCCCAGTCGCTCTCGCGGAGGTGGTACGGCGCGTACTGGATGAAGCAGCTCATCACGTGCTTGCCGGGCGGTGCCATGTCCGGATCGATCGTGGACTGGATGGCGGTGTCGATGTACGGGCGCTTGGAGTACCAGCCGTACTTCGCGTCGTCGTACGCCCGCTCGAGGTACTCCATCGACGGCCCGATGTTCGTGAACCCCCGGTACTGGTCGGTCCGGTCGCCGAGGGCCGGGAAGCGCGGCGCCGCGTCGAGCGCGAAGTTGACCTTGGCCGACGTGCCCTGGAACCGGAACCGCTCGATCGCCTCGACGAGGTCGGTCGGGAGCTCGCGCGGATCGACGAGTTCGAGGAACGTCCGGCGCGGATCGAGCGCGGACACGACGATCGGGGCGTGGAACTCCGTCCCGTCGACGAGGGCGACGCCGGTGGCCCGGCCCTCCCTCGTGATCACGTTCGCCACCGGCGACTCGAGCGCGATCTCCGCCCCGAATGCCTGGGCCGCCCGGGCGAGGACCTTCGTGAAGCCGCCGTTGCCCTGCTTGTGGAAGGCCCACGCCCCGAAGTCACCGTCGTGCTCACCGAGGATGTGGTACAGCAGCACGAGCCCGGAGCCCTGCGAGTACGGCCCGACCTTCGTCCCGATGATCGACGAGGACGCGAGGTAGCCCTTGATCAGCTCGGACTCGAAGTAGTCGTCGAGGAAGTCCGCGGCGCTGCCCGTCAGGAGGCGGACCGCGTCGTGGAGGACCTTCTTGTCCATCCCCCGGAACCGCGCGCCGAGCGCGGCGAGGGCAACGAGCTCCTCGGGATCGTCGCTGAAGATGTCCGGCGGGACCATGTCGAGGAGGGGCTTGATCGCGCGGCAGACTCGCAGGACATCGTGGTTGAACGCCTCGTATGCATCCGCGTCGTGCTGGCTGTGGCGCGCGATCTCGCGCAGGTTCTCTCCGTGGTCCTGGCCGAGCAGGAGGTAGTCGCCGTCCTCGGCAGGGGCGAAGGTCGACGCCATGAGCAGCGGCAGGAAGCCGTGCTTGGCCAGCTCGAGCTCGTGGATGATGTCGGGCCGCAGCAGGCTCAGGGCATACGAGAACGTCGTGAACCAGAACCCCGGCCGGAGCTCCTCGGTGATCGCGGCGCCGCCCACGAGATGGCGGCGCTCGAGGATCAGGGTCTTCAGTCCGTTCTTCGCGAGATACGCCCCGTTGACCAGGCCGTTGTGGCCGGCGCCGATGACGATCGCGTCGTAGGTCCGGTCGGTCGCGTGGCGGTCGGGGAGGTTCGTCGCCGGGTCCGTGGCACCGTGCGCGCCGTTGGCGGAGCTCTTCGACTTCGCCATCAGGCGGTCCTCCGATCGGGGTTGTAGAGCGGGAGGCGGCTGACCGCCGCGTCGAAGTACTCGTAGCGATGGTTGACCGGCAGCTCGAGCTTGACCCGCGAGCCGGGCGTGGTCCGGTCGAGCGGGACCCGGGCCAGGGCGATGTGGCGCTGGAGCATCGGCGAGTACATCATGCTCGTCGCGTAGCCGAGCTGGGTGCCGGCGTCGTCGTAGAGGTAGTACTCGTCCTCGACCGGGGTGTGGTCCTTGGGCGGGATCAGGCCGGCCGCGTCGTAGTGGCGATCGTAGTCCTGCCAGTCGAGGACGAGCCCGGTCAGCTTCCAGCGCGACGTCCGGTCGCGCAGCTCGCGCTCCAGCGCGGACCGGCCGATGAAGCGACGATCGTCGTCGGCCAGGCCCCTGACCATCCAGCCGAGGCCGAGCTCGATCAGGGTGGAGCGGTTGGCGTCGGTCCAGGCGTAGCGGCTGGAGCCGAAGTCGACGTCGAGCAGGAGGAGTCCCGCCTCGATCCGGGCCATGGACAGCGCGACGAGTCCGAACGGGATCACGCCGCGCCCGGCCGACGCCTCGCTGACCGCGTCCCAGACGGCGAGTGCCTGCTCGGCGGGGACCCAGAGCTCGTATCCGAGGTCGCCGGTGTAGCCCGTCCGGGAGACCATGATCGGCGCGCCGCCGATCATCGCGGACGCGACCCCGAAGTACGGCAGGTCCGCGACCACCGGGGTCAGGCCGGCGAGGATCTCGCGCGACTTGGGACCCTGGATGGCGAGCACGGCGGACGCCTCGCTGACGTCCTCGATCGTCACCCGGCGGCGCCCGACGAGGCCGCTGAAGTAGGCGTGGTTCGGCTCGGCGCAGGTGAGGAGGTAGTCGTCGGCGTCGTGGCGGAAGATCACCCCGTCCTCGACGACGAAGCCGCCGTCGTCGAGCCAGGCGGTGTACTGGCCGTGCCCGACCGCGCAGGTCCGGACGTCGCGGGCGAGGACCCCGGCCAGGAAGGCCTCGGCGTCCGGTCCGCTGACCCGGTACTTGTACAGCGGCGACGAGTCGAAGAGCCCGGCGCTGTTGCGGATCGCGAAGTACTCGAACTTCTCGGAGAGCTGGTATTTCTGGGCCACGAGGTAGCCCGACCAGTGCTCCCAGAGTCCGGCGACGTTGGCTGCGCTCGTCCGATCGTGGAACGGCGTCGTGCGGATCATCGGGTCCTCGCGGCGACGGCGGCGAACGTCCTGACGGTCGCGCATCCGCTGATCGGCGAGGCGCCTCGTCCCGCGTGATGAACCGCCCGTCTCATTCCTCGGGCCAGCGCCGGCCACGGGGCCAACGCCGGCCACGGCCGACCGGCCCTATCCTGTCCCGATGGCCGCCCTCTACCGCATCGACGACCCCGGCCCGCTCCGCCACCCGGCCTTGATCGTCGCGCTCGATGGCTGGGTCGATGCCGGCAGCGCGGCCACCACGGCGGCGGCGCTGATCGCGGGCGACGCACCGGCGATCGTCACGTTCGACGCCGATCGGCTGTTCGACTACCGCGCCCGCCGGCCGACGCTCGACATCGAGGACGGTCGGCTTGCCGAACTCACCTGGCCGGTGTTCGCGATCCGCCTCGTTCGCGACGCGGGCCAGGACCTCCTCGTCCTGACCGGCCCCGAGCCGGACTACCGCTGGCCGCGGCTGGCCGACGCCGTCGCCGAGGTGGCGATGGCGCTCGGCGTGACCCAATGGATCAGCATCGGCGCGATCCCCGCGGCCGTTCCGCACACGCGGTCCGTGCCGATCCTCGGGACGGCGTCGGAGCCGGGCCTGCTGCGCGGGGACATCCGGCCCGGGCCGGCCGGCCTCCTTCGCGTCCCGGCCGCGCTCGTGAGCGTGCTCGAGATGCGGGTCGCCGAGTCGGGGATCCAGGCCGTGGGCTACTTCGCCCAGGTTCCGCACTACGTCTCGGGGCCGTACGCACCGGCCGCGCTGGCGCTCCACGGGGCGGTGGCCCGGCACCTCGGCCTCGAGCTCGACAGCGGCGACCTCGCGGGGGAGTCCGACCAGCTCCGGACGCGTCTCGATGCGGTGACCGCCGCCGACGAGAACACGCGCAGCTACGTCGAGCGGCTCGAGGCGATGGTCGACGAGGAGCGGCTGCCCGCGGGCGACGACCTGATCTCGGAGATCGAGCAGTTCCTGCGCGACCAGGGCAGCAGCGGTCGCTCCGGGTCATAGGCGACAGAACCTGTCAGCATTCCGCTATCCTGACCGACGATGCGTGCGTCCCGCCTCGTCTCGGTCCTGCTCCTCCTCCAGTCGCGTGGCGGCCTGACCGCAGCCGAGCTGGCGCGCGAGCTCGAGGTCTCGGTCCGGACGATCCACCGCGACGTGGAGGCGCTGAGCGCCTCGGGCGTGCCGATCTACGCCGAGCGCGGGCCGCACGGCGGGATCCGCCTCGTGGACGGCTACCGGACGCGCCTCACCGGCATGACCGCCGACGAGGCCGAGGCGCTGTTCCTGTCCGGCCTGCCGGGTCCCGCCGCGGAGCTCGGCCTGGGGACGGTCGTCGCCGCCGCTCAGCTGAAGGTGCTGGCGGCCCTGCCGGTGGAGCTTCGGGCGCGGGCATCACGCCTCGTGGAGCGGTTCCACCTCGACGCGGCCGCCTGGTATCACGCCGACGAGCCGGTACCCCTGCTCGGACCGCTGTCGGAGGCGGTGTGGGAGAGCCAGCGGATCGAGATCGGCTATGACCGTGGTGACAAGACGGTCGATCGGGTCCTCGGCCCGCTCGGGCTCGTCCTGAAGGCCGGCGTCTGGTACCTGGTGGCCGATGCGGATGGTCAGCCACGGACCTACCGCGTCTCGCGGATCACGCGCGTGACCGGCCTGGACGAGCGCTTCGTGCGACCGACCGACTTCGATCTCGCCGCGTTCTGGACGGAGTCGTCCTCGGCGTACGAACGGGACACGCCGCGAATCGAGGTGAAGCTCCGGATCGCGGGCGACCGATTGCCGCGCCTCCATGGCGTGATCGGGGATCGCCCATTCGGCACGCTCGAGCGGCTCGACGAGCCCGATCCGGACGGCTGGCTGCACGTGCGGGTCAAGCTCGATTGGCCGAACGAGGCGGTCGCCCAGGTCCTCGCCGTCGGCGCCCGCTGCGAGCTCCTCGAGCCGAGCGAGCTGCGCGAGCGGATCGCCGCCCAGGCCCGCGCCCTGGCGGCCCACTACGACACCGCCGTCGCCGCCGACCCCGGCGTTCCGGAGCCGGTCCGGGCGACGGCCACGTCCGAGGCCCGCTAGGCGGGGACGCCGGCGGACCCCCCGCACGGCCCGGCCGGGATCGGTGCCCCGGGCTCGGTCCGTCGCTCCCGGGGCTGCATCGGCACCACGTCGGCCGGCCGCGTCAGCAGGCGGCGGTCGCGTGCCGCGCGGTCGAGGTCGCGGACCCGATCGGCATGGATCGCCCTCGCCAGTGTCTCTCCGTGGAACATTCCGCACCTCGTCTGCCGGCGATCCGATCGACCGCGTCACTCACCTGGTGAGCATGGCAGAGATACCTGTCAGAACCTGTCATGAGTCCGCGACGAGTCGGTTCGGGATGTCCTCCGGCCGCCCGGCCCGGACGGCGAGCCGGCCGCGCGCCGAGCTCAGCCGCAACGCGTTTGCGACGGCCCGCACGGCGACCGGTGGGCGCCCGAGGGCGTCCGATCGGCTACAACTCCTGCGGTTCCCCAGTGCCCCGGAGGTCAAGCCCAGCATGACATTCGACCCGAACTCCAGTCTCGACCCGACCCAGGTCACCGACGTCCGCGGCCGCGGTGGCCGGATCGGTGGCCGGAGCGGCGGCCTCGCCGTGGGCGGCGGCGGGCTCGGCCTCGTCATCGCCATCGTCTACCTCCTCCTCGGCGGAGATCCCGGCGCCCTGGTCGGCTCGGGCAGCGGCGGGGCTGCGCCCGACACGAACGCCCCGAACAGCTCGGCGCTTGCCGGGTGCAAGACCGGAGCGGACGCCAACGAGCGCGAGGACTGCCAGATCGTCGGCTACGTCAACAGCATCCAGGCCTACTGGGCCGGTGCGATGGAGGGCTACCAGAAGGCCGAGACCGTCCTCTTCACCGACCAGGTCTCGACGGCATGCGGCGACGCCACGTCCGCGGTCGGTCCGTTCTACTGCCCCGTCGACAAGATCGCCTACTTCGATCTCGGGTTCTTCGATGAGCTCCAGTCGCGCTTCGGGGCGAAGGGCGGGCCGTTCGCCCGGGCGTACGTGGTGGCCCACGAGTACGGCCATCACGTCCAGAACCTCGCCGGCGTCCTCCAGCCGGGCAGCGACACCGGGCCCACCAGCCGCGCCGTCCGGACCGAGCTCCAGGCCGACTGCTACGCCGGCGTGTGGGCGCAGAACGCCGAGGAGACGAAGTTCATCCAGCCGCTCACCCAGGAACAGATCTCGCAGGCGATCGACGCCGCGGAGGCCGTCGGCGACGACCGGATCCAGGAGAAGACGCAGGGCCAGGTGAACCCGGAGGGCTGGACCCACGGCTCCGCGGAGCAGCGGGTCCGCTGGTTCAACGTGGGATACAAGTCCGGCAATCCGGATGACTGCGACACGTTCAACGCGACCGATCTCTGAGCCTGGTCGGGTCGGAGCCGCGGGGTCCGCTGCCCGGGCGGTCCGGGGCGAGGTCGTCGGCGATCCGCGAGCGGCGCAATACGAGGCGTTCGAGCGACGGTTCTCGGCCGTCAGCCGCGTCCTCGATGACCTCGTGCCCGTGCCGGGCACGAGCGCCCGCGTCGGGCTCGACCCGCTGATCGGGCTCATCCCCGTCGTGGGCGACGCCATCTCGGGCGTCATCGGCTTCTGGCTGATCGCCGAGGCGACGCGGTTCGGCGTCCCGCGCGTCGTCGTCGCCCGGATGGCGCTCAACACGATCGTCGACCTGCTCCTCGGCGCGGTCCCGATCCTCGGCGACCTGTTCGACGTGGCGTCGCGCTCGAACGCCCGGAACCTCGCCCTCTTCCGACGCCACGCGCTCGAGCCCGGCGCCTCGACCCGCCAGGAGCAGCTCGTGCTGGTCGGCCTGGGCGCGATCGTCATCGGCGTCCTGTGGCTCGCCGCGGCCGCCATCGGGTGGCTCCTGTCGCTCGAGATCGCGGCGCCGTAGCCGGTCCCGGCTACGCTTCAGCCATGACTCCACCCTCTGTCGCGGGCTCCCGCCTCCCCGGCCGGCTCGACCGGATCGATCGCGCCGTCACGGACTTCCTGGCCCGGCTCGGCATCCCGATCCTGCGGGTCGCGATCGGGATCGTGTTCCTGTGGTTCGGGCTCCTCAAGTTCTTCCCGAGCCTGAGCCCGGCCGAGGAGCTCGCCGGCCGCACGATCGAGGTCCTGACCCTCGGTGCCGTCAAGCCCGCCGTGTCGCTGCCTGTGCTCGCGGCCTGGGAGACGGTCATCGGGCTCGGGCTGATCAGCGGCCGGTTCCTGCGGGCGGTGCTGTTCCTGCTCGCGGTCCAGATGGTCGGGACCCTCCTCCCGCTCGTCCTCTTCCCGGCCGAGACCTTCCGCGTGTTCCCGGTCGTCCCGACCCTCGAGGGTCAGTACATCCTCAAGAACGTCGTGATCATCGGGGGCGCGATGGTCGTCGGGGCGACCGTCCGCGGGGGGCGGATCGACCCCGAACCGACCGGGCCCCCGACGGCACCGACCGACGGGAGCGCGGCCGGGCGGCCGGGCTAGGCCGGACTAGGCCGGACTCGCGCCGAGAACCCGCGACGCGACAGGGTCGCCGGACGCGGCGATCGGCAGCGTCGCCGTGCGAACCGGACGCGCCTCGCCGAGCGCCCAGCGCGCCAGAGAGACGGTTCCCGGTCGCCCTCGCGGCGCCCGCTCGCTACCCCTTCGCGGCCTTCGCCTCGGCCTTCATCCCCTTCTTCCACGCCTGGTAGCGCCGGAGGGCATCGGGCCCGTCGACGTCGCCGAGGGTCATGTGGTCCGGCACGAACCGCTCCCACCCCGCCGGCGCCCGGCCGAGCTGCTTGCCGAGGATCGAGACGAGCGTGCCCGCCTTCATCGGCCCGAAGCCGGGGATGTCGAGGAGGCGGGCGTGGAGGTCGGCGCCATCCTTCGCCTCGGTCCAGATCCGGGCCGCGTCGCCGTCGTAGCGCTCCACGAGGTAGGCGCACATCTCGCGGGTCCGCTTGGCCATGTTGCCCGGGAAGCGGTGGAGGGCCGGCGGCGTCCGGAAGGCGGTGTCGAGTGTGTCGGGGTCCATCGTGGCGATCGTCCGGGCGTCGAGACCGCCGATCCGGCGGCTCAGCTCGAGGGGCCCCGAGAAGGCCTTCTGGAGCGGGACCTGCTGGTCGAGCGCGAAGCCGATGAGGAGGGCCAGCGGGTCGCTGACGAGGAGGCGGTCGGCGGTGTCGTCGCCGGTGAACGGGAGTCGATCGACGGTCGTGGTGGCCATGTCCGGATGGTAGGACGCGGCGATCGGTTCGGCCAGCCCGCGCCCGACCCGTGGATCAGGCGCGGTGGCTGCGCAGCGCTCCGCGCTCCCCGCCGACCAGCGCCTGGCCGGCGGCGATCAGGGCGCGGCCGGCGGCCTGCCGGCCACGGGTCGCGAGGCCGGGTGGATGGCCGGCGCCGGCCTCGAGCAGGCGCTCGGTCCGGATCGTCTCGATCGCTCGGTCGAGCTCGAGGCGATGGAGGCGGGTGGCGTCGTGGTCGTGCGTCATGGCATGCGGTTCCTTTCGGGGTGGCGGCGCCGGGTCACTCGAGGGCGATCCGGACGCCGTGGCCGTCATCGTCGATGTCGAGGATGGTTCCGGACCGGCCCTCGGCGAGGGCCTGCCGGACGAGGTCGATGTTCCCGCCGCCGAGGCCGGGGATCCGGTCCAGACCGAACCGGCCCAGCGAGATCGGGACCCGCAGGTTGACGACCTTGCGGTCACCGTCGCTGACCTCGATCCGGATGGAGGAGGCCGAGCCGCGCGCTCCGCCGGTCGGGGCTTCGGCAGGCTGGTCGTCGTCGGCTCCGGGCGCGGTGCCGGTGCCGCCGGCCCTTCCTCCGTCGACGCCGAGCGCGTCGAGGATCGGCGCCGCCTCGGCGGCGGTCAGCCGGCCCTCGGCGACGAGTCGAAGGACCTGCTCGAGCGGATCAGCCATCGGACCGGCCGGCTCCACCCGGGGCAGCGCCGTCGAGGGCCGCGAGGCGGTCCATCGCGGTCGCGACGTCCAGCTCGCCGTTCTCGAGGGATCGGAGGATCGCCATCCGGGCGTCGTCGAGATGGTCATCGGCGGCATCGGGTTCGCCGTGGGTGTCGCCGTGGGTGTCGCCGAAGGCCGCGGGCGGCGTGGGCGGCTCGGGGGCCAGCGGCGGAGCCGGCGACTCGGACAGCCCAGCGGCGGCATCCGGCCCGCGCCCCCGCGCCCCGACGTCGTCGGTCGCGGCCCGGATCCGCAGGTCCCCGGAGACCGAGCGGAAGGACAGCTGGATCGCCCCGTTGCCGACGATCAGCGAACGCCGGCCCATCCGGCCGTCGCTCCTGTGTGGAAGGTCCGTGGTGAGATCGCCGGACACGGTCCGCGCCTCGACGGTGATCCCGTCGCCCGCGACGACGTCGACGTCGCCGCTGAGGGTCTCGATCGCGTGGCCCGTGCGGCCCACGATCGGGCTGTCGACCCGGACGTCGCCGCTGGTCGTCGAGACGCGCAGGGCGTCGAGCCGGCCGCCGCGGACGCCGATGTCGCCCGACACCGACTTCAGCCCGAGATCGGCCGCGCCGGCGAGCTCGAGGGTCGCGTCGCCCGACACCGTGATGAGGTCGATCTGGCCGGCGGCGCTCTTGAGTCGGGTGTCCGCCGACGCCGTCCGGTAGCGCTGCTCGCCGACCAGGCCGACCGCGTCCAGCCAGCCGCTCGCGGTATCGACCGAGACCTCTGCGCGGGCCGGGACGGCGATCTCGAGCTGGACCACGCGCTGGCCGAGCCGGAACGTGATCCCGTGGATGTCCTTCTCGCGGATCGTGAGGCCGCCGTCGACAGGCTCGATGATCACGCGATCCGGCAGCGCCCGGCCGCCGGCGGTCCGCACCGTGACGCGATCGCCATCGGTGGCGACCAGGCGGAGCTCGGCCGAGGCCAGGCGGATCGCCAATCGGCCCGTGGCACCGATCGGGTGGTCCACGACCACCGCCTGGTCCTTCGTCGTCGTCGTCATCGGGCAGTCCTCCCCAGGGCCCGGATCGCCAGGGCGGCGTCCTCGGCGCTGATCTCGCGGCGGGCGAGTCGCTCGAGGATCGACTCGCGGGTCTGTGGGGTGGGACCGGCGTCCTCGCCGCCGGCGGAGCTGTCGTCGTCCGAGCGCGGCCCGAAGCCGAGGGCCCGGACGAGGGCCTCGACGCGGGCCCGGACGGTCGGGTAGGAGATGCCGAGCTCGCGCTCGATGTCGCGGAGGTTGCCGCGCGAGCGGAGGAAGCTCTCCAGGAGCGCGGTCTGGTCGCGGCTCAGGCGAGCGAACCGCCCCACCGAGAACTCGCCCTCCAGCGTCGTGCCACAGGACCCGCAGCGAAGGCGGGTGACCGCGAGCTCGCCCGAGCAGACGGGGCAGGTGGAGATCACATCGTGTGCCATGCAATCCTCGATCATTCGGTGTCTTGCGCCCGCATATTGACATTGTGCTTTCACATTGTCAATACAGATATTCACATTTGAGAATCGCCACGGCACTTCGAACGTAGATGACCATGGATGTCGGAGGCTCGCCGCCGCCGGCCGGGCTGGTCCTGGCGTGCGCCGGATGCCGCGCACCAGGAAGCGGGCGGGCAGCGGAGAGACGAAGCCCTGATGCGAGCGATTCGGTCGGCTGACCGCGTCAGCCACCGGCCGCACACGAGGTCGTCATTCGTCCAGCATCCGGGCGGCCGTTGGTTCGGCGCACTCAAGGACGGGCGTCCGCTTGCCCGGGCGCTCCCCTCCCCGATGATCGGGTCAACGAGCGATCAGCCAGGTCGCCGCGAACGGACCGAAAGGAGGCGCGATCGATGTCCGCCCGGACCTACCACCTCGAAGGCGACCTGTTCGGCGCCGTCCCGGCCTTGATGCTGGTGCTCGTCCTCGTCCTGACCATGCTCGGGGTCGTCGCCCACGTGGCGTTCGCCTGACGACGGGCCCGATCCGGCCCTCGCGTCCTTCCTGGCCCCGGCGGACCCACGATGCGGTGGGCCTCGGCCGGGGTCTCCGTCTGCCCCGGCGACAGCAGAACGCGCCCGCCGAAGCGAGCGCGTTCCCATGAGCCGAGGAGCGTCGGCCGTCAGCCGCCGGCGGCGCGCCAGGTCGCGGCGGTCATCCCGAGATCGCCGATGACCGAGCGGTAGTACTGGCCCGGCGAGCGAGGATCGAGGGTCGCGGTCTTGCCTGGCGTCCGGACCGACGAGAAGCTGAAGTCGTACGCGCCCGAGCGCTTCGGGTCGGACCAGAAGATCTGCTTGATCGTCCGGCTCGTCTTGAACAGCCCGTACAGGATGTAGGACACGCTGCTGATCCCCTGGGCGAAGACCGCGCGGGCGCCGGTCCGCAGGAAGCCGGCCCCGTAGTTGTCGACGCGCTTGATGGCGGTCGACTTCGTCGGGTAGCCGGCGCCCCACTCGGAGTTGCCCGAGGCGTAGCACAGCCGATTGAGGATCACGACCGCGTTCGGGGCGAAGTTCAGGTAGCGGTCGACGTAGTACTCGCCGTAATAGGTGTAGCGGGAGCTCCCGGCCGTCGTGTTCAGGCCCATCCCGTCCTTCGTGTACTTGTTGAAGGCGCCGTACGGGCTGGGATAGCCGTTGCCGTGGCCGAGGTAGATGAAGACGTTGGCGCCCTGGCTGAGGCTCTTCACCCGCGACCACGTCGCGTTCGGGGTGTAGATCTCGTAGACGGTGGCTCCGTAGGAGCGGGCCTGGGCGGCGAGCTTCTTCGCGTTGTACAGGTAGTCCGAGGTGTTCGAGCCTGCCGGGCCGACGACGATGACGACCTTCTTGCCGGCCGCCGCCACGCTCTCGGGATGGGTCGCCAGCCCGCCGACGGCCATGACCGAGGCCAGGACGGCGATGACGACGAAGCGCAGCGATCGGAACGATCGATGGCCAGACGCCCGCTGGGCGCCCTCAGGGGTAACCGGCAACGCTCTTGCCTCCTCTCCGCCGGAACACCGTGCATGGGGCGCGGTGACGGTGGTTGGTGCCGTCGCGGGCAGGGCGAGCTGGCGGACGCGTGCGAACGCGTAGCGGGGATGGGGGCGATCGGGGTGAGGTCCGACCGGGGGGCGGGGTCGACGGCCGGATCAGGGTGAGTGAGGCGGTCGACGGCCGAGACGACAGGATCCTGCCGTGGGGCGCGGCGGCGTCTTCTGTTTTCAGCCTGTCTGTCAGGGGTGACTGGCCTGGGGGCCTTGCAGGAGTATGCCAGTCAAGGTCGGCCCGTGCCTCCCCCATCTGCACCAGGACGCCCCGACCCGATCGGACCGGCCGCGTGCACGCATGGTGCGTCGGTGCCATGGCGGATGCCGGCGGACCGGCCATCGGCTATGCTCGCGAGGATCCGCGCTCGCACCGCGTCGTTTGGACGACGTCAAGGGAGGCGAGCGGGAGACGACCAGCATGCCCCGCCCACGCGCTCGACCGCGCCGCGCGATGCGGGCTCCAGGAGCCAGATGACCTTCGACAACCTCGGCCTGTCGGCCGACCTTCTGCGGACCGTCGCGGAAGAGGGCTACCTCCAGCCCACCCCCGTCCAGGAACAGGCGATCCCGCTCGTCCTGGCCGGCAAGGACGTGCTCGCCGCGGCCCAGACCGGGACGGGCAAGACGGCGGCCTTCACCCTGCCGATCCTCGATCGGCTCCGGCAGCACGCCAACACCTCGTTCTCGCCTGCGCGCCACCCGGTCCGGGCGTTGATCCTCGTCCCGACCCGCGAGCTGGCCGTCCAGGTCGACGAGGCGGTCAAGGTCTACGGCCGGACCGTGCCGTTGCGCTCGACGGTGGTGTACGGCGGGATGCCGATGGATCCCCAGATCAAGGAGCTCCGGGGCGGGATCGAGATCCTCGTCGCGACCCCCGGCCGGCTGCTGGACCTGGTGGGCCAGAAGGTCGCCAACCTCGGCCAGGTCGAGATCCTCGTCCTCGACGAGGCCGACCGGATGCTCGACATGGGCTTCCTGCCGGACATCCAGCGGATCGTCCAGCTCCTCCCGGCCAAGCGCCAGAACCTGATGTTCTCGGCGACGTTCTCCGACGAGATCCGGCGCCTGTCGCGCACGATCCTCAATGACCCCGACGAGGTCGAGGTCGCCCCGCGCAACGCGACCGTGGACGCGATCCGCCAGATCGTCTACCCGGTCGATCGCGACCGCAAGGAGGAGTTGCTCGCCCACCTGATCCGCAAGGACGACCTGCGCCAGCTGCTCGTGTTCACCCGGACCAAGATCGGGGCGACCCGCCTCGCGACGTGGCTCGACCGCCAGGGCCTGAACGCGGTGGCGATCCACAGCGACCGATCGCAGCCCGAGCGGACGCGCGCCCTCGAGGAGTTCAAGTCCGGCGAGATCCGGGTGCTCGTGGCGACGGACGTGGCCGCGCGCGGACTGGACATCGAGGATCTTCCCCACGTGGTGAACTTCGAGCTGCCGTGGAACCCGCAGGACTACGTCCACCGGATCGGGCGGACCGGACGGGCCGGCGCGACGGGCGAGGCGATCAGCCTCGTCTGCATCGACGAGGCGGACCTCCTGCGCGGCGTCCAGCGGCTCCTGCGCAAGGCGATCCCGTGGACGGTCGAGGAGGGATTCGTGCCCGATCGTGGCGTGGAGCCGCGGCCGCTGCGCGGTCCGGAAGCTGCGGGTGGCCGGAGCGGTGGACGGAGTGCCCGGCCGAGCCATCACCCGCACCGCAAGCCGGTCCAGTACCGGGCGGGCGCCGGGCGCACGTAGGCGTACGCGGCCGCCGCTGGCGGCGCTGATCCGCGCGGACGGTCAGAGGCTGGCGGGCGTCGGGGCCGGATCGGGCGGCGGCACGAGGGCGGCCACACCGGCGGCGCCCTGCTCGTGGCCGCCGGTGACGATCATCTCCGCTCCCGGGAAGTAGAAGCCGAGCATCAGGTCGGCGGCGACCCGATCGACGACATAGCGATTGACGAGGGCCGCCGGCTGCTCGACGGCCCCGCCGTCGGCGTCGGACGCGAGCGCGATCCGGACGTCGCGGAGCAGGACGAACTCGCCGCTCGGGCGGGCGAGGGCGCGGCCCGGATCGAAGCCGGGCATCGTCGGCATCGAGCCCGTCACGCGATACGGTCCGACGTCGAGCGAGATGTCGTGCCACTGGGCGTGGACGGGCAGGTCGCCGATGACGTCGGCCACGGCGATCAGGATGTCGTCGCCGGTGACCGACAGCTCGCCGCAGGGCTGCGGTGTGGTGCCGTCGATGGGGTGCCACGTGACACGCTCGACGAGCAGGTCACCATCGTCGTCCAGGATGTCGCGCAGCCGGCCCTGGCGCGCGACGACGCCGATCGCAACCCCCGTGGCGCCGTAGATCTCGACCCGGATCGGCATGCCATCCCTCCGGCAGGGCTCGAGTCTGCGCCCGGGCGGGGAGAGCCGCATCCCCCGTCGGTACCGTCGCCACCGATCCGTTCGTCCGCCGGCTCGGCGTCAGCGAGCGGTCGGGCAGGCCGGGCAGGCCGGTGCGACCGGCAGGGCCACCGCGAGCAGCGCCTGCACGAGGACGCCCGCATCCGCCCGGCTCTGGTTCGTGAGGACGGCGATCGTCAGCCCGTCGATCGGGAAGTGGCGGATCGCGCCACGGAATCCCAGCAACCGGCCGCTGTGGCCGAGGCTGGCGTGGCCGTCGATCGAGAGTGCCTGGATGCCGTAGCCGTAGGCGACGCCGGGGAGGTAGGCCGTCGTCTTGGTGAACCCGCTCAGGAGCATCGCCGTCCCGCTCGGCCCGAGGACGCGGCCGCCATACAGCGCCCGGGCCCAGGTGACGAGGTCACGGCTCGTGCCGGCCATCGATCCCGCTCCGCCGGCGGCGGTCACGACCGAGCGGAACGGAGCAACCCCGCTTCCGTCGGCGAGATCGATCGCCTTCGCGGTCAGCTTCGTCCCGTTGAACCGGTAGCCGTGGGCCAACGGCAGACGGGCGGTCTCGTCCGGCTGCGACCACGTCGCCGCGAGGCCGCTGGGCTCGAGGAGGCGGGTCCGGATCGCGGTCGCCAGGGGCTCGCCGGTCACGCGCTCGGCGATCACGCCGAGGAGCAGGTAGTTCGTGTTCGAGTAGTGCCACGCCTTGCCCGGCGGGGCGAGGCGCTTCCCGACGTAGCCCAGCGCCTGGTCGACCGTCCAGGTCGCGTTCGGTCGCGACTGGAGCGGACGGTCGATCTTCGGGTTCAGGAAGTAGTCCGCGAGACCGCTCGTGTGATCGAGCAGCATCGCGACGGTGATCCGGCGGTCGATCGGGATCCGGAGAGGGGGCAGGAGGGTCGCCGCGGAGTCGCTCAGGCGAAGCGCGCCGGCGTCGATGAGCTGGAGGATCAGGGCGGACGTGAACGTCTTGGTGATGCTGGCGTACGCGAACGCGGTGTCCGGGGTGACGGGCCTCCTCGCGCCGATGTCGGCCAGTCCGCTCGATCCCGTCCAGGTCCAGCCATCCGGGAACGTGATCGCGACCGAGGCCCCCGGGATCGCGAGCCGGGCACGGACCCGATCGAGCTCGGCCTGGAGGCGAACCACGAGGACGGCGTGGCGGCGATCGCTCGTGGTCGGGATCCCGGGTGTGGGACCGCCGGGCGGAGCCGACGATCCGGGCGCGGCCGACGATCCGGGCGCGGCCGACGAGCCGGGGGATGCGATCGGCGAGGCCGCGGGATCAGGCGTCGGGCCGAGGGCGCCCGAGCCCGGGCCGGCGCTGGGGCCGGTCAGGCCCGTCCGTCCGCCACCGAGCCCCGCCCCGGCCTGGAGCAACCCGACACCGAGCACGGCGATCCCCGCCGCGGCCGTCAGGAGCATCGCCGGCCCGCGCCCAGGCCGGAGCCGGCGGCGGCCACGCCCGCCCGCGATCGGGCCCGGCATCACGGGTGGCGGCGCGGGCTCGCTGACGGAAGGTGCCATGTCGGTGCGACGATACCCCCGTCGGGCCACGCCTCCGCCGGAGGATCACCCCGGCCTGTGAGGTGCGCCGTGATCCAATCCCAGGACAACGGCGCGGCCGGTCTCTTCCGGGCCGTCGGACTGATGGCCGACGGGCCCGTCGTGTGGGGTCGACCGGTCCCGGCCCGAGGGCCCGGCGTCTTCGTCATCGAGCTGCCGGCGCCGCTCCACCATGCCCCCCTCGAGCTGACGCGGATCGGGAAATGGCTCGAGCGCGTCCCCGAGCTTCGACTCGACGGGGCGCATCCGACCTCCCGTGCCCTGGCCGCCCGGTTGGGCGCCTTCTGGCTGCCGTCCAGCCGGGTCCTGTTCGTCGGGGCGACGGAGGGCTCGATCGGCGGCCGGATCGAGGCGATCCGGAACACGGTGCTCGGCGAGCGACGGCCCCACGCCGGCGGGTACTGGCTGCATGCGCTGACCGGGCTCGAGACGGCCCGGATCTGGTGGGCCCAGACGCGGGCCGTCGAGGAGGCCGAGGATGCCCTGCTCGCGGCCTTCGCCGACACGATCCCCGCCGCCGAGGCCGCCGCACTCCCCGACCCGCGGGTGATCCTGCCATTCGCCAACCTGCGAACCGCCACGGGCGAGCGGAAGGCGACCGGGATCGTCAACGGCCTCGTTCCGGCCGAGCCGAAGCCGACGGTGCCGGTCGGCCGGGTGACGGAGCTCGCTCCGGGGGCGGCCGAAGGCGCGGCGGAGTCGGCGCGACGGGCCGGCGGGACGGTTCGGCGGGCTCCCCGGCCGACCGGGGCGGGGACGACGTCGCGCGCCGCCACCTCTGCCCGTACCGCCCCTCCGCGCGCCGCATCCTCCCCGAGGGCCGCCGCCCGCAAGCCGGGCGACCGACCGGTCGAGACGACGTGGGTCTCCGCCGAGGGCATCGAGCGGCTTCGGGCGGAGCACGCCGAGCTGACCGGCACGAAGCGACCCGAGGTGATCGCCCGGATCAAGTCGGCCAAGGAGCTGGGCGACCTGAAGGAGAACGCCGACTACACGTCGGCCCGAGAGGAGCAGTCGTTCCTGGAGGGCCGGATCGCGGCAATCGAGGCGACACTCCGATCGGCGACCGTGATCGAGGCGCCGGCCGGGGCCGCGGCGGACCGGGCCGGACTCGGCTCGACCGTCACCGTCGAGGACGGGTCGGGTGAGCAGATGACGTACGTCATCGTCGGGTCGGCCGAGGCGGATCCAACCGCTGGGCGGATCTCGAACGCGTCTCCGGTCGGGCGGGCACTGTTGGGTCGGTCGGTCGGCGACGACGTCGCGGTCGTGACACCGCGTGGTGAGGCGCGCTACCGGATCATCGAGCTCGGCTGA
>DASSPG010000020.1:0-17931 GCA_035699725.1 Candidatus Limnocylindrales bacterium | reverse complement strand
CCCCAGGGGACGCCGATCCCCAGGAACTTCACCAACCATGCTCTGCGGGACTGGTACGGCACCTATCTCGTCCATCACGGCCTGATTCGTCCGGGGCCGGCCCGATCCGAGCCGCCTGTTGAGCGTGGACAACCGCGTGCGAGTCGTGAACGGCGCCTCGCAGGCGCCGTTGCAGTCCCCGCCTGACTGGTTGACGAAGAGTCGGCAGGGACCGGGCGTCGGGCGTGGAGCGGGCGTCGGGCAGGGCCAGGTCGTCGGGCGTGGAGCGGGCGACCGCCCGGGGCGGTGTAGACTCCGGGACTCGGGGCGTGGCGCAGTCTGGTAGCGCACCAGTCTGGGGGACTGGTGGTCGTCGGTTCAAATCCGGCCGCCCCGACCAGAACGCACGAACGGGACGCGGGCCTTCGGGTCCGCGTTTCGTGATTCCGGGCGGCAGCCCGGAGGCCACGGATCTCCTTGATGGACATCCCCATGTGTCTCGGCGCTGTTACGGCGACGGGCGGTCTTCGGACGTGGGCGACGCGCGACCGGGCGGATGATCGCGCCCCGACACGCTGAGGATGACGACGAATGCCACGATGGTTGCCGAAGGTCCGGCGCACTCAACCGGAGCCGGCCCCGACCGATCGCTCGGAGATCGACGCCGCACGTCTCGATCGGATTCTCGACCGAACGCAGAGTGGGTCACCGGACCGGTCCGACTCTATCCCGCCCGACCGCGAGAAGCCCCAGGTGAGCGCCAAGGTCTGACCGCGTCCCAGCCCCGCGTCCTGGCGTGAGCAGACAGCGTGAATGTGCCTCTGCGATCGCGTGCCGTCCGGCGTCCGAGGTCTTCGCCCACGCTCTGGCAGCGACTCCAGCGTGAGCTTCACGACCCGCCCGCGGGAGCATGACGTGGCTTCCGTCAGATGCGCGGGTCGGCAGCCGCGGCGCCAGGATCCACACCAGCTGTGCCGACTCACGCCCTGCGCGAGCACTGGGACTGGACGCCCTCCACCCTGCTACAGGGAGCTGTACACCACGTAGAACAGCGCAGCCCCCAGCGCGCTCGCACCGACGAGCACGGCGATCGACGGGACCGTGGGCAGGCGCCCGACGGCCGTGACCACGACGATGGCGATCCCCGCGGCGACCTCGATGCTCCAGAACACCGGGCTCGTCGTGTCGGTCACGACCGTCAGCCCGAACAGTCCCTCCCCGATGAGGACGGCCGCGGGTGCCGACGCCCCGAGGGCAACGAGCACGGGTCTCGGCGATCGCAACCACGTCGCCGCGATCCCGGCGACCGGTCCGACCAGGACTGCGATCTGGTTCCAGATGCTGCTGACACCGCCGCCGTAGTAGAACCCGCGCCACCGGGACACGACGCCGTAGGCCTCGTTCATCACGATCAGGCCGAGGATGCCGAGGATGATCGCGAGCACCGGGCTCGGACGCGCGACGACGAGGGCGCCCACGACGACCACGAACCAGGTTCCGGAGGCGTTCGCGAGCGAGCGCAACTCGCCGGGGAGGTACTGCTGGCCGAACGAGGTCAAGCCACCCGTGACCGCGGCTGTGACAAGCACGATGAGCGCGGCTCGGAGGGCGTCACCAGGAGCTCCGAACGCCCGGCGTTGCCACGGTTCCTGGTCTGCCGGGGCCTCGCGCCTCGGATCCGGTTTCAGGGGACCACGGGCCTCGCGGAGCCGTGCCTGGGAGGGCGCTGTGCCTGACGTCATTCGGTCTCGACTGCTCCTGGACTGGATGGCTCGGCGATGAACCGGGCATTGAGCCGCGGAGCGGACGAGTGGCAGACGAGCAGGGTACTGGGTTGCGCACAAGGACGGCGGCGACCACGCCGACCGCCCGATCGGTGGCGCGTTCAGCCCTCCGACGAGATGACCGTCTCGTCATGCGCTCCGCAACCAGTCGAAGGGCTCTGGCGGCTCGGCCAGCCGCATTGTGATGGGACGGTCGGTGGTCGCGGGGCTATGCCGGGCGCCCGACCAGAACGCACGAACGAACGCGGGCCTTCGGGTCCGCGTTCCGTGATTCCGAGCGGCGTGTCGATCGGCATTCTCGACCGAACGCAGAGTGGTTAACGCGACCGGTCCGACTCGCTCCCGCCCGACCGCGAGAAGCCTCAGGTGATCGCCGGGGTCTAGGCCACATCGGCCGCCGGGGGACGGCTGGCCGTCGATCCGAATCGATCCGCCTCCGAGCAGACATCACCTCCCGGACTTCCGCGCCTCGTGGAAGGTCCTGCGTGCGCGATGAGTACGCTGGGTGGAGGTGGGTCAGCCCTGTTTGGCCGCCCGTGCGACAGCCTTCCGGTACTGGTTCTGCGCCTCCGCCTCGACGACCTCGGACATGGACGCGTCAGTCTCGCTCTCCGCCAAGTCGATCCCCGTCTCGGCGACGATGAGCTTCGCGGCTGCGGCCGTCTTCGCGGCTGATGCCTCCGCAAGGGCCATCGACGCGAGCGCGTCCTTCGCCGCTTCCGCGGTTGCCGCGGCGGCGTCGGCCGCGTCGATGGCCGCGTTGGCCGCCGCCTGTGCGGCAAGCCTGCCTCGCCGTGACACCGCGACGAGGCGCTCCGCCACCCGCCACTGGCTGAGGGCCTCTTCGGTGCTCGGCGGGGACGCCGTGCGGGCTGCCTCGTCGCTCATGGATGGTCCTCCTGGAGGCCGTGTGGCTTGAGAGTCCGCTCGGGCCAACGCGACGGTACGGCGCAATCGTACTCCCCGCCTGAGCCGGCACGCGGCCGGAGTCGGGGGCGACGCAGCCGGCAATCCATTCGGTCGACATCGACGTATCCCTGACCAGTTCCGTGCGCCCGTGCCTGCGCCGCGGACGATCAGTGGAGACCGCCGATGCGAACCCCGCGCCTCGCGCTCACGCTCGTGTCCCTCGCCTCGCTCATCGTGATCGGCCTCGCCGCCGCCGGTGGCGCGATGGCCGGCGGGCGACCCTTCTCGACCGACCTGACCGGCGCCGCCGAGCGCCCGAACCCGGGTGATCCGGACGGCAGCGGCAGCGCCTGGGTCAGCCTGAACCCAGGGCTTGGCGAGGTCTGCTACGAGTACTCCGTGACCGGCGTCGCCCCGCTGGCGGCGGCCCACATCCATCGCGGCTCGGCCGCGGTCGCGGGCCCGGTCGTGATCCCGCTCCCGCCGACCAGTGCCACCGGTGGCAGCGGCTGTGTCACCGCCACGCGCGCGCTGATCATGGAGATCATCCGCGACCCGTCGGCGTTCTACGTCAACGTCCACAACGCCGACTTCCCGGCGGGCGCGCTGCGAGGCCAGCTCTCCCGCTAGCGCCGCACATCGCATCCACCGGGGTCGAGGCCCCGCGACCGCCCTCCGGCCGCGGGGCCTCAGCACGTCTACGATCAGTGCCGCGTCGCCTTGAACTGACTCCCGGACGGCGGCGCCAGGAGGCCCGCATGCCCGCCGACGCCGCCGCACCCGTGACGGTCCTCTACTTCTACCGCACCCGGTGGGGCGGCCACGACGAGTTCGTCGAGCTGTTCCGTCGGAACCACTGGCCGATCCTGCGCGAGCAGCTCGACGCCGGGCGGTTCACGGCGGTCGAGATGAGCACGCCGCGCTTCCATGGCGATGGCCGCGCCGACTGGGACATCCTCGTCTCGATCACGTTCCGCGACTGGGCTGCGATGGAGGAGCACAGCGACGCCGAGATCGCGCGCCGGCTGTACCCGGACCAGGAGACGTTCAGGCGCGATGAGGCCCGTCGATTCGCGCTGCTCGAGGCGCACTGGGACGTGCCGCTCGACCCGCGTCCGCTCGAGCGGTGATCGGCGCCGGCCCGACGCGCGCCGCGCGTCGGCGCGGCGGCCGGGCCCCGTCCGTCGGCGCGGGCCGGGCCCCGTGCGTCGGCCCGGCCGGGCGTGGCATCATCGGGCCGAGCCATTCCGCCGCAGAGGTCCGTTGCCCACCGTGCCACCGATCGGAGAGCTGACGAGGATCGAGCAGGTCCATCTCGACCGCCTCGACCACCAGGGAATCTTCACCACCGGCCTGCTCCTCGAGGTCACCGAGACCACCACCCGCCGCCAGACGCTGGCCGACCAGGTGGATGCGTCCACGAACGACGTCCTGGCCTGGCGCGACGAGGCGTTGATGCTCAACCTCGCGAGCTTCGGGCCGGACGACCATCAGCTCCTGATGCAGGGCGGCATCGACGGCCTGCGCGACATCCTCGCCCTCGACATCGACGCGTTCCGCGACCGGATCCACCGCGCCGCGCTGGAGCTCAACGTGGAGCCGCCGCCGGACCTGACGATCAGCGGCTGGTGGGACCAGGCCCGCACGCTCGAGGACTGAGCCGGGCTCCGGGGCCGGGATGGGCCACGCGCACGGATTCTCGCCGGGCGAGCGTACGCGACACGGTTCAGCCCGACTGAGCCGGGACCTGCATGGAATTCTCGCCGGGCGGTCACGAAGTGCAGGAATCGGTCCGATCGAGGCCGCGCCGGCCCGAACCTGGTCGTACATGCTCGTGGGGCGAGAATCGGTGCCCGCGCGCTCCCGAACCCGGCCACGGACTACCATGCGGCGGTGACAGACCACGCTTCGAGCGCCCGGACGATCCCCGAGCGGCTGGCCGCGATCGCCACCGCGGTCGCGGCGGCCGTCGTGGTCATCGCGATCGCGATCCTCCCGTTCCTGACCCCGGCCTGGGTCGCCTTCGAGCAGGGCCGCACGAACGCGACCGCGCTGACCGGCTTCTCCGAGGCTGACCTCCGGACGGCCACGAACGCGATCCTCCACGACCTGGTCCTCGGCCCGCCCGAGTTCGCCGTCGAGATCGCCGGCGCGCCCGTCCTCGACGAGCGCGAGCGTTCCCACATGCGCGACGTCCGCGGCGTGTTCGGCGCCTTCGGTCTCCTGGCGGCGGCGGCCGCGGTCGGGCTGGTCGTGCTCATCGCCGGCGCGCGCCGGATGGGCCACCCCGAGCGGGCCTGGTCGGCGATCGGGGCCGGCATGCGCTGGCTGATCAGCGGGATCGTCGTCGCCGCCGCCGTCGCGACGGTCGCCTTCGATGCCGCGTTCGAGATCTTTCACCGGCTGTTCTTCCCAGGCGGCTCCTACACGTTCGACCCCGGCACGGATCGCCTGGTCCAGCTCTTCCCGTTCGCGTTCTGGTCCGAGACGACGATCGCGCTGGGTGGCGTGATCGTCGCCTTGGCGCTCGTCGTCGCACTCGCGGCGCGACGGGCATCGCGTTCGACGCGTCGCGTCGCGGCGGACCCGCTCGGGACGGTCACCTCGCACCCCGAGGCCGCCCGATGAACGGGGTCCCGGTCGCGCGGATCCTCGGCTTCGAGATCCGGCTCCACCTGTCGTGGATCTTCATCGTCGCGATCATCACGGTGACCGTGGGGCCGCGGCTCACGACCTTCCAGCCGGGCATCGACCAGGCGACGAGCTGGGTCATCGGCCTGGTCGGATCGCTCGGATTCATGCTGACCGTGATCGTCCACGAGCTGGCGCACGCCGTCGTCGCACGGCGCGACGGGTCGGAGACGAGGGTGATCGTCGTCCAGTTCATCGGCTCGCCGGCCGCGGTCGACGTCGTCGCCCGGACACCCCGCGCCGAGGCGCTCGTCGCCCTCGCGGGTCCGGCCGTCAGCCTCGCGATCGGTCTCGTCCTGATCGCGATCGCGGTCGGGCTCCAGGCGGCGGGCGCACCGGCGATCGGGGTCGCCGATGCCCTCGTGATCATCGGTGGGCTCAATGTCCTGCTGGCCGGGATCAGCATCATTCCGGCGTTCCCCCTCGATGGTGGGCGCCTGGTCCGGGCCGCCGCGTGGGCGCGGAGCGGCAACCAGCGAGCCGGCACCCGCGCGGCGGGGGTCGTGGGCAAGTTCGCCGGCCGGGCGGCGCTCATCCTCGGGCTCGCGATCATCATCGGCGGCGACACGCTCGACGGGATCATGGTCGGGCTCGTCGGCTGGTTCCTGATCGCGTCCGCCCGGTCGGTCGAGCGCTGGCTCGTCCTCGACGAGCTCGTCGCCGGCATGAGCGTCGGCGAGGCGATGGAGCAGGAGCTCGAGACGATCTCGCCGCAGCTGACGCTCGACACCTTCGCGGCCGGCGTGCTCGACGGGACGGTGACACCGGCCCTGCCCGTCGTCCAGGACGACCTGGTCGTCGGGATCGTGGGCGCGACGCAGCTCCGGGCGGTCCCGGTCCGGGACTGGCCGTCCACGCGGACCGAGGACGTCATGGTCGGTGGCCCGGACCTCCCCACGGCGTTCCCCGACGAGCGCCTGACGGTCGCTCTCGAGCGGCTTCGCCAGTCGCGGCTCGATGGGTTGCCCGTCCTCGACGGTGCGACCCTGCGCGGCGTCCTGACCCGGCGCTCGATCGCGGCGTTGCTCCACGCCCGGGCCGAGGCGAGCGGCCAGGCGCCGTGAGCGGGTCCGCGGGGACAGGCACGGCGGCGGCGGGTGACCAGCTGCTGTCGGTCGAGGAGGCCCGGGACCAGATCCTGGCCGCGATCGCCGGCCCGACGCCGGTCGAGAGCGTGGACGTCGGTGAGGCCCGCGGCCGGATCCTCGCCGAGGACGTGGTGTCGCTCACGGCGTTGCCTCCGTGGGACAACTCCGCGATGGACGGCTACGCGATCCGGGCAGCGGACGCCGCGGCGGCCACGGACGAGGCACCGGTCCGGCTCGACGTCGTCGGCGAGGTCCGGGCCGGCGCGGCGCCCGATACGGAGCTGGAGCGCGGGACGGCGATCCGGATTGCGACCGGCGCCCCGGTGCCATCCGGTGCCGACGCCGTCGTGCAGGTCGAGCTGACGACCCCCGCCTCCGCGGACGGCGCTCCGGTCGGCGAGCGCGGACGGGACGCTGCGGGGCCGCTCCCCAAGGCGGTGCTGGTCCACGCCGCGATCGCATCCGGGACGGCGATCCGCCGGGCCGGCGATGACCTGGCCGAGGCAGCCACGATCCTGACGGCCGGCATGCGGATCGGGGCCGCAGGCGTGGCGCTCGCGGCCGGCACCGGGAACGAGACGCTCGCCGTCCACGCCCTGCCGCGGGTCGGAATCCTGGCGACCGGCGACGAGGTCCGGGCGCCGGGCCGCGACCTGGGTCCGGCCGGGATCCCCGATGCGAACGGCCCGGGCCTCGCCGCGCTCGTCGAGGAGGCCGGCGGCCGGGCGCAGTCGCTCGGCATCGCGACGGACCGGCTCGAGGATGTCCGTGCCCGGTTGACGGCCGCGCTGTGCGGCGATGTCGACGCGATCGTCGTGTCGGGCGGGGTGTCGGTCGGCCCGTACGACGTGGTTCGCGCCGCGTTCGCGGAGATCGGGCGGATGGACCTCTGGCGCGTCGCCGTCCAGCCGGGCAAGCCGTTCGCGTTCGGCGTCGCCGAGCGTCTCGACGGCGGGAGCACGCTGCTGTTCGGACTGCCGGGCAATCCCGTCTCGAGCTTCGTCACGTTCGAGCTCTTCGTCCGACCGGCGATCCGGCGCCTGGCCGGCGTGCCCACCAATCGCCTGGTTCGGCGGATCGATCACGCCGTCCTCCTGGAGCCGGCCACGAAGAGCCCAGGCCGGCGGGCGTTCCTGCGGGTGGTCGCGGAGCGGGACGCGGCCGGCGCTCCGGCGCGCGACGCGGAGGGACGGGTCCGGGTCCGGCTCGCCGGGGGCGGCCGGGGGCAGGGGAGCCACGTCCTCTCGGCGCTGGCGCTGGCCGAGGGCCTCGCGATCGTCCCGGAGTCGGTCGATGCGGTCGAGGCCGGCGCCCGGCTCGATCTCTGGTGGCTCGACTGCGACTGACCGCCCGCCCAGGCTCCGTGGGCTGCGCGCCAGCCGCCCACGCATCGCCCGATCCGTCGATACTGGAGACACGATGGCCCGCGACAACGCGCCCCGCGACCCTGCGCCCAGGTTCGAGCGCCGCCGCCTCACCCACGTCGACCGGTCCGGCCGGCCGCGGATGGTCGATGTGTCCGAGAAGCCCGCAACCGCGCGCCGCGCCGTGGCCGAAGCCCTGGTCGCCGTCTCGCCCGAGACCATGAGCATGGTGATCGACGGCGGCGGGGCCAAGGGCGACGTCCTCGGCGTCGCCGAGCTGGCCGGGGTCATGGGCGGCAAGCGCACCAGCGAGCTGATCCCGCTCTGCCACCCCCTGGCCCTGACCGACCTCGTTGTGGCCGTGACGCCGGACCGTGCCGCGGGCGTGCTGCGCGTCCGGGCCGAGGCCGCCACCACCGGCCCGACCGGGGTCGAGATGGAGGCGCTCACCGCCGCATCCGTCGCGGCGCTGACGATCTACGACATGGTCAAGGGCGTCGAGCGCGGCGTCGAGATCCGCGGCGTCCGGCTGATGTCGAAGACCGGCGGCAAGAGCGGCGAGTGGCACCGCGCCGTCGACGAGGGGGCCCGCGAGCCGGACCAGCGGCGCCCCGGCGATCGCGCGGCCGGGCGGATCAGTGGAGGCCAGCGGCGAGGCCCGCGCGCATGACCGACGGCCCGGCCGCGCGGCGGACCGCGCTCGTCCTCACGACCAGTGACGGCGGGGCGAGCGGGACCCGCGAGGACACCAGCGGCGCCGCCCTGGCCGAGCGCCTGACCGGCCTCGGGTTCGTGGTCGACCGCCGGCTCGTCGCCGACGACCGCGAGACGATCGAGGAGGCGCTCCGCGAGGGCGCCGAGCTCCACCCGCTCATCGTGACGACGGGCGGCACCGGCCTGACGCCGCGCGACGTCACGCCCCAGGCCACGCTGACCGTGATCGACTACGAGGTCCCGGGCATGGCCGAGGCGATCCGCGCCGAAGGCCGGGCGAAGACGCCGTTCGCGGCGTTGAGCCGGTCGGTGGTGGGCGTCCGGGGGCAGACGCTGATCGTGAACACCCCCGGCTCCCCGAACGGCGCGATGGAGTCGCTCGAGGCGATCCTGCCGGTCCTCGACCATGCGCTCGAGACGCTGGCCGGGCCACACGACCACGGCGTCGACGGGGTGGCGGGGCAGGCCGGCGACGCTCCCGCCGACAGCACCGAGGACCAGCACGACTTCGGGCGCCGCCTCGACGAGGACTCCGAGGACGCCGACTGATGTTCCCGGTCTTCGCCGACGTCCCGGCGTACCCGGCCGTCTTCGTCCTGTTCTGGGGCGCCGCGGCGGTCTTCGCGCTCGCGATGGCCCGCCACCTGCGCGTCTTCGCGGCGACGCGGCCCGCTGTCGAGCAGCCACGGGCCCTCGGCGACATCCCGCGCCGGTTCGCCGGGCTCGTCCAGTACGCCCTCGTCCAGACCCGCATGTTCAAGGATGTCCGAGCGGGGCTGATGCACGCCGGCATCTTCTGGGGGTTCGTCCTGCTCACGATCGGGACGGCCAACATCGTGACGGGCGGCGTGATCGAGATGGTCCTCGCCGTGCCGTTCGACGGCCTCCTCTGGACCGCGATCAGCGCGATGCAGAACGTCGTGGCGGTGATCGTGCTCGTCTCGATCCTGTGGGCGTTCGAGCGGCGCCTGATCTCGCGGCCGCGCCGCCTGACGTACAACCGCGACGCGCTCCTGATCCTGTCGATGATCGGCGGGGTCGTCGCGACGGAGCTCCTCGCGGAGGTCTTCGAGTTCGCCGCTCACGGGGACCAGCCGGGGGCGTTCGTGTCGGCCGCGCTGGCGGGGCCGCTCCGCGGGGCGGTTCCGGCAGCGATCCTCGAAGGCCTGTTCATCGTGATGTGGTGGGCGCACATGGCACTCGTCGCCGCGTTCCTCGTCTACCTGCCGTTCAGCAAGCACCTCCACATCGCGACCGCATTCCCGAACGCCTGGTACCGCAAGCTCGCCCCGCGCGGGGAGCTGCCGCGGATGGACCTGGAGCGCGAGGACGCGACGTTCGGGCTGAAGTCGCTCCAGGACCTCGGCTGGAAGGACCTGCTCGACGGCTTCACCTGCACCGAGTGCGGACGCTGCCAGGAGGCGTGCCCGGCCAACGCCACCGGAAAGCCGCTCAACCCGAAGGCCTTCATCATGGGAATCCGGGACATGGCGGTCGAGGCCGAGCATGGCATCGACCTGATTCCGAACAACCCGATCGTGCGCGAGACGCACGGCCTGGCGAGCCCGGCGCCGGAGGCCTCGCGGATGGCGGCGCCGATCGTCGACGACGCGATCCCATATGACGCGGTCTGGGACTGCGTGACCTGCGGCGCGTGCGTCGAGGCGTGCCCGGTCCTGATCGAGCACGTGGACAAGATCGTCGGGCTGCGTCGGAACCTCGTGCTGGAGGAGTCGCGGTTTCCGGCCGAGCTGACCGGGGCGTTCCGCGGCATGGAGGGCCAGGGCAACCCGTGGGGGCAACCCGCCTCGACCCGGACGGACTGGACCCGTGGCCTGCCGTTCGAGGTGCCGACGGTCGCCTCGCTGGCTGCGTCGCCGGGCGGCCTGGACTCGCTCGAGGTCCTGTACTGGGTGGGCTGCGCCGCCGCGTTCGACGAGCGCAACAAGCGCGTGGCGAGGGCGTTCGCGACCTGTCTGTCGGCGGCCGGCGTGCGGTTCGCGATCCTGGGTCAGGAGGAGTCGTGCACGGGCGATCCGGCCCGCCGGATGGGCAACGACTACGTGTTCCAGATCCTCGCGTCGGGGAACGTGGAGACGCTGAACCGGTACGGGATGGGCGATCGGACGATCGTCACGGCCTGTCCGCACTGCTTCAACACGATCGCGAACGAGTACGGCCAGCTCGGCGGGTCGTTCCGGGTGATCCATCACTCCGTGTTCCTCCAGGACCTGCTGGCGTCCGGTCGGTTGCGGGTGGCGGAGGAGGGGAGCGGCGCGCCCGCGGGCGGCGCGGCTTCGGTCACCTTCCACGACTCGTGCTACCTCGCCCGCTACAACGGCGTGATGGCGGCGCCGCGCGACGTGCTGGGTGCCGTCCCCGGCCTGGAGCTGCGCGAGATGGAGAAGAGCGGCCGGAACACGTTCTGCTGCGGCGCGGGCGGCGGCCGGATGTGGATGGAGGAGACGCGCGGGACGCGGATCAACGCCGAGCGGACGCGTCAGGCGCTCGAGACGGGCGCGGCGACGGTCGCGACCAGCTGCCCGTTCTGCATGACGATGATGAAGGACGGCCTGGCCGATGCCGCCGCCGGCTCAGCGGGGGCCGCGGGCGGTCCCGCGGGCGCGGCGCCCACCGGTCCCTCCGGTACCGTGACCGCCCGCGACATCGCCGAGATCCTCGCCGACGTCATCGAGCCCGACCCGATCCCCGCCTCACGCCGCCTCCCCGTCCTGAACTGACGCGCCGCGCCGCGCCCGACGCGCCCGACGCGCCCGACGCCCCGTGCCGTGCCCGACGCGCCGGGCCGTGCGCCTCGCGCGCCCGGATTTCTCATGTGACAGCCACGCGGGCACAGACGAGGCCGATGGTCGGTCGGTCGGTCACTTCGAGCCCCTGGCGGGCTGTTTGTTCGCCGAAGACGGCTAACCGTTGTCAGGTTGCCGCGTCTCCGTGCCCGGCGCGCCGCATTCCTGCTCAGCTGGCTGTCGGTAGCGAACGGTGGCCGCGGGTTCCGCGCGCCGTCAGCCCGGGAGCTT
Source organism: Candidatus Limnocylindrales bacterium (assembly GCA_035699725.1). Taxonomy (GTDB): domain Bacteria; phylum Chloroflexota; class Limnocylindria; order Limnocylindrales; family CSP1-4; genus CF-46. Next base: position 6,364 of record DASSPG010000020.1, on the reverse strand, counting down.
CCTGCCGCAGGTCAGGCAGTTGCGGTCCGTCCACTGGTTGTACATCCCGCATGACGGGCAGCGCTTCGAGCCTTCCGTCGAGGTCGCGAACGGGCTCTCGCGGTCGCCGATCTCCCGCTCGCGGCGCTGGCGCCGGAGCATGATCAGCGTCGCCACGATGCCGACGGCCGCAGCCGCGATCAGGAGGAGCAGCTGGGTGGTCTGATCCATGCACGTTCCTCTGGCACGGGAGCGCGCCCCGCACACCGCTCGCCGTCTGACTGGCAGGGTAACTGGTCCGATTCCCCTCGTCGTCCCCGGTCCACCGCCCGCGACGCCTGTCGCGGCGACCCGCTGCTACGATCACTGCGATGGCCACCCCGACCTATCGCCTGACCGACGAGCAGGCTGCCCTCCGTGACGCCGTCCGGGTCCTGGCCGACGATCTCATCGCCCCCCGCGCGGCGGAGATCGACCGGACAGGCGAGTTCCCGTGGGACGTCAAGGAGGTCCTCGCCGGCCACGACATCCTCGGCCTGCCGTTTCCCGAGCAGTACGGCGGTCTCGGCGGCGAGCTGCTGACGGTCTGCCTCGCCGTCGAGCAGATCAGCCGCGTCTGTGCCACGAGCGGGCTGATCCTCGCGGTCCAGGAGCTCGGTGCGCTGCCCCTGATCCTCGCCGGCAGCGACGAGCAGAAGGAGCGCTGGTTCCCGGATCTCGCGGCCGGCCGGACGCTGATCGCCTTCGCCCTCACCGAGGCCGAGGCAGGCTCCGATGTCGCCGCCGCCCGGACCCGCGCCCGCCGCGACGGCGACGCCGAGGACGGCGACTGGATCATCGACGGCAGCAAGCGCTTCATCAGCCAGGGCAGCGTCGCCGACCTGCTGGTCGTCTTCGCCGCGACCGCCGACAGCGGAGCCACCCCCGGCGCTCCCGACGCCCCCGAGACCCCGCGCCACCAGCGCCTGACCGCCTTCGTCGTCGAGAAGGACATGCCCGGCTTCAGCGTCGAGCGGGTCGAGCACAAGATGGGGATCCGCGGCAGCCCCACCGCCGAGCTCGGCTTCCGCGGCGTGCGCGTCCCGGATCGCAACCGCATCGGCGGGGTGGGGGAGGGCTTCTCCATCGCGATGCGCACGCTCGACCGGAGCCGACCCGGCATCGCGGCCCAGGCGGTCGGGATCGCGCAGGGCGCGCTCGAGGTCGCCGCGGCGTACGCCACGGAGCGCAACCAGTTCGGCAAGCCGATCGCGGAGTTCCAGATGATCGCCGCGATGCTCGCCGACATGGACGCCCAGACCGAGTCCGCCCGCCAGCTCCTGTACAAGGCGGCGACCGAGATCGACGCCGGGGCGCCGGACGCCGGACGCTGGTCGGCGATGTGTAAACTCGTCGCCGGCGACACCGCGATGCGCGTGACGACGGACGCCGTCCAGGTCCTCGGGGGGTACGGCTACATCGACGAGTTCCCGGTCGAGCGGATGATGCGCGACGCGAAGATCACCCAGCTCTACGAGGGCACCCAGCAGATCCAGCGCCTCGTCATCGCCCGCGCCCTCACGAGCCGCCGCTGACCGAGGCATCCACCCCGCCTGAACTGCCCAACCACCCGCAAGGAGGCTGCCCGCCCGTGCGAATCGTCGTTCTCGTCAAGCCCGTGCCCGACACCGCGTCGGGCGGCGAGCGCCTCCGCCCCGACGACTGGCGCCTCGATCGGGCCGCCGTGCCCGCGGTCGTCAATGCCAACGACGAGTACGCGCTCGAGGCGGCCCTCAAGCTGACCGAAGCGCATGGCGGCGAGGTCCACCTCGTGTCGATGGCCGGACCGGCGGCACCCGAGACGATGCGCAAGGCCCTCGCGATGGGGGCCGCCAGCGGCACGCTCGTGACCGACGACGCGCTCGCCGGCTCGGATGTGGTCTCGACGACGCGGGTCCTCGCGGCGGCCGTGCGCGACCTCGAATACGACCTGCTGCTCGCCGGCGCCGACACCTCGGACGGTGGCGCCGGCGTCGTGCCGGCGGGGGTCGCGGCACTGCTCGGGCTGCCCTACCTGTCGTACGCGGCGAAGATCGAGCCGAACCCCGATGCGGGCACGGTCCGGGTCAACCGCATCACCCCGACCGGATACGAGGTGCTCGAGGGCCCGATGCCGGCCCTGATCGTGGCGACCCAGGCGCTCGGCGAGCCGCGCTACCCGTCGCTCAAGGGGATCATGGCCGCCCGCTCCAAGTCCCTCGAGACGAAGGCGCTGGCCGACGTCGCGGCGGGTGATGCGCCCGTCGGCGGCGCGGCAGCCACGACGACCGTTCTTGACGCCACGGCGCCGCCACCGCGAGCGGCGACGCGGGTGATCCGCGAGCCGGCCGACGAGGCCGCCAGGCAGGTCGTCGCGTTCCTCGCCGAGCGGAGGATCATCTGATGGCCGGCGAGATCTGGGTCCACGGCGAGGTCACCGCCGACGGCAGCCTGGCCAACATCAGCACGGAGGTGGCGACCATCGCCCGGACGCTGGCCGAGGCCGCCGGTGCCGCGGTCGTCGGGGTCGTCGTCGCCGCCGATCCGGCCGCCGCCGCATCGGAGCTGGCACGGTTCCTGCCGCGCGTCCTCGCGGTGAGCGAACCGGCGGCCGCCGACCACGCGGCGGGCGCGATCGTCGGGCAGCGGCTGGCCGCCCTGATCGAGCGCGATCAGCCGGCCTGGCTGCTGACGGGCGCGGGTCCCGATGGTCGCGACGTGGCGGGCGTGGTGTCCGCCCTGAGCGGCTGGGGCGTGCTCGTCAACGCGGTCGGGGTGGCCTGGGACCAGGGTCCGGTCGTGACGATGAGCGTCTTCGGCGGCAAGCTCACGACGACGAGCCGGTTCGCGACGGAGCACGGGATCGTGACCGTCCGCCCGAATGCCATCGAGGCGGCGCCCGCCGTGCAGGCGGGATCGGTCGAGCCGACGACGGTCGATGGTGAGCTCACCCTCCCGAAGGTTCGCGTCGTGGACCGGGTCGCCGAGGCCGGCGCGGCCGCGCCGATCGAGGAGGCGCGGATCATCGTCGCCGGTGGGCGGGGCGTCGGTGGCCCGGATGGCTTCAAGGTCGTCGAGGAGCTGGCGGAGGCGCTCGGTGGCGCGGTCGGGGCGACCCGGGCCGCGGTCGACGCCGGCTGGATCCCGTACGCCCAGCAGATCGGCCAGACCGGAAAGATTGTCAAACCCGCCCTGTACCTCGCGCTCGGGATCTCCGGTGCCATCCAGCACAAGGTCGGGATGCAGACGGCCGAGACGATCGTCGCCGTGAATCGCGATCCCGATTCGCCGATCGCGGAGTTCGCCGACGTCGTCGTGATCGGCGACCTGTTCGAGGTCGCGCCGGCTCTGCTCGCCGCGCTCCGGACGCGGGCCGGCTAGGCCCGGACGAGCGGGACGAGCGGGGACGGGGCACGCGATGGAGCCGCTCCTCGTCCTGCCGCTCCTCGCGTTCTTCATCCTGCTTGCGCTGTTCGTGCTGGTGCTCCGCCGGGCGGGGCGGTTCCTCGCGGAGACCCGCGACGCAGAGCGGTTCCGCCGCCAGGTCGGCGACCTCGCCGGGCGGGTCGAGGCGTCGCTCGGCGAGGTGAGCGCTCGCGTGGATGCGGTGCGGCGCGGCCAGCTCGGAGCGGACATGGTCGCCGATGACCTCGCGGCCTCGCTCGACGCGGTCGTCCGCTACGCCGACGAGGCCCGGGCGTTCCGGCCGCCGCGGGACGGGCTCGCGATCCGGGACGACATCGTGGCCGAGCTGGACCGCAGCGCGCGGGCGCTCCAGATGATCGAGCACGGGCGATCGATCCAGGCCTCGGCCCGGTCCGGCGGCCGCGAGGTCGAGGCCCAGACCGCGATCAAGCGCGGCTACCTGAACGTCCTCCATGCCCGCGAGGCGATCGCGCAGCACGCCCGCGCCGCGGCGTTGCTGACCCCCGGCCGGAGCGACTCCGCGGTCCAGCGCCGCAGCGCCTGACGCCGCCGGGCGGCGCCGAGCCGCCTCCGTCCGCGATCTGCTCATCCATGCACCTGGGGACTCGTACGGCGCCTCGCGGCCATTCGCACCCCGCCGGCGGCGCGCCGGCGCGCCGATTTCACGCTCGCCCGTGCAGCCGGGCCGGGTCGCTGGCGCCCGGAAGGCGCCGTTGCAGTCCTCCGACGACTGATTGACGAAGTCCAACGGGCGCGCCGAGCCGGGGGCCGAATCGCCCCGAATCACCCGCTATCTAGTGGTATCATCGCTCGACACCACAAGTGGTAGTGGTGCGAACCTCAGGAGCCCCGATGCGCTGTCCTCAATGCGGTGAGCGCGAGACGCGGGTCGTCGACTCGCGCGACCTCGACGAATCGGCGACGATCCGGCGTCGTCGCGAGTGCTCGGCCTGCGCGACCCGGTTCACCACCTACGAGCGCGTCGAAGCGGCCCGGCTCGTGATCGTCAAGCGAGACGGTGGGCGCCAGGAGTTCGACCGCGAGAAGCTCGCCTCGGGGCTTCGGAAGGCCCTGACCCGCCGCCCGGTCCCGGATGGGGCGGCCGACACCGCGGCCGACGAGATCGAGGCGGAGCTCCGCTCGCAGGGGGCGTCCGAGGTCGACTCGTCGCGCGTCGGCGCCCTCGCGATGGCCAAGCTGCGCGAGCTCGACCAGATCGCCTACATCCGGTTCGCCAGCGTCTACCAGAGCTACGACGACCTCGAAGCGCTCAAGCGCGAGGTCGACTCGCTGTACGCCGAGCGCGGGACCGACAGCGGCGGCTTCGGGAAGGCCGGCAAGTGAGCGTCCTCTCCGATCGCGACATCCGGGCAGCGCTGGAGGCCGGCGACGTCGGCATCCGACCGTACGACCCGGCCGACCTCCAGCCCTCATCGGTCGACCTCCATCTCGACCGGTCCTTCCGGGTCTTCCGCAACAATCGCTACCCCTACATCGACGTCCGCGCTCCGCAGCCGGACCTGACCGAGATGCTCCGCGTGGAGGACGACGAGCCGTTCGTCCTGCACCCGGGCGAGTTCGTGCTCGGCCAGACCCTCGAGTGGGTCGAGTTGCCCAACGACCTCGTGGCCCGGCTCGAGGGGAAGTCGTCGCTGGGGAGACTCGGGCTCCTGATCCACTCCACGGCCGGCTACGTCGATCCCGGCTGGAAGGGCAACCTCACGCTCGAGCTCTCGAACGTGGCGAACCTGCCGATCGCGTTGTACTTCGGCATGAAGATCGGGCAGATCTCGTTCTTCCGGATGTCGAGCCCGGTCGAGCGACCGTACGGGTCGGCCTCGCTCGGGTCGAAGTACCAGGGCCAGTCCGAGCCGACCGCGTCGGCGTTCCACCGGGACTTCACGGGCCCGCGAATCGTGCCCGACCCGGAATCGGAGGACGGGCCACGGGATTGAACGGCGCGGTCGACTGGCGGCGCGATCTCGGCAGCGGCATCACTGTGGCCCTCGTTCAGGCCGGCACGTTTCGATCCGACGCGGGGGCGCTGTTCGGGCCCGTACCGCGGCTCCTCTGGGATCGCTGGGCCGTCGGCGAGCTCGACGCCGAGAACCGCCTCCTCCAGGCGCTGAACTGCCTGTTGATCGAGACGCCCGCCGGGCGGGTGCTCGTCGAGACCGGCATCGGCGACCGGCTCGACGACAAGAACCGGGCGATGCGCGGCTACGAAGGTCCGTGGATCGTTCCGGCACTGCGCGCCGCCGGCTTCGTTCCGGAGAGCGTGGACGTGGTCGCGATGAGCCACCTCCACTTCGACCACGCCGGTGGCCTCCTTGCCGCGGATGGCTCGCGGGCGTTCCCGCGGGCGTCGATCGTGGCGCAGCGCGCGGAGTGGGAGATCGCGCTGGGCGACAACCCGCGGCTCGTCGCGTCGTACGTGCAGCCGGAGCTCCAGCTCGTCCGCGACTGGGGCGCCGAGGGCTGGGCCGACGGCGAGCGCGAGCTGCTCCCCGGCGTGTCGGTCATCCCGACCGGCGGCCACTCGGCCGGGCACCAGGCGATCGTGGTCCGCGCTCCCGGGGCGCCGCCGCTGGCGTTCTTCGGCGACCTCGCGATGCGACCCTGGAGCGCGAACCCGCGGTGGGTGACGGCGTTCGACGACTTCCCGCTCGATTCGGTCGTGGTCAAGGGCTCGCTGTTCGCGCAGGCGGCCGACGAGGGCTGGACCGTGGTCCTCTCGCACGAGCGGGAGCACCCGGTGGGCCGGCTGGTCCGCGATCGCGATCGGTATCGGTACGAGGGCGAGTAGGGATCAGGGCAGCGGTCGGATGACCGTGATCCTTGCGGGCTCTGCGACGAGCTCGAACACCGGGCCGTAGGATCCGGCCGCCGTCGCCGCGGCGAGATGCTCCGTCCGCGCCTCGGGCGACTCCCAGTCCGCGAT
>DASSPG010000019.1:0-12574 GCA_035699725.1 Candidatus Limnocylindrales bacterium | reverse complement strand
GAGCGCGTGCGCCACCCTGATCCCGACCTGGAAGCCGCCGCTGTCGGCGGACTCGTTGCCGAAGAGGATGAGGTCGAACGGGCCGGCCGCCGCCTCACGGGTGCGGACGGCTTCGACGATCGCCGCCGCCGTCGCGACGGGCCCCCACTCGGCCCCATCGGTCACGAGGTGGATCGCCGCGTCCACCCCGATCGCCATCGCGTCGCGGAGCTGCTCCTCGGCCTCGGTCGGCCCGAGCGTCAGGACCACCGACGTGCCACCGTGCGTCTCGACGATCCGCACCGCCTCCTCGGCCGCGCACTCCTCGTGAGGGCTGACCGTGAAGCCGAGGAACCTCGTCTCGATCTCCTGACCGTCAGCGGTCAGGACGATGCGGCCGCCGGTCGCCGGCACGCGCTTGACGCAGACGAGGACCTCCATGACCGCGATCGTTCGTCAGGAAGCCGGTGGGAGCGACATGGCGCGAGGTTCGCATGTCCGTCTGCCCTCGCGCACGGCCTTCCCACACACGTCGACGGGGAGGCCCCCTCCTCCGAGGGCCTCCCCATCGATCGGCGCGAGGGTGGGGAGAGCTAGATCACGTTGCCGATCTGCGACAGGATGGAGTTGATCTGCCCGCCGAGGAAGAGCAGGGCGAGGACCGCGAGGATGGCGATCAGCGCCAGGATGAGTGCGTATTCCGCGAGGCCCTGCCCCGCCTGCTGGGTCATCGTGAACCAGAACCGACGGAGCTTGTCGAGGACCATCCTGCTTCACCTCCTTTCGACCGGTGAGGCCTGGTCCCGAAAGAAATTGGACCGCCGTACCCGAGGGCACCGGCGGTCCGAAAACTCACGGGTTGAGGGGAACTCCTAGACGGAGTTGCCGACGGTGCTGAGGATGCCCGAGACCTGGGTGCCCAGGAAGATCAGGGCGATGATCGCCACGATGGCGATGAGCGCGAGGATCAGCGCGTACTCCGCGAGACCCTGGCCCTCCTCGTCCCGGCGAAGCGAGGCGAGGAACTGATGTACGAGCGCCATTGGTGGCTGCCTCCTGGATGAGTACTCACCCCCGATCGAGGGCTGCTGCAGCATTGCAGAGGGCCTCCCCGAACTCCACTAGGCAATTGGTACCAGTCGCGCGGTCCGGTCGGGCCGGTGCGCCGACGGGACCCGCGCGCACCTCAGGTCGCGGCGTCGATCGCGTCGCCGAGCGCGTTGAGGAAGGCGCTCAGCGTGCTGCCGAAGGCGACCAGGAGCACGACCGCGAGCAGGGCCGAGAGGGACAGGATCAGGCCGTATTCCACGACCCCCTGGCCGCGCTGCGAGTCGGGTCGGCGCTGCTCAGGCCGAGGTCGCGGCATCGCCGCCGGACCCCAGGTCGGCGCGGAGCATCAGCGTCCCTCCGCCGTCGGTGAGCTCGGCGGTGACCCCGGTGGTGGTGGCACGCTGCTGGATCTCGCGCCACGTCGCGCTGGGCAGGGAGACGATCGCCGCCTCGCGGGCGGCGGCGGCCTGCTCGGCCGCCCGGTCGCGCCGCTCGGCCATCATCGATTCGAGGGCGGGCGGCAGGTCCTTCTGGCTCCCCGAGGCGCGCGCCACTTCGGCGACCTCCCGGTCCGCCTCCGTCATCGCCTCGGTGGCGTCCCGGATCGCGGAGATCCGGGCCACGACGAGGTCGTCGGACCAGTCGAGGCGCACCGCGATCCGGTCCGGCCGGCCCGACAGGTAGCCGGCGAGCGACTCGTCGATGATCCGAAAGAGGCTGCTCTCGAGGTCGACGTCGATCCGCCGATCCTGACCGATCGAATCGAACTCGATCGGAACGCCCGCTCGGCGACCACGCTCCCGTGCCGCCCGGCGCAGCGTGGGGACGAGGCCGAGGTCGTCGAGGACCATCGGCCGGACCTCGAAGATGAAGGTCTTCGTGGCCTCGAGCGTCTGCTGGACCATCGACACGAGCTGGCGGGCCTCGGCCCGGGCACGGTCGGGATCGCGACCCATCAGGTGATCGACGATCTGCGCCTGGAGGACGATGTTCGTCAGGCTCTGGGCCGGTCCATCGTGCATCGCCCGGGCGATCTCCCGGCGAAGGTCCTCCTGGGCGTTGAGGACGATCCGGGACATCGGTGACGGACCTGGCGCGCCGCCGGCGTCGGGGGCGCTCGGTCCCGCGGCGAGCATCGCGTGATCGGCGCGGACCGGTGCGGGCTGGAGACCGCCGTACGTCTCCGCCAGCTCGCGGAGCGAGTCCCGGAAGCGGACGAGCGTCTTGCGCTTGCCCTCGAGCACGTCGACCTGGGTCCCCATGACCGCGGTCCGCTTGGTCAGCGTCAGGAGCTGGGCGTTGAGGGTGGCGAGGTCTTCGGGCGGGAGGTTCGTCGCGTTCGCGAGCTTGTCCGCCGCGGCCGCAAGCTTCTGCTCGTGGCGGGCGACCTCGGTGGAGGCCTGGGCGACGAGCATGTCGATCTCGGTGAGCTCGCGCTCGATCGCGGCGATGTCCGTCGCGAGCCTGCCGGCGAGGTCGTCGGCGGCGCGCTCGGATGTGGTCTCGCCGGGCGACTCTCGCTTGCTGGACACGGGCTCGATCAGTCCTCCGGCATCCGGATCCAGCCCTGGCGCATCGCGTACACGACGGCCTGGGTCCGGTCGTTGACCGAGAGCTTCCGGAGGATCGAGCTCATGTGGTTCTTGACGGTCTGCTCGCTGATCGACAGGGCATAGGCGACCTGCTTGTTCGTCATGCCCTGGGCGATGTTGTCGAGGATCTCGACCTCGCGCGGCGAGAGCGGGGCGAAGATCGGGGCGGCCTCCTGGCCGTATACCGCAAGCTCCCGGAACTCCTTGAGGACTCGCGACGCGACGGCCGGCTTCGAGAAGACCTTGTCGTTGATGAGGTACTCGCCGTTGACCACGCGGCGGATGATCGTGACGAGGTCGTCCGGGCCGACGTCCTTGAGGATGAACGCCGCGGCACCGGCCTTGATCGCGTCGAACAGGGCGTCCTCGTCCTCGTTGGCCGACAGGACGATGATCCCGGTCGACGGCAGCTCGCGCTTGATGCGCTGGGTCGTCTCGATCCCGCCCGGGGCCGGCAGCGACAGGTCCATGAGGACGATGTCGGGCGAGGTCTCGATCGCCCGGTCGACCGCCGAGCGGCTGTCATCGGCCTCGCCGACGACCTCGAAATCGGGCTCGCGCTCGAGGATGTTGCCGATCCCCACCCGGAACAGGGCGTGGTTGTCGACGATCAGGATCCGGGTCGACTCGCCCTCGGCCCGTCGATCCGGCCCGCCGCGGCGACGTTCAGGTCCGCCATAGCTCATGTGCTGGTCTCCTCTGTGGTCACCGGGATCGCCAGCCGCACGAGCGTGCCGCCGTCCGGTCTCGAATGCACCTCGAAACGGGCGCCGATCAGTTCCGCGCGCTCCTGCATGAATTGGAGACCGAAGTTCCGTCGACCGCGGGCGGCGACCGCCCCGACGTCGAAGCCCCGGCCGTCATCCCGGACTGACAGGACCCAGTCGTCCCCGTCGATCGCGCTGCCGACGGTGACGGCCGAGGCCGCCGCATGTTTGCGCACATTCTGCAGCGCTTCCTGCAACACGCGCAGGACGACGGTCTGCTGGGCCGGCGTGAGGCGATCGGGCGACGCGGTCAGCCTCGTCTCGACCGTGAGCCCGGTGAGCAGCGAGGTCCGGGCGATCGCGTCGGCGATGGCGCCGTCCAGACCGAGCTCGTCGAGGACCGGCGGGCGAAGCTGGCTGATGAACGTCCGGACCGATCCGAGCTCGCGCCGGAGCAGGTCGCGCAGGAACCGCAGCTCCGTCCGCGCCGCGCGCCCGTCGGTGTCGATCACCCGCTCGATGTACTCGACCTGGAAGATCGCGTTCGAGAGGACCTGGGCCGGCCCGTCATGGACCTCCTGGGCGAGCCGCGCCCGCTCGGACTCCTGGGCCTCCACGATCCGCATCTGGACCTCGCTCGGCGTCCCTTCGCTGTCGCCCACGAGGCTCGCGTCGCCGCGCTCGAGGAAGAGCCACGTCGACTCCAGGTTGCGCAGGGCGATCTCGAGCCGGGCGAGCTCCGTCTGCTGGCGGCCGAGCTCGCGCCCGATCGCATCCACGTCCGAGCGGAGCGTCCGCACGCGATGGTCCTCGGCACCGGCCTCGGCGGCCGTCGCGGCGGCCGTCTCCTCGGATGGACCGTCCGGCCGGCGCGCGACATCGGTGCTGTCGGCGGCGCGGAGCGTCGGATGGGCCCGCTCCACTGCGTCGAGCTCGTCGCGGAGGGCCTGCCAATAGGTGAACTCGTCGGCGTAGGCGGCGCGGTAGCGCTGGCCGACCGCGCGGAGCACGTTGGCGCTGTAGCCGACCGCCTCGGACGCTTCCGCGCGGAGGCCATCGATCCGCGCGTCACGCACGGTTCGGGTGTCGTCGCCGGTCCGGGCAGCGTCCATTCGCCCCGGAGTATACGGGCCGTTCACGGGCACACGATGCGATAGACCCGCGTCTCGGCGAATGCGGCGGCATCTGCCGGATCGACGGGCGGACCGATCGCGACGGGCTCGAAGCAGGCTGAATCGGGCTCGCCGGCCGCGATCCGGGCGGGGAACGGATGCGCGCCATCGACCACCACGACGGTCCGGGCGCCGAAATGGCGCGCCAGGTCCATGACGCTGGTGGGAGACTCGAACGGAAGGGCCAGTCCCTCGCCACCGCCGACGTAGGGAACCCAGATCGGCGCATCGGTGATGACCGGGCCGAGGTCCGCGATCGGCAGTCCGGCCGCGGTCATCTGCCGATCGAGGGCGGCGAACTGGCGGGCGGTCGCCAGCGAACCCGATCCGAACGCCGGCATGAAGACCGTGGAGAACAGGAGCGCCCCGGCGACGGCCAGGGCGGGCGCCAGCCAGGCCACGGGCCGGGTCCAGCCACGCCGTCGCCCGATCGCGGCGATCAGGCGGTCCAGGGCGAGGAGGGCCGAGATCATCAGCAGGACATGGGCGGCGCCCGCCGCGTGGAGGAACGTGCCCCAGGTCGTCGAGACCGGGAAGACGAGACTGGTGACGAGGAAGATGAGGATCGAGACGAGCATCAGGGGCTGGAGCGTGCGGATCCGGGCGAGGAGGGGCAGGGCGAGCAGGCCGATGACCGAGAGCGGCGCCCCTGGCACGAGCAGCACGTCGAACAGGTTGTGCTCGATGCCGACGACCCGCATCTCGAGCAGGCGCGCCGGCCCGACCGCCAGGTAACGGCTCACCGTGACGGGCTCGCTCCACGCGAAGATGTCCGTGCCCTGGACGGACAGGGCGTTCGTCAGGGCCTGGCCCGGGAGCGGGCTGCCGAAGGCGAGCCAGTTGCGGACCATCCACGGGGCGAAGAGCGCGAGCGCGACGGCCGCCGGGATCGCGATCAGGATGAGGCGGTCACGGGCCGGCAGGGAGAGGCGCCAGGCGACGATGGCCCAGGCGAGGGCAAGCCACGCTGCTTCGTTGCGCGTCAGTGCCGCCAGCCCGAGCACGACGCCGAGGCCGACGAGCAGCCCAAGCGGGCGGCGACCCGACCCCGCCCGAGCGGCGGACTGAATCCGGGTGATCAGCAGGCACGCGGCCAGAACCAGCGCCGCGAAGGGCATCGTCGAGTCCGGCAGGGTCGAGTGGAGGATGAGCGGCAGCGAGACCGCGGCCGTCAACCCGGTCCCGATCGCCAGGGTCCGGGCCCGCCCGGGTGGCAGGCCTCGTTCCGCCGACACGTCCGCCCCGAGCCGCCACGCCAGCACCGGCACGAGCGCTCCGATCAGCACGGAGCTCACCTGGGCCGCCGCGAACGTCGCGCCGAGCAGCGCCATCGGGACCGCGGCCGCGAAGGTCGGGAAGGGGAGCCAGACCTCGAACGCGTCGCGCGGGACGACGAGCGGATCCGTCCCGAAGCTCCAGAGGGCGTCCGTCACGAGCCCGCGTCCGGCCAGCAGGTTGCGCGCGACGTCCACGTAGTAGGCCGTGTCCTCCGGCTTCGGGAACACGACGAGCGTGGCCGCGTACCAGCGGACCGCCAGCGCGACGAGGAAGACGAACCCGGCGGACAGGACCGCCTCGCGACGCGTCAAGGGCTCGCCAGGACCGGCGCGTCCGAGCAACGGTCGTCACCGGGCTCGGTGCAGACCGGGAACAGGGCGAGGGCCGGCAGGCCGCCGTCGCGGCCCGGGACGACGAACGCCGGCGGCCCGATCCATGTCGGGCGGGACTCGCCACGCAGCACGGGTCCCAACGCCACGGCCGCGTCGTTCCGCTCGAGAACCAGCCAGCGCGGATGGTACGCCCTGGCCACCTGCTCGATCGTCTCGATCGGGTCGTCCGGGGTCACGACGCCGCCGCGCCCGGTCCAGTACTTCATCCCCGCGGCATCGATCGAGAACAGCCGCTCCTCCGGCCCCACCCCGAGGCGGTCCAGCGCGGCGGCGAGCGCGATCCGCGGCTGGCGGCTGGCATCCCATGAGCGCTGGACGCCGCCGGCATACACCGGGACCAGGGCCAGCACGAAGACCACGATCCCGCCGACGAAGATGGGCTCCGCGCGGCGTGGCTCCCAGCCGGGCCGGCGCCGCGCGATCCAGGCCACCAGGGCGACCACGCCCTCCAGGGCCAGGATGTAGGCGTGCGCGGACAGGCCGATCGCGGAGTGGATGAACGCGCCGCCCGGGACGTGGACCGGGTAGATCAGCGCGGCGCCCAGGAAGACGACCACCGAGTAGAAGAACCAGGGCTGGAAATCACGGGAGTGTCGCCGCGCCCAGGCGCCGACCAGGATGAACGGGACCAACACGATCGATCCGATGATCACGGCGAAGTTGCCGACCGCTGCCACCAGGCCGAGGATGTGAATCCGCGCGACCTGGTCGAGGCCGAGCGCGAGGTACTTCGACAGTGACGGCTCGGCCGTCAGGCTGTTCCAGTCGGCCATGGTCCGGAGCCAGAGCGCATTGCCGCTCGATGGCGAGATCGAGCCGAACACCGCCAGCTGGCGTGACCACCACGGGGCCATGACCAGCAAATAGAGGACGAAGCAGCCAACTGCTGCGGCGAAGGGGATCACCGGCTGGATGACACCCCGTGAGCGCCAGGATCGAAGGCGGTCCGCGCAGAAGACCACCGCGACGGCGAACCCGAGCAGGATCCCGTCATTGCGGGCCAGCGAGGCCAGGCCAACGAGCAGCCCCGCGGCAGCATAGGAGCGCGCATGGCCCTTGAGCCCGCGCGCGACCAGGTAGATCGTCGCCGCGACGAGCGGCTGGAGGATCCCGAAGTTCTCCGGCTGGGGCATGAACACCGCCCCCGCGCCGGGCGCCGCGGCGAGGATGGCCGCCCCGATCTGCACGGACGGCCGGGCCCCGGCCTCGCGCGCGATCAGCCACACGAGGGGAGCGACGAGCGAGCCGATGACGACGAGCGGCAGGGAGGACGCGAGGGCCGTGGGACCGAGAACCGTGATGAACGCGGCCTGGATGACCGACGACAGGGGCAACCAGTGGGCGTTGCTCGGGATCGGCAGGACCGGGACCTCCGGGATCCGGCCGCCCACCTCGCCGAAGATCCAGATGAAGTCGAGGTTGAAGCCCTGCCCGGCCGCCAGCGCTCGCCCGACGTCAACGTAGTAGTACGAATCGGGGTAGGCAGGGTCCGGGTAGAGCGCCGCGAGGACCAGCCGCACGACGAAGGCGAACGCGTAGAGGAGCAGGGGAGTTCGCACGGCCGGTGCAGCGTAGCACCGGGTCCTGTGGCCCCGGACCGGTACCGATGGGCCATCGGCGATGGCCCGGCTGGCGGCCCCGGAGCGACCCGTCCGCCCCGCTAGGATGGGCCGATGGAGTCCTCCCGCCCACGGGATCGCCGGCGCTTCGCCAACCTGGCCCTGGCCGCGCTGGCGTTCCTGGGATTCCTGCTCGGGCTCCAGCTCGCGATCATCTACCTCGGTCGGGAGCCCTTCTCGGACGTCCGGGCGTACTACGACGCGGCCGCCCGGCTCAACGCGGGCCTGCCCCTCTACGAGCAACCCGCCACGACCAACGAGGCGGCGTTCTACCGCTACCCGCCGCTGCTGGCCATCGCCTTCCGGCCGCTCGCGCTGCTGCCGTTCGAGGCGGCGGCGCTGCTCTGGGAGGTGGTCGTCGTCGCCACATTCGGGCTGACGCTGCATCGCCTCGGCCTGGCGCGCAGGGAGACGTGGCTCCTGGTCGGCTTCCTCGGGCTGCCGATCGGTTGGAGCCTCGCGATCGGCCAGGCGCAGGTGCCAGTGACCTGGCTCGCGATCCTGGGCACGCCACTCTCGATCGCGCTCGCGGGGCAGCTCAAGCTCCTGCCGGCGCTGATCGCGATCTGGTGGATCGGCCGTCGTGACTGGCACGCCGTGGGACGGTTCGTGGCGTGGACCATCGCCCTGGTCGTCGCCCAGCTCGTCCTCGAGCCGGCCGGGACGCTCGCCTATCCGGCCACCCTCGGACTCGAGCAGGTGGGCCAGGTCCGGAACTGGTCGCCCTACGCGATCTCCCCGGTGCTCTGGGCGGGCCTGGCCATCGCCGGAGCCGTGATCGTGCTCCGCCTGGCGCCCGGCCGCTACGGCTGGGCCGCGGCCGTCGGCCTGTCGATCCTTGTGACGCCGCGGCTCCTCGCCTATCAGCTCATGACGTTCCTGGCCGCGGGACGCCGGCCACGATGACCACGCGTCGCGGCGAGGGCGTGCTCGGCCCCGTCCGCATGCCCGTGCTGCCGGCGCTGATCACGTTGGGCGTCTTCGGGTGGGCGGCCTTCGCGTTTCTCGCAGCGGCGTCCTACGCCAACGACCCGCCCTCCGCGGCGTTCGACCTCGAGCTCCTGCTCGACGCCGGCCGGCTCGTGGCCGGCGGCCGGTCGCCCTATGACCCGGCCCTCGTCGCCGGGCGGAGCGTCGAGATCCAGAGCCTGTTCTACTCGTATCCGCCGCTCGTCGCCCAGGCCACGTCGCTGGTTGCGGCGGTTCCGTCAGCGCTGGTCTTCGCCACCTGGATCGTCGCGTCGATCGTGCTCCTGGCGCCGGTGGCCCGGATCATCCGCGACCAGTTCGCACCGGCGGTGCCATGGGTCCTGCCTGTCGTCGCGTCGGTCGCCCTCGCACCGCTCTGGTTCCCGTTCACGGTCGGGGCGCTGTTCGGCAACCTCGACGTCTTCTTCCCCGCCCTGTACGGCCTCGTCCTCGTCGCCGCGGCCCCCGGCCACGGCGCGGTCGGGAGCCCTCGGCGCCTGGCCATCGCCGGCGGCGTCGCCCTCGCCGTTGCGTCGATCACGAAGCTCCACCCTGCCCTCCTGGCGCTGTGGTTCGCGCTGCGCGGCGTCCGGGTGCTCCGGGCCCGGCCCGCGGCCGTGGCCTCAACGCGTCACGAGGCCACCGACCGCACCGGCAGCCCGCTGCCGTGGGTCGTCCTCGGCGCGGCGACGCTGACCGGGCTCGTCGTCCTGGCGGTCAGCCTCGTCGCCGGCGGCCTGCAGCCGTGGCTCGACTACGTCGCCGTGCTTCGAGCCGGCACGAACGTGGATCTCCTCGACCACCGCAATCTCGGCCCGGCGGTCCAGCTGGTCATGGTCCTGGGGCTCGGACCGGCCGCGGTCGCACCGATCCATGCCCTCGTCCTGGCGCTGGCCATCGCCATCACGGCCTGGGCCGCTCTCCGCGTCGACGATCCCCTGGAGAGTTTCGCCTGGGCGTCGTTCGCCTCGTTCGTTCCGATGCCGGTCACGTGGTTCCACCACTTCGGCGCTCTTCTCCCCATCGGGCTCGCAGCCGCCCTCCGCTCGATGTCCGCGGGCCTCCGGGCGCAGCGGCTGACCGTTGCGTCGATCGCTGCCGCGTTCCTGATCGGCATCGTCGGACTGGGCATGCCCGTCGCCTGGCTGGTCCTTCCGCTTACGATCGCTGCCGTGCGGGCGAGTCGTCCGCCCGGCCGACGCGAGAACGGGGGGAGCTGAGTGCCGCGCGCAGACCGCATCACCGATCGCTTCGGAGCGGCCCTCGGCCGGCCGGTGCGCAGCCCGGTTCCTGCCCTCGGCAGGCCCGGTGTCCGGCTCTTCCTGACCAGCGCGACGATCCTGTTCGTCGAGCTCCTGCTCATCCGCTGGATCCCCGCCAACGTCACGTACGTCGGCTTCTTCCGGAACTTCCTGCTGATGGCCAGCTTCCTCGGGATCGGCGTCGGGATCCTGTACGGCCGTGACCCACGCGCCGCGCGGATGTCCCTGTTTCCGCTCCTTCTCTTCGCGATCGTCGGGCTGACCACCTCGACGAGCATCGACCTTCACCTCCGGAGCCCGGACGAGATCTTCTTCGGCCTGGAAGGCAACACGGCCGCGGACGCCAACTTCCTCGTCCTCCCGCTGTTCGTGGCCCTGACCACGATCACGATGGCCGCGCTGGCGGTTCCCCTCGGGCCACTCCTGACGTCGGCCGCCCCGCTCCGCGTCTACGCCATCGACATCGCGGGATCGATGACCGGCGTCGCCCTCTTCACCGCCCTCTCGGCCGCGCAGACCACCCCGCCGGTCTGGCTCGTCGTCGTCGCCCTGCTGCTCGGGGTGTCGCGGCTCGGCGTCGGCGTGGACCTTGGCGCGGTGGTGAACGGGGCGCTCCTCGTCGCGACGATCGTCGTCGCGCTCGGGGCCGTCGGACCCGGGACGTCCTGGTCGCCCTACTACCGGATCACCGAGCATCCCGACGAGCCGCCGTCGATCAGCGTGAACGGGATCCCGCACCAGGCGATGTGGTCGATGGCCGATCCGCAGATCGACCCCTTCTACGACCAGGTGTACCGCTGGTTCCCGGGCCGGACGTTCGAGCGGGTCCTGATCGTCGGGGCGGGCTCCGGCAACGATGTCGCGATGGCCCTGGCCCGCGGCGCGAAGGTGGTCGACGCGGTCGAGATCGATCCGCGCATCCAGGAGATCGGGCAGGTCCGTCACCCGGACCGTCCGTACTCCGACCCGCGCGTGCGGCCGATCGTCAACGACGGCCGAGCGTTCCTGCGATCCGCGACCGGATCCTACGACCTCGTCGTCTTCGCGCTCCCCGACTCTTTGACACTCGTCAGCACGTCGGCCAACCTCCGCCTCGAGTCGTTCCTGTTCACGACCGAGGCATTCGCGAGCGTTCGGGACCGCCTCGCGCCCGGCGGCGTGTTCGTCATGTACAACTACTACCGCCAGCCGTGGCTCGTCGAGAAGCTCGACGACATGCTCGAGTCTGCGTTCGGCCACCAACCGATCGTCCGGACCTACGACCTCCACATCGGCAGCGGCGCGACCCTCGCGGCTGGCCCCCTCGTCTCGGCACTCGGCGGAGTCGCCCCGCCCGGCGACCGGGTCGACCGCGTCCCCAGCGCGGAGAGCCCGCGGGTCGCCACGGACGACTGGCCGTTCCTCTACCTCCGAACGCCGACGCTGCCTGCGCACTATCTGGTCTCCCTCGCGGTGATCCTCCTCTGGGCCGCCGTCGTCGTCCTGCGCGGGGCCAGCCGCGCCCGGATCCCGGTCCGCCGCTTCAGCCCGCACTTCTTCGTCCTCGGGGTCGCGTTCCTGCTGCTCGAGACGCGGAGCCTCGTGACCTTCAGCCTGCTGTTCGGGTCGACGTGGCTCGTCAACGCGCTCGTGTTCTTCGCGATCCTCGGGAGCGTGCTGCTGGCGATCGGGATCTCCGCCAGGGTCCGGCTCGCCCGACCACGGCTCCTCTACGCCGCCCTCCTCGGCGCGATCGCGGTCGCCTGGGTGCTGCCGCCGGGCAGCCTGCTGATCGAGCCGGTCTGGCTCCGCTACCTGGTGGGGGCCGTGGTGGCCTTCGCCCCGGTCTTTCTCGCCAACCTCGTCTTCAGCTACTCGTTCCGGGACACCGAATCAGCGGACATGGCGTTCGCGTCGAACCTGCTTGGCGCGATGGTCGGTGGGGCGGTCGAATACCTCGCCCTGATCAGCGGCTACCAGTCGCTGCTCGTGATCCTCGCCGGGCTCTACCTGCTGGCGTGGCTCCTCACCGGGCGCTTCCGGATGCTGGCCGATCGGGAGCTGGTGCCGGCGGGCCCGGTCGCCGGCTGAGCGCGACGCACCCGAGAAGCATGGCGAACGAATCGCTCCAGATCACCGGGAGCGCGATCAGCGCCGCCAGCGGCACGGTCCAGCGGCGATCCGTCCGGGCTCCCCAGGCCACGACCGCCGCGGCGACCAGAAGCCGGACGTAGAGCCGCCACGACTCCGCCCCGCCGTCGCGCCGGAGGAGGGCGAACCAGTCGAACCACGGGCCCGCGGCGACCGCAGCAGAGACGGCGACGATCGCCACGGTGGCCCCGAGCGCGATCGCCAGCGAGCGCCACTCCCGCCGCACCGCGAACCAGAGCAGGCCGATCCCCGGCGTGACCTTGGTCAGCAGAACGAAGGCCCAGGCGGCCGGCCAGCGGAAGCCGAGCACGATCGCCGCGGCCAGGAGGAGATGGATGTTGCCGATCAGGATCTCCTGGCTCACCGGCAGGGCCAGCGCGAGCAGCGACGCCGGCCACGGCCGGGCCAGCCACACCGCGATGAC
>DASSPG010000018.1:0-1091 GCA_035699725.1 Candidatus Limnocylindrales bacterium | reverse complement strand
GCGAGCAGCCTTGCGCGGGCCGTCCCGTTCAGGCGCCAGCCCCCGGCATCGAGCAAGCGTGCCGCCTCGGCCCACGTCCCGTCCGGGATCGTCGGCGGGTCCTCGTGCCAGATCGCGTCGAGCGTGTCGATCCGGGCCTGTCCGCGGACCACCTCCGGGCGCCGGACCAGCCAGCGCAGGAACCGCAGGTTCGTCGTCAGTCCGAGGACCACGGTCCCATCGAGGGCCTCCGTCAGCCGGGCGAGCGCCTCGCGGCGGTCGGCGCCATGGGCGATCACCTTGGCCAGCATCGGATCGAATCGGCCGGTCACCTCGTCGCCCGGCGCGATTCCGGCGTCGACCCGGACACCCTCGCCGGACGGCCAGCGAACGTGGAGGATCGGCCCGGTGGCGGGCAGGAAGCCCGCCTCGGCGTCCTCGGCGTAGAGGCGCACCTCGATCGCGTGGCCGCTCGGCCGGACATCGCGCTGCTCGAAGCCCAGCGACTCGCCGCCGGCGATCCGAATCTGGTCGGCGACGAGGTCGCGGCCGGTCACCAGCTCCGTGACGGGATGCTCCACCTGGAGCCGGGTGTTCATCTCGAGGAAGTAGATCGCGCCGCTGTCGTCGAGGAGGAACTCGCAGGTGCCGGCGCTGATGTAGCCGACCTCGCGCGCGAGGGCGATGGCTGCCTCGGTGAGGTGGCGGCGGGTGACGGGCCTGACCGCCGGCGACGGCGTCTCCTCGAGGACCTTCTGGTGCCGGCGCTGGAGCGAGCAGTCACGCTCGCCGAGGTGGACGCCGCTGCCCTGGGCGTCGAACAGGACCTGGACCTCGACATGGCGCGGGCCCGCCAGGAACCGCTCGAGGACGAGGCGCTCGTCGCCGAAGGCGGCCTGGGCCTCGCGCCGGGCCGCCGCGAGCTGGCCGGGCAGGTCCGAGGCTGCACGCACGATCCGCATCCCCTTGCCTCCGCCGCCGGCCGCCGGCTTGACGAGGATCGGGTATCCGATCCGCTTCGCGGCGCGGGTCAGGGCGGCGTCGGTCTGGTCGGCGCCGTCGTAGCCGTCGATCGTCGGGATCCCGAGGCGCTGCGCGAGCTGGCGGGCGGC
>DASSPG010000017.1:0-3560 GCA_035699725.1 Candidatus Limnocylindrales bacterium | reverse complement strand
GATACCGATCGCAGCAACGACGAACAGGACGACCGCGATGAGCAGGCACAGGGTCCGCAGGGTCAGTTGCATCCGAGAGCCTCCACTGTTGAGTGAACGATCCGCTGATGATCGCCGACGGCGCGGCCCCGCGGAAGGCCCATTCATCCGTCGATGGGCGGCAGCCGCGACGCATCCACGTCGCAAGGTCGCCCACTGGTCAGCGCCGATGTGCCTTCCGGCGTCGCGCCCGTTCGAGCTGTCCGGACTGGTCCAGCCGCTCGTAGCCGGACCACGGGTCGAAACCGGCAACCAGTGGAGACCTCACTCGGCTGGCCGCCTGCGAGGTGCCCGCTCCGGCTGACCGCTCCGGTCGGGCCATTCGTATCCGTCCCAAGGATTGAAGTCCGGGTCCAGAACCTCCTGCTTGGGGCGGTCGGCCTCCGGAACGTGGATCAGGTTCACGCGGACCCGGTACCAGAGCGACGAGCGGCCGCGCATCCCGTCGGTCAGGATGTCCGCCGGTTCCAGATGAGCGGCTGCCCCCGGATGGCGGGCCTTCCAGCGCTCGAGCCCCTCGAGCGCCTCGGCCTTCGTGGCCGCCCGGCTGATCTCGATGACCGGGATCGACGTCCGGCGACGGCCGGTCGGCGTCGGCCGGGATCCGCCGGGCGCGCCACGCGGGCCCGGCCCCTCCCACTCGGTCGGCAGCCCGGCGTTCGGATCGCCCGCCGCGACCGCGGCCGCCCGCTCGGCCGCGACCTCGGGTGGCGGGCCGCCCTCGACGCCCCGGCCCGGCTCGTACTCGCTCTTCGGACGGCGCGCCCGCGACGGCTGGACCCGCGGTGGCTCGCCGGCCTGCTTGGCGTAGTTCGGCGGCCACGGAGCGTCGCCCTCGCCCTCGGCCTCGTGCCGGGCACTCAGCTCCAGGAGCGCCTCCAGTGATCCCACCGCCTCGTCGATCCCCTCGGCCGCGTCGCCGCGCGAGGCCACCAACGCCGGAACGGTCGCGATCGTGAAGTCCTCGGCGATGACGTCGGCCACCTCCGACCAGCGGAGCGGCATCGACACCCGGGCGTCCGCCAACGGCCGTACGGAGTACGCCGAGGCGACGGTCCGGTCCTTCGCGTTCTGGTTGTAGTCGAGGAACACGCCGTGGCGCTCCTCCTTCCACCACTTGCTCGTCGCGATCCCGGGTGCCCGCCGCTCCACGTCGCGGGCCAGCGCCAACGCTGCCCGCCGCACCTCGGTGTATCCCCAGCGCCGCTCGATCCGGACGTTGATGTGGATCCCGCGCGAGCCCGAGGTCTTCGGCCAGCCGACCAGCCCCACGGCCTCGAGCGCCTCCTGGCACACGAGCGCGACCTCGCGCACCTGCGACCAGGGCACGCCGGGGATCGGGTCGAGATCGACCCGGAGCTCGTCGGGATGGTCGAGGTCGTCCGCCCGGACCGGGTGCGGGTTGAGATCGATGCAGCCGAGGTTCACGACCCAGGCGAGCCCCGCCGGCTCATCGAGCACGATCTCGTTCGCCGTCCGCCCGGACGGAAAGGTCAGCTCGGCGGTCCGGATCCAGTCGGGCGTGTTGTCCGGCGCCCGCTTCTGGAAGAACGGCTCCTTCGTGATCCCGTCCACGAACCGCTTGAGGGCCATCGGCCGGCCGCCCGCGCCGCGCAGCGCTCCGTCGGCGACGGACAGGTAGTACGAGACGAGGTCCATCTTCGTGTAGCCGGGCTCGGGGAAGTACACCTTGTCCGGGTTCGAGACCGAGACCTCGCGGCCACCGATCTCGAGGACTTCCTTGCGGGTGGGCATCCTGCGATGCTAGCGGCCTGTCGCAAGGAGGTGAGCCGCCGGGGCCTGTCGATCGCGACGGTCCTCGTTCGTCGTCGGTTCGAGAGGGCCGCATGGGCGGCACCGCACAGAGGAGGCGACCGATGCGCTACCTGCTCCTGATCTACACCCAGGAACCGACCGAGGCCCCGTCGCCCGAGGCGATCGCGGACGAGATGGAGGCCTACAACGCGTTCACCCGCGAGATCCGGGATCGCGGCGCGATGCTCGGCGGCGAGGCCCTCCACCCGACGACCGCCGCCACGACGGTCCGAGTCCGCGACGGCCAGACGGTGGCGACCGACGGGCCGTTCGCCGAGACCAAGGAGGCGCTGGGCGGCTACTACCTCATCGACGCCCGTGACCTCGACGAGGCGATCGAGCTGGCGGCGAAGATCCCCGGGGCGCGGCACGGCTCGATCGAGATCCGGCCGATCTTCGAGTTCGGCGAGGACAAGATGGGCGCCGGTGGATCGGGCGCGGCGGAGGCCGCCGGGGTCGCCGGCTGACCGAGCCGCGGTCGTCGGCCGACGGCAGGGTTGGGAGCTCGTCCGACCGGGCTCGCGCCGAGCATCCGCGCGCCGTCGTCGAGCGCCTGTTCCGCGAGGAGCAGGGCCGCGCGGTCGCGACCCTGATCCGCGTCCTCGGTGACTTCGACCTGGCCGAGGAGGCCGTCCAGGACGCGTTCATCACCGCGCTCGAGACCTGGCCGGAGCGTGGCGTCCCGGACAATCCGGGGGCGTGGATCACGACCACGGCCCGGAACCGGGCGATCGACCGCCTTCGCCGCCGGAAGGTCTTCGCCGAGAAGGCGGAGCTGCTCGGGCGCCAGGCGCTGATCGAGGAGGAGCTGGCGGCCATCGACCCCGAGGCGGCGATCGATCGCGAAGGAGCGTACGGACCGATCGTGGACGACCGCCTGCGCCTGGTCTTCACGTGCTGTCACCCGGCCCTGGGGATGGACGCCCGGGTCGCGCTGACGCTGCGCACGCTCGGCGGGCTGTCCACGCCGGAGATCGCCCGCGCCTTCCTCGTCCCGGAGGTGACGCTCGCCCAGCGCCTCGTCCGGGCCAAGCGCAAGGTCCGCGACGCCGGGATCCCGTACCGCGTCCCGGATGACCACGCGCTGCCGGAGCGCCTCGATGGCGTGCTCCGCGTCGTCTATCTCGTGTTCAACGAGGGCTACGGCGCGACCGCCGGCGATCGCCTCGTCCGGCGCGAGCTCACGACCGAGGCGATCCGCCTGGGGCGTGTCCTCGCGAGCCTGATGCCGGACGAGGCGGAGGTCCTCGGGCTGCTGGCCCTGATGCTCCTCCATGACGCCCGGCGGGAGACCCGCCAGGGCCCGGCCGGCGAGCTGGTCCTGCTCGAGGACCAGGACCGCTCGCGCTGGGACCGGGAGCGGATCGCGGAGGGGCAGGCCCTGCTGGAGCGTGCGCTGCGGATGCGGCGGGTGGGGCCGTACCAGCTCCAGGCCGCGATCGCGGCACTCCACGACGGCGCGGCCACGGCCGCCGACACGGACTGGCCCCAGATCGCGGCCCTGTACCGGGTCCTCGGGGAGATGGCGCCATCCCCGGTCGTGGAGCTCAACCGGGCGGTGGCCGTGGCCATGGCCGATGGGCCCGCCGCGGGCCTGGCGCTCGTCGAGCGGGTGGCCGCCACGGGCCAGCTCGAGGACTACCCGTACTTCCACGCCGCTCGCGCGGACCTCCTGCGCCGGATGGACCGGCGGCCGGAGGCGGCCG
>DASSPG010000016.1:0-9110 GCA_035699725.1 Candidatus Limnocylindrales bacterium | reverse complement strand
CGCATCCATCAGCTCGGTCAGGAGCGCCTGGTCGAGCGAGCCCCAGTTCACCCCGATCCGGACCGGCTTGTCGTTCTCGATCGCGACCCGGACGATCGTCGCGAAGTGCTCGTCGTGGCGCTTGGCGCCGACGTTGCCGGGATTGATCCGGTACTTCGCCAGCTCGCGCGCCATCTCCGGGAACTCGACCAGGAGCTTGTGGCCGTTGTAGTGGAAGTCGCCGATGACGGGGACGTCGACGCCGAGGTTGTCGCGCAGCTTGCGCATCATCTCGGGCACCGCGGCCGCCGCCTCCTCGGTGTTGACAGTGATCCGGACGAGCTGCGAGCCGGCGTGGGCGAGCCGGGCGACCTGGATCGCGGTCGCGTCCGGGTCGGCGGTGTCGGTGTTCGTCATCGACTGGACGACGATCGGGTGGGCCGAGCCGACGAGGACGCCGCCGACATCGACGGACACCGTCGATCGTCGTCGGGGCCTGAGGGCGTCGGTTGCGGTGGTCATCGCGGGCGGCCCTCGGCCTACGACCCGCCGGACAGGATCCGGACGATGTCGAAGCCGGTCACCCAGATCAGGAACGCGAACAGAAAGACGAACCCGACGAGATAGGTCAGGCGCTCCGCGCGCAGGCTGATCCGCGTCCCGAAGATCGCCTTCAGCACGATGATCAGCATCCGGCCGCCATCGAGCGGCGGGAACGGCAACGCGTTGACGAGGGCCAGGTTGGCCGACAGGATCCCCGCGACGTAGAGCGTGAGCACGATCCCCGCGCCGAAGAAGATGTCCGAGATCTGGGTCGCGATCCCGACCGGCCCGGCGACGGGCGGGGCCGCCGTCGGGTCCGTCACGATCTGGCGCGCAAGGTCGCCGAGGCCGCCGAGGATCACGCCGAACCAGCGGACCGTCTCCCCCGCCCCGATCCCGATCGAGCTCGGGAGGTCGCGGGCCTGCGTCCCGAAGAAGCGGGCGTTGAGCTGCGAGATCCCGAGGGGCCCGATCCGCGCGACGCCGTCCACGACCGACGCGTCGATCTCGGCCTTGGTCCGGAGCGTCACCGCCAGCGGCTCGACCCGTCCGTCGGCCCGCTCGACGGTGATGGTCAGGGTCCGGCCGGCATTGTCCTTGAGGTCGGTCAGGATGTCACCCTTGCCGAAGAACTCGAACTGGCGGCCGTCGACCGCGAGGATCGCGTCCCCGGCCCGCAAGCCGGCGGTCGCAGCCGGCGAGCCGGGCTCGACCGCACCGAACCGCAGGCCGACGAACGGCGTGGCGAGCCAGGCGATCAGGGTGAAGATCAGGAACGCGGTGACGAGGTTCATCAGGACGCCGGCGGCGAGGATGAACAGCTTGACCGGCAGCCGGGCCCGCACGAACGAGCGCGGGTCGTCGCCCGCATCGCCGTCCTCGCCCTCGAGCTTGACGAAGCCGCCGATCGGCAGCCAGTTGAGCGTGTAGAGGGTCTCGCCCTTCGAGCTCAGGACCTTGGCCCGCGGCGGGAACCCGATCCCGAACTCGAGAACGCGGATCCCGGCCAGGCGGGCCGTGATGAAGTGGCCGAGCTCGTGGATCAGGACGAGGCTGCCCAGGACGAGCAGGAACAGGGCGATCGTGACCAGCACGCCGAGCGGCCCCGTCACCGGCCGGCTCCGGAGGCGGCCGCGGCCCAACCGCGGACCTCGACGTCGAGGGCGATCAGGGCGTCCACGTCCGGCGCCTGGTCGGCGCCGCCGCCGAACCGCTCAACGGCGGCCTCGAGCAGCGTCGGAATTCCGCTGAACGACAGCGTGCCGTCCAGGAAGCGGGCCACCGCGACATCGTCGCTCGCGATCAGGGCCGTCGTGGCGCGCTGACCGATGCGCCCCGCCTCGCGCGCGATCCGGAGCGCCGGGAACCTGCCCTCGTCAGGGGCGCGGAAGTCCAGCCGGCCGGCCGCGACCAGGTCGACGGCGGCGGAGGGCGACGGAAGGCGATCGGGGTAGGTCAAGGCGTACTGGATCGGTGTCCGCATGTCGGGGGTGCCCAGCTGGGCTTTCAGGGAGCCGTCCACGAACCGGACCGCGGAGTGGACGACGCTCTGCGGATGGACGACGACCTCGATCGCGTCATCTGCGACATCGTACAGCCAGCGTGCCTCCACGACCTCCAGGCCCTTGTTGGCGAGGGTCGCCGAGTCGATCGTGATCTTCGCCCCCATCGACCACGTCGGGTGGCGGAGAGCCTGGGCCGGGGTGATCTCCGACAGATCGGCCGGGCCGTCGAGGAACGGCCCGCCCGACGCGGTCAGGACGAGCGACGCCACCCGGTTGCGGGACTCTCCGACCAGGCACTGCCAGATCGCGGAGTGCTCCGAGTCGATCGGGCGGAGCCAGGCGAGCGGGCTGGCGTACGGATCGCCGGGGTCGCGCGCGGCCCGGGCCTCAGCGCGGGCACGAGCGAGCGGCATGACGAGATGGCCGCCGGCAACGAGCGTCTCCTTGTTGGCCGTGGCCACGACCTTGCCCGCCGCGAGCGCAGCGAGCACCGGCCGGAGGCTGACGATGCCGCCGGTCGCGACGACGACGAGATCGACGTCGTCGCGGGCCGCGATCGCAGCGAGATCCTCGCCGGTCGCACCGAGGGCGGTCGTGCCGGCACCGAACCGGCGAGCCTGCTCGCCGAGCAGGTCGGCGTTTGATCCGGCGGCGAGGGCGACGACCCGGAAGCCATCGGGATGCGCGGCCAGGACGTCGAGCGTCTGGGTCCCGATCGAGCCGGTGGACCCGAGGACGGCCACCCGGACTGCCGCCTCGCCACTCCGCCGGGTCGCCGGCCCGGAATCAGCGGAAGGTGGCGACGACATACAGGGTCAGGACGGGCGCCGCGAACAGGAACGAGTCGACCCGATCGAGGACGCCGCCGTGGCCCGGGATCAGCCGCCCCGAATCCTTGGCGCCGGCCGCGCGCTTCAGCATCGACTCGGCGAGGTCGCCGGCCTGGGCGGCGAGCGACAGGAGCGGACCGAGCAGCAGCCCCCCCTGCCACGACTGGCCGAGCCCGGCCAGGACGGCCCCGGTGACGACCGTGGCCGCAACGATCCCGCCGATCAGGCCGGCGTACGTCTTGGACGGCGAGATGTGGGTGAGGAAGCGGGCCCGGCCGTAGCGCTTACCGACGAAATAGGCCCCGGTGTCGTACGACCAGACCGCGAGGACGAGCAGGACGATCCAGCCCCGCTCGGCACCGAGGCCGGCGAGGGGGGCGCTCGCGGCGAGCGGCGGCACCTCGTGGCCGAGGCGCAGGATGAACGCGAGCAGCCCGGCGTACACCGCGCCGAACACGGTCGCGACCCAGGTCGGCAGGCCGTCGCGGGGATCGCGCTTCGAGAGGGCGCCGACCGCCGCGAGGATCGCCCCGATCGCGACCAGGAGCAGGCCGCTCGAATCGATGGCCGGGACCACGGCCGCGTCGAGCGCCAGCGCGACCGCGAGCGCGACGCCGAGCCAGCTCAGGGAGGGGTAGCCGGCGGCGGTCAGGAGCGAGAAGACCTCGCGCGCGGCGAGGCCGGTCGCGATCGCGACGACGGCCACGATCCACGGCCCGCCGACGAGCAGGGCGACGACGAGCGGCGGGATCAGGAGGGCGGCGCTGACCGCGCGTTGGCGGAGCATCCCGACGGGGGGCGGCGGCGAGCCGTTCAGCGTCCGAACCGGCGGGTCCGACTGGCGAACTCGAGCAGCGCCGCGTCGAACGCGTCGGCCCCGAAGTCCGGCCAGAGGACCTCGGTCGTGTAGAGCTCGGCGTAGGCTGCCTGCCAGATCAGGAAGTTGGAGAGGCGCTGCTCGCCGCCGGTCCGGATCACGAGATCCGGGTCCGGCAGGCCGGCCGTGTAGAGCGCGTCGCCGACCGTCACTTCGTCGATGTCGTCGGCGGGGATGCCTTGCGCAACGATCTGCCGGATCGCGTCGACGAGCTCGGTCCGGCCGGCGTAGTTGAACGCGACGTTCAGCAGCAGACGGGTGCCGCCGGCCGTCTCCGCGAGCGCCGCGTCGATCGAGGTCCGGGTGTCGACGGGCAGCTCGTCCTGGCGGCCGAGCAGGCGGATCCGCACGCCCTGGGCCTTGAGCTCCGCGGTCTCGCTCCGGATCGCCTGTTCGAGCAGGGCGAACAGGCCGCGGACCTCATCATCAGAGCGGGCCCAGTTCTCGCGGCTGAACGCGTAGACGGTCACGACGGGAACGCCGCGCCGGACCGCGTGGCGGAGGAGCGTCCGGATGGCCTCGACCCCGGCGGCATGGCCGTCGAGCTCGTTGAGGCCCTGCTGGCGTGCCCAGCGCCGATTGCCGTCCATGATGATCGCCACGTGGCGCGGCATCTCGTTCGCGGGCAGAAGCGGCTCGACGACCGCGGCGTCGGCCGGGACCGGGCCGATGGCGACCTCGTCGTCGAGCCGGTGCGCCGTCGGCGGCGCGTCGGTCGGGCGGGCGAGGGGCGTCCGGGCCACTAGACCTCCATGACCTCCTGCTCCTTGGCAGCCCCGACGCGATCGACCTCGGCGATCCAGCGGTCGGTCGTCTTCTGGAGGTGCTCGTGCTCGCGGCGCGATTCGTCGGCGCCGACGGAGCCCTCGCGCTCCTCCTTCTTCAGGTCGTCGCCGGCGTCGCGGCGGATGTTGCGGATCTCGACCCGGGCCTCTTCCATCCGGCGATGGACGCTCTTGACGAGGTCCTTACGCCGATCCTCGGTGAGCGGCGGGATGTTGAGGCGGACGACGGTCCCGTCGACATTCGGCATCAGCCCGATGTCGCTCTTCTGGATCGCCTTCTCGATCGCGCCGAGGACGCCGCGGTCCCATGGCTGGATCACGATCTGGTGGGCCTCCGGGACGCTGATCCCGGCCAGCTGGTTGAGCGGGGTCTGGGTGCCGTAGTAATCGATCATCAGGCGCTCGACCAGCGCGGTCGAGGCGCGGCCGGTCCGGAACGCCTGGAAGTCGCGCTCCATGGCCTCGACCGCACGACCCATCTTGTGGTCCGCGGAGGCGATCGTCTCGCTGCTCATCGGCTTCCTCCGGTGGCGCCCGCGGCGCCGGAGATCCGGGTGCCGACGGACTCGCCGGCGGCCACCCTGGTGATGTTGTCGGGTTGATTGAGGTCGAACACGACGATCGGGAGGTCGTTCTCCATGCAGAGCGAGACCGCGGTTGCGTCGAGGACCTTGAGCTGGTCGCGCAGGAGATCGCCGTAGCCGAGCTCAGCGTAGCGCCGCGCGTCGGGGTTCGTCAGCGGGTCCGCATCGTAGACCCCGTCGACCTTCGTCGCCTTGAGCAGGACTTCGGCGCCGATCTCGACGGCGCGCAGGGCGGCCGCGGTGTCGGTCGTGAAGTACGGATTGCCGGTGCCAGCGACGAACAGGGCCACCCGGCCCTTCTCCATGTGGCGCACGGCGCGCCGCCGGATGTACGGCTCGGCGACCTCGTTCATCGCGATCGCGCTCATCACCCGGGTCGGGACGCCGGCCCGCTCGAGCGCATCCTGGAGGGCGAGGCCGTTCATGACCGTGGCGAGCATCCCGATGTAGTCGCCGGTCGCGCGATCCATCCCGCTGGCGGCTGCGGCGAGACCTCTGAAGATGTTGCCGCCGCCCACGACGATCCCGATCTGGACGCCGAGGCGGTGGACCTCCGCGACCTGGCGGGCGATGAACGCGCAGACGGCCGGGTCGACGCCGTAGGGACGGCCGCCGAGGAGCGCCTCGCCGGACAGCTTGAGGAGGATCCGCTGGTAGCGGAGCGTTCCCTCGGCTGCCGACCAGGGCCCGCTCGTGGCCGGACCGGTGGCGTCGCTCACAGCTCCTCCCCGAGCGCGTAGCGGACGAAGCGGCGGACCTTGATGTTCTCGCCGATCGTGGAGATCTTCTCGGTCACGAGGTCGCGCACGGAACGCTCCTCGTCGCGGAACGGCTGGTCGTACAGGCAGACCTGCGAGTACCACTTCTTGATCTGGCCCTCGACGATCTGGGGCCGGATGCTCTCGGGCTTCTTCTGGGTCGCCTCGTCGGCGAGAAGCTCCGCCTGCTTGGCGGCGAGGGCGTCGGCCGGGATCGACTCGGCATCGACGTAGAGCGGCGCCATCCCCGCGACCTGGATCGCGAGGTCGCGGACAAGCTTCTGGAACTCGTCGGTGCGGGCGACGAAGTCGGTCTCGCAGTTGACCTCGATCAGGACGCCGACGCGGCCGCCGGTGTGGATGTAGCTCGAGACGAGGCCCTCGCGGGCGTCGCGCCCGGCCTTCTTGGCGGCCGCCGCGAGACCCTTCTCGCGGAGGAGGGCAACCGCCTTCTCGACGTCGCCGTCGCTGGCGACGAGGGCGTTCTTGCAGTCCATGAAGCCGGCCCCGGTCCGCTCCCGGAGGTCCTTGACCGCTGCCGCGGTGATCTCTGCCATGTGGTCGATTCGCTCCTGGCTCGTGTTGCGGCGGGACGCGGTCCCGCGAGGGTGGTGGGTGGGGCCGGGCCGCGTGCCGGGCGTGACCGCCCGATCCGGCGCCGGGTGCGCGCCGGCGGCCCGGGGCCGGTGGCGCGCCGGTCAGCCGACGGTGGAGGGCTCTTCCTTCTCGGCCGCCTCGCGGGCGAGCTCGGCCGCGATCTCCTCGGGGGTGGCCTCGGCGACGGGCGCCGCGTCGGCGACGACCGGCGGGCGGGCGCCGGGCAGGAGATCGTCCTCCTCGGCGTCGGGCTCGAAGGTGAGGGCCTTGCCGCCGGCGAGGGCCGCGACGAGCTCGTCCGAAGCCGACTCGTCGTACTCGGGCTCGGCCGCCATCGCGACCTCGGGCTCGGGCTCGTTGGCCCGCGCGGCGCGCTCCTGCTGGCCCTCGATGCAGGCCTCGGCGATCAGCGTGCAGAGCAGGCGGATCGAGCGGATGGCGTCGTCGTTGGCGGGGATGATGTGGTCGATCTCGTCGGGGTCGACATTCGTGTCACCGGTCGCGACGACCGGCAGCTCGAGCTTGTTCGCCTCGGTGACCGCGATCCGCTCGCGATGCGGGTCGATGATGAAGATCGCGCCGGGGACGCGCTTCATCTTGCGCATCCCGCCGACCGTGAGGCTCAGCTTGTTCATCTCGTCGGTCAGCTTGGCCGCTTCCTTCTTCGTCATCCGCTCGAAGTCGCCGGCCTGCTGGCGGGCCTCGAGCTGCTCGAGCAGCGAGATCCGCTTCTTGATCGTGGTGAAGTTGGTGAGCATGCCGCCCAGCCAGCGCTTGTTGACGTACGGCTGGCCCGCTCGGGTCGCCTCCTGGGCGATGGGCTCCTGGGCCTGCTTCTTCGTGCCGACGAACAGGACGTACTCGCCGCGAGCGACGGTGTCCCGCACGAAGTCGAGGCTCGACTCGAGGTGCTTGACCGTCTGGGCGAGGTCGATGATGTGGATGCCGTTGCGCTCGGCGAAGATGAACGGCTTCATCTTCGGGTTCCAGCGCCGGGTCTGATGTCCGAAGTGGACGCCGGCTTCGAGCAGCTGCCGCATGGAAACGTTCGGCACGGGGAGAGGCCTCCTGTCGGTGTGTTCCTCCGCGGACTTCTGTCGCCGGGTCTCCGGTCCCTGGTCGCTCCGAGCCAGGATCGCTCGCCGGGTGGCGCGCGCTCGGCTGGTTGGCCTGGGTCCGGCACCGCCCCGGTCGGAACGGTCCGCGTGTGATCTCCGTCGCCTCGACGTTGGCCGCGGCGCGGGTGGGGTGATGGCTTCGGCGGTCCCGGAGCCGGGCGGAGTGTAGCACGGTGCCTGCGCCGGGCCCCGCAGGCGGCCGTCGCCCGCGATCTGCTCGACCAGTCGCCCGGGGACTCGTACGGAGCCTTGCGAGGGTCAAACTGGCGGTTCCGCGGCTGTCCGAGGCCGGCCTGAGCGTGGGATGCGCTCGGACCGCTCATCCGAGGCCGGGATTCCCGCCGTTGCAGTCCGACCAGGACCATGTGATCAAGTCGGCGGCGCGGACACGCTCAGAGCGCGATCCCGCGGTGGTGCCGGATCCGAGGCCTGGCTCCGCGGCGCACCGCCGGCTCGACGACGACCAGGTCGACCCGAATCGGCAGGCTCGGCAGTCCCTCCCCGCCCGGCAGCCCCTCCTCGAGCAGTCGCCCGATGGCCGCCCGGAGATGCGCCCGCTTTCGGTGGTCGATGGTTTCCTCGGCCAGCCCGAACCCGCGCGACGCCCGCCACCGCACCTCGACGATCACCAGCTCGCGCGGCGGTCCCGGATCGACCCCGACGAGGTCGAGCTCTCCGCGACCCGCCCGGACGTTCCGCGCGAGGATCGACCAGCCGGCGCCGGCGAGCCCGCTGGCCACGGCCGACTCCGCATCGTCGCCGCGTGTCTGGGCCTGGGTCCGCACCGGCCGACCCTACCCGCGGCCGCTCACCGCGCGCTTATCCGGCAACCGGCTCCAGGAGGGCGAGGTCGGCGGCGTCGAGCATCGCGTCGTCGGCCATCACGGGGACGGCCTCGCGGTCGAGCAGCTCGTGGGTGTCGGGCGCGGCCGCGGGGTCGCCGAACATGTCGAACGCGAGCTGGTCGCCGGCGAGAGTGCGCTGAAGGGCGAGGAACGAGCGGCGATGGAACGGGGTGAGGCCCATCGCCCGGATGGCGTCGCGGTGGTCGCGCGTGGCGTATCCCTGGTTGTGCTCCCAGCCGTAGCCGGGGTAGCGGGCGGCGAGGCGGGTCATCATCCGGTCGCGGACCACCTTCGCGACCACCGACGCGCAGGCGATCGTGTAGACCTTCGCGTCGCCGTCGACGATGTTCGAGTACGGCCCGACCTGCTGCTCGAAGCCGGCGATCCGGTTGCCGTCGACCAGCACGTGCTCGTGGCCGCCGAGGCGGGCGATCGCGCGGCGCATCGCGAGGTGGGTCGCGTGGTAGATGTTCAGCTGGTCGATCTCGCGGACCGAGGCGGCCCCGACGCCGACCGCGACCGCGCGCTGGCGGATGATCGGCGCGAGCCGCTCGCGTTGGGCCATCGAGAGGGTCTTGGAGTCGCGCACGCCGGGGATCCGGTGGCAGCCGGGCTTCATGATCACGGCCGCCGCGACGACCGCGCCACACGTCGGCGCGACCCCGACCTCGTCCACGCCCGCGACGCGG
>DASSPG010000015.1:0-1653 GCA_035699725.1 Candidatus Limnocylindrales bacterium | reverse complement strand
TCGGCATGGTGATCGGGATCATGCCGATCACGGGCATCCCGCTGCCCTTCGTCTCCCATGGCGGATCGTCGCTGATCAGCCTGGCCGTCGGCCTCGGGATCGTCCAGAGCATCAACATCCGGCAGACCAGAGCGGAGTGGTGACCGGCGCCCCGGACCGGTCGACGCCGGAGCGGGGAGCCTGATGCACGGGGCCGAGCTCGGTCCGCTGTGGCTTCTCCTCGCGATCCTCGCCGCCACGGTCGTCGTCGCGATCGCGGCCGGGCGGTCGGCGGTGCCGGCTTCGGTCGGGCTCGTCCTCCTCGGTCTCGGCGTCGCCTTCGTCGGGCCGGATCTCGAGCTCCCGATCAGCCCGGCGCTGCTCCTCGCGATCGTCCTGCCCGGGCTCATCTTCGAAGCGGCATTCCGGACCGACCTCGGCGTCCTGCGACCCGCGGCCGGGGCGATCCTGGTCCTGGCCATCCCCGGCGTCGTCGTCGTCGCGGCCATCGTGGCGCTGGTCCTGTCGGTCACGACTCCGCTGAGCCTCACCGAAGGCTTCCTCGTGGGCGCCATGGTCGCGGCGACCGATCCCGCGGCCGTCCTCTCGACGTTCCGGCACGTGGCCGTCCATCCGCGGCTGGCGACGATGGTCGAGATGGAGAGCCTCGTCAACGACGGCACGGGCATCGTCCTGTTCGCGCTGGCGCTCGAGGTCCTCGACGGCGGCGGCTCGCCCGGCGGATCGCTCGTCCTGTTCGTCGTCAAGGTCGTCGGTGGCGCCCTGATCGGCGGCGTCGGCGGGTGGCTGGCAGCGCTCCTCGTGCGGCGCGTCTCGGACCACCTCGCCGAGCTGACGATCACGGTCGTGCTCGCCTATGGCGCCTACCTCGGGGCGGAAGCGCTCGGGTTGTCCGGCGTCATCGCCACGCTCGTCGCGGCCGGGGCGTTCGGGGCGTTCGCGCGGGACCACCTGACGGAGCGGACGATCGCGGCGATCGACATCGTCTGGGAGTTCGCCGCGTTTCTGCTGACCGCCGGCGTGTTCCTGCTCGTCGGCGTGTCGATCGCGCCCGAGACGATGGGCATCGCGGCCGGTGCCATCGGCTGGGGGATCGTGGCGATCCTGGTCGCCCGCGCGGCCGTCGTGTACGGCGTGATCGGGGTGGGATCGTCCGTTCTCGCCCGCCTCAGCCCGGAGCGCGGCGGTGATGCGCTCCCGCGCTCGTGGCTGCACGTGCTGTTCTGGGCCGGGCTGCGCGGCGCCGTGTCGGTCGCCCTCGCCCTGTCGCTGCCGGCCGACCTGCCGAACCGCGACCTGATCCAGGGCATCACGTTCGGGGTCGTCCTGTTCACGCTGATCGTCCAGGGCTCGACCGCCGGATGGGTCGTGCGTCGCTCCGGGGCGAAGCACGTGGACACGACCCGCCGGGACTGACGACGGGGGGCCGAGGGTCAGCGGCGCCGGAACAGGCCGCGCCGCTCCTGGCCCTCCGCCGCCGCGCTCCGGCGCCGGCCGGACCGCCGGAGGATGGCGTCGATCTCGTCGCGGTACGGCCGGCCGATCGGCATCCGGTCGAGCCACTCGAGGTACTCGACATTGGCGCGGGCGATCTCGCCGAGGGACCAGTTGGCGTAACGACCGAAGCCCAGGACGCTTCCGCTCGGATGGCCC
>DASSPG010000014.1:0-20114 GCA_035699725.1 Candidatus Limnocylindrales bacterium | reverse complement strand
GTCGACCCTGATCAAGACCCTGTCGGGCGTCCATCCGCCTGACGACGGCACGCTCGCCGTGGACGGCGAGCCGGTCCGCTTCTCGTCGCCGCGCGACGCGCTCGACGCCGGGATCGCGACCGTCTACCAGGACCTCTCGGTGATGCCCCTGATGAGCATCAGCCGGAACTTCTTCCTCGGCAACGAGCCGACGGTGGGCTTCGGGCCGTTCCGCCGCTTCGACAGCGACAAGGCCGCCCGGATCGCGCGCGAGGAGATGAAGAACATCGGCATCGAGGTCCGCGACACCGAGCAGCTCGTCGGGACACTGTCGGGCGGCGAGCGCCAGACGCTGGCGATCGCCCGGGCCGAGTACTTCGGGGCCCGCGTCCTGATCCTCGACGAGCCGACCTCCGCGCTCGGCGTCAAGGAGTCCGCGTTCGTGCTGCGCCACGCGATCGCCGCCCGCAACAAGGGCCTCGGGGTGATCTTCATCACCCACAACGTCCAGCATGCGCTGCCGATCGGCGACTCGTTCACGA
Source organism: Candidatus Limnocylindrales bacterium (assembly GCA_035699725.1). GTDB lineage: Bacteria > Chloroflexota > Limnocylindria > Limnocylindrales > CSP1-4 > CF-46. The sequence goes on along the minus strand of DASSPG010000014.1, from coordinate 19,593 downwards.
TCCTGACCCGCGGCCGCTCCGGCGGGACGTACCGCCGCGGTGAGCTCAACGCCGAGCAGCTCCACGCCCTCATGGGCGGCGGATCGGAGCTCGAGGAGCTCCAGGCCGACCTGGCCATGCTGGCCCGCCGCGAGGAGGCCGGCGAGGAGCCGCCGACCGTGCCGCTCGGGGCGGGCCCGGACGCGGTTCCCCTCGGCGAGAACAAGCACTTCTGAGCGGGCGATGGCGACCACGATCGCCGATGTCGCCCGCCGCGCCGGCGTCTCGACCGCCACGGTCAGCCGCGTGCTGTCCGGTGTCGGTCGAGCCCGGCCGCAGACGGAGCAGCGCGTCCAGGAGGCGGCGCGCGAGCTCGGCTTCCGGCCGTCGGACGTCGCCCGGTCCCTGAAGCGGCGCTCGACCCTGACGATCGGATTGATCGTCACCGACATCGAGAACCCGTACTTCCCGCAACTGGTCAAGGCGGTCGAGGACGCGGCGATCGCCGAGGGCTACGCGATCCTGCTGTGCAGCGCGGGCGAGGAGCCCGAGCGCGAGGCGTCCTACCTCGAGCTCCTCGTCGATCGCCGGGTCGACGGACTGATCATCGCCGCCAGCACGATCGGGATTCGCCAGAGCGCGTGGCTGGCGTCGGCCCCGCTGCCGGTCGTGCTCGTGAACACCTCGGTCCCTGACGTCGGGTTGCCGACGATCGTGTCCGACAACCGCGGCGGCGGTCGGACGGCGGCCCAGCACCTGCTGGCCCTCGGCCACCGCCGGTTCGGCTACCTGATGCCGCCCCCGCGCAACCTCGACGCCCCGGATCGGGTGGCCGGCGTCCGGGCGGCACTCGCGGAGAGCGGTCTCGGCGCCGCGCTCTCGATCGCCCACGGCGCGCCGACGGTCACCGGCGGCGAGGCCGCCATGCGGGAGCTTCTGGCCCTCGACCCGCGACCGACGGCCGTCGTCGGCTACAACGACCTGATGGCGATCGGGGCGATGCGCGCGATCCGACGGGCGGGCCTCCGCGTGCCCGACGATGTCAGCCTGGTCGGGTTCGACGACGTCGCGCTCGCCGCCTACGTCGAGCCGGCGCTCACGACGCTCCGCCAGGAGACGGTCGAGATGGGTCGCTGGGCCGTCGCGCACCTGACCGACGAGATCGCGGCGCGCGCGGCCGCGTCGGCCGGCGACGTGACCGTGGATGTGTCCCCGGGTCGCCGCACCGTCGCGGCCCATCGGGTCGTGCCGGTCCAGCTCGAGGTTCGCGGAACGACGGGGCTCGCGCCGCGCGGCTAGACCCTGCTCAGGCCTCGTGACCCGCGGCCGATCGGCGCGGCAGCGCCTCGCGCATCCGGTCCCGCACCGCACTCCGCTCCGGCACGCCGAACATCCCCGGCCCTTCGAGCACGAGTGACGCCGCGGCCGCGGCCAGGAGCAGGTCGAAGCCCTGCCCGATCCGGCCGCCGACCAGGCGCGGCTCGATCCGGGCCGCGGCGAGCGCGGCGAGGAACACGTCGCCGGCGCCCGTCGGGTCGACCGCGGCACGGCTCGGGACCGCCGGGTAGTGGCGGAGCTCGAGGGCGGCCTCATGGTCACCGTGGGCGCCATGGACGATCAGGCCGCCCTGGTCGCCCTGCGTCACCGCCAGGGACGCTCCGCGTCGGAGGAGGCCGTACAGGTCGGCGAGGGCGACGTCCCGATCCACGTCGTCGCGGGACAGGCCGACCAGGTCGGCGCGGCGGACGATCGGATCCGGTCGGGGTGTGACGTGACGCACCGGCTGGCCCGCCTCGAGCTCGCGGAGAAGCCCCTGCCAGCCGACGGCGACGATCGCCTCGGACGAGGGGACGTCGGCCCAGGCGGGCGGCAGCTCGGCCGCCACCGGAGCGAGGATCCAGCCCGGCGCGGCGCGCCAGGCGTCCGGCACGTCGGCGACCGGGATCGGATCGGAGTGGTCGCCGCACAGCTGGAGGCGGCCCTCCGGCCGCTCGATGTTGACGAAGACCGGCCCGTGCGCGAGGTGGACGAGGTGGACCTCGACGCCCGCCTCGCGCAGGAGGTCGATCTCCGAGGCGGTCGCGGCGGTCTCGTCGACGCCGACGATCGCCGCCGTCGGAAGGCCGAGGCGGGCAGTGGTCAGGGCGCTGTACGAGACGCCGCCGCCGAGGCGCCAGCCCCGCGGATCATCCTCGGCCAGGTCGCGCGAAGCCGAGCCGACGACGACGACCGTTGGTCCGGCCGGTCCGTCGACGCCGGTCCCGTCGGCTGGATCGATCATCGGTCGGCCGGCCGGCGGGGCGCCGGTCCCGTGCGATACTGACGGTCCATCCCATCCCTTCCCGACCGGAGCCGGCGTGTACTTCTACGAACTCCATGAGGGCGACGAGGAGATCTTCTCCGACGTCCTCCTCGTCCGCGACGACGAGATGGACCCGGACGAGTTCTTCGAGATCGTCCAGTCGATCCGCACGCGCATCCAGGACCAGTTCGAGCACGATACGCTGATCGAGTCGATCGCGGTCGAGCTGGAGCGCGAGCACGGCTTCGTCTTCGTCTCCGACGATCGCCTGACGGCCGCGGTCAACGTGTCCCTGGTCGAGGAGGACAACTTCCTCGTGGCGATCGACGACGGCTCGGAGTCGCCGGACGACGAGCGGGGCGCGGATTATCGGGCGGTCGTGGCCGAGTTCGACCCGACCGGCGAGAACGTTCGCGAGCGCTGAGACACCCCGGCCACGGGGCCGCCCTACTTGCTGAAGAGGATCTCCACCACGTCGCCGTCCTTGACGCGGTAGGTCTTGCCCTCCGAGCGGAGCCGGCCGGCCTTCCTGGCCTCGGCCATCGACCCGAAGCCGAGGAGCTCCTCGTAGGCGACGGTCTCGGCCCGGATGAAGCCCTTCGCAAGATCGCTGTGGATCGCACCGGCAGCCTCGACGGCGTTGGACCCGTCGCGGATCGGCCAGGCCCGGACCTCGTCGGGTCCCGCGGTCAGGAACGAGATCAGCCCGAGCAGCCGGTAGCTGAGCTCGATCACGCGGTCGAGGCCCGACGCGGCGATGCCGAGCTCCTCCATGAACACCGCGGCCTCGTCGGGCTCGAGCTCACCGAGCTCCATCTCGATCCGGGCGGACAGCGCGTCGACCAGCGCATGGCGGTGGTCGTAGGCCTTCGCCAGGGCCGCCACCCGCTCCCCCGCCCCGGCGATGTCGCCCTCGCCGATGTTCAGCAGGACCAGGACCGGCTTCTGGGTCAGGAACCGGAACCCCCGGATCGGCTTCTCGTCGTCCTCGTCGAGCCCGAGGTCGCGGATCGGCAATCCCTGCTCGAGGCCCGCCTTGATGCGGCGGATGACCGCTTCCTCGCGCTCGGCGGCCTCCTTCTCGGCGGCGGTGCCGTGGCGGCCGCTGTTCTTGAGCCGCTCGAGCCGCCGCTCGACGAGGGCGAGGTCCGCGAGGAGGAACTCCGTGTCGAGGCGGTCGAGGTCGCGGGCGGGGTCGACCGAGCCCTCGGGATGCGGGTTGTTGGGATCCTCGAAGGCGCGCACGACGTGGAGGAGCGCGTCCGAGTCGCGGAGGCGGGCCAGGTGCTCGGCCGGCAGGTCCTCCGTCCCGACACGGCCGTCACTCGAGGCCGGCGGCGCCGGCAGGTCGACGTAGGTGACGTCGGCCTGGACGATCTTCTTCGGCTTGAAGATGGCGGCCAGCTTGTCGAGCCGCTCGTCGGGCACCTTGACGACCCCGACGTGGAGCTCCATCCCGCCGAACCCGCCGGTCTCGGCGTGGCCCCGGGTCAGCGTGTTGAAGACGGTCGTCTTGCCCGATCCGGCAAGCCCGACGATGGCGATCTGCATGGTGCGATGCTATCCGGGATCGCGCCCGCCGCGATCCCGACGGCGCGGCCGCGAGCCGCTTCACCTTGCCGATCCGCGCCGGGGTCACGGTCAACGGTCACCCGGTGAACGGATCCGACCTGCGCGTTCACCAGGTGAGCCAACGAGACGTGATGGGTCCCGCGAGAGCCCGCGAGCCGGCCGAAGCGCGCCCAACCCGTCGATCTCGGTCATCCAATGACCCAGATCCAGCAGGCACGGCTGCAGCCGCCGCGATCCGCGTCGCGATGGTTCACCCAGTGAACGACGCGGCGGGCGAGGCCACCGCGGGCGAGGATGTGGCCGACCAGGCCACCGCGGGCGAGGCCACCGTGGGCGAGGCCACCGCGGGCAGGTCGGGCTGGGTTGCGCGGCGGCGGGGGGTTGTGGCCGTGTGCCGTTCGCGCCGCGGGTCAGTACCCGGCGGTGGGATCCACGACGTTCAGGAGCGGCTCGCCGGCGGCATAGCGGCGGAGGTTGTCGCAGAACAGCTCGACGCTGCGATCCAGGACGCGCCCGCTCGACCACGAGGTGTGGGGGGTCAGGATCACGTTCTCGAGGTCGTAGAACGGCGAGGTCGGCGGCAACGGCTCGTCGCGGAAGGTGTCGAGGACGGCGCCGCCGATCCGGCCGGCGCGGAGCGCATCGAGCAGGGCCCGCTCGTCGACGAGGCGGCCGCGGGCGATGTTGATCAACCACGCCGACGACTTCATCATCGCGAGCGCCCCCTCGTCGATCATGTTCTCGGTCTCGGGCGTGAGGGGCGCGGCCAGGACGACGAAGTCGGACTCCGAGAGCAGGCGTGGGATCGACTCCGGGCCGCCGACCCGATCGAGCATCACTTCGCCGAACGAGCGGGTCTCGTCGTCGGCCAGGCTGGCCGGACCGCCGTCGGAGCGGCGCCGGACCGCGACCACCCGGCAGCCGAACGCCGTCGCCAGCGCCCCCACCGCCCGGCCGATCGAGCCCAGGCCCACGATGCCGACCGTCACGTCGCGCAGCTCGACCCCCTCGAGCGGCTGCCACGTCCGCTCGCGCTGGAGCTCGAGCAGCCCGGGCAGCCGGCGGCTGACCGCCAGGATCATCATCAGGACGTACTCGGCGATCGGCCGCGAGAAGACCCCGCGGGCGTTCGTGATCACGACCCCGCGCTCGCGGGCGGCCGGGGTCAGGGCCCGCTCCACGCCGGCCGAGGCCGAGTGGACGTAGTGGAGGCGCGGCGCCCGGGCGAGCAACCGGTCGAAGACCTCCGACGACAGCCAGCCACGGAGGAGGACCTCCACGTCCTCGACCGGCTCGTCCGTCAGGCCCTCGCGCGACAGCGTCACGATCCGGGCGCCCGGCGCCGCCGCCCGGATCCGCTCGAGATCCTGCGCCCGGTAGCGGGCGGACAGGATGGGCGAGAGCGCGATCGCGGTCGGTGCGCCGCCCGGGCCCGAGCCCGGCCCGACGGTCCGGCGGATCTCCTCGGCGCTCATCGGCCGGTCACGCGGGCGACATCCCGCCGACGCGCTGGATCCACGCCGCAGGGTTGTCGATCTCGCCATGGCGCGGCAGCGTCTCCGGCCCGGCCCACAGCCGGTTGAGCGCCGCCGGACCCCCGGCCGCCGCGATCGCCGACACGAACGCCTCACCCTTGGCGTACTGCTCCATCTTCACGTCGAGGCCCGTCAGGCGCATCACCGCCCGCTCGAACGGCGACTTCCTCGCCTGGCGCCGCTCGTGGAACTTGGCGCTGATCCGCTCGACGCCCGGTACGAGATCCCGGCCGACCTCGTCCATCACGTAGTCGCTGAACCCCTCGAGGAGGCTCATCACCGCCTGCGTCTCGCGGAAGAGCGTGCGCTGCTCGTCGGTCATGAGCGCCTCCATCCAGTGCTCGACGCCAGGTCCCTCGCCGCGGATCGCCCGGCCGAGACTCCTGAGCGCCTCCCGGCCGAGTCCGCTGGCCTCCTTGCCGAAGAGTCGGAGCTGGCGCTCGAGGCGCTCGGCGAGGTACGGCCGGAGCCACGGATGGGCCTCGAACTCGAAGGCGTGGGTCGTCTCGTGAAGGGCGATCCAGGTCCGGAACGGCTCGAGCGGGACATCGAGAGCCTTCGCGGTCTGGCGGATGTTCTCCTCGACGAAGAGGAGCTTGCCCGGGGTCGCCTCGGCGCTGAGGAGGGCGAGGTCGTACTGGCCGAGGACCTTGGATCCCATGAAGCCGAGGAGGAATCCGAGCTGGCGGGTCGTCACCCAGCGGTTGGCGAGGGCCATCGTCGCCTTGGCGAGGCCGCCGCCGCTGGGGACCACCTGGTCGAGGAGCTCGGTCTCGAGCTGGCCGATCAGCTGGGCGAAGGTGGCGACGTTGGCGTGGACCCAGCCCGCTCGATCGACGACGGCGGAGCGCTCGACGACGCCCGGAAGCTCCGTCCCGAGGGCGGCCGAGAGGCGCGGCACGATTCGCTCCATCGCCGCCGCGTACGACGCCTCCGACGCGAGGAGCTCGGCCGCGGTGAGGGCGCCGGGCGCGGATCGCAGGCGGGCGACCGCCACGCGCTCCGCGGCGGGCCAGTCGACGAGGCCCCGGCGAGCCACCTTCTCCGCGCGCCGGCCGAGCACCGTCGCCGCCGCCCCGATCGCCGAGCCGACGAGGAACCCCGCCTGCCAGACGCGGTCATCGCGCCAGGCCGGTCCGCCTCGATCGCGGCCGCCGCTCACGACGGCACCGCTGCAACGTCGACCGAGCCGACATCCGGAAAGGCCTCGCCGAAGATCCGCTCGGCCACCGATCGGAAGGCGTCCACGTCGCCGGTCGTCAGCTGGACGTGGCTGGTGGGAGCGGCCGTCTCGTCCGGCCGGTCGTGACCGGCGGCTCCCGCGTCCGCCGCCGTGCCGCGGGTCGTGCCGGGCGCCTCCAGGCCGTTGATCGCAAGCAGCTCGACGAGGGCGGACGCGGTGGCCGTGGCGGAGTCGACGATCGCGACCCGCTCACCCGCGACCCGCGCGATCACCGGCCGCAGGAGCGGGTAGTGGGTGCACCCGAGCAGGAGCGTGTCGATCCGCGCCGATGCCGGGAGCGGGAAGATGAACTCGCCCTCGGCGTCACGATGGCCGAGCAGCGGGGCGAGCGAATCGGCCACGATCTGCTCGACGTCCTCGCCGCCGAGGCGCCCGGCCTCGACGAGCGGGACGAAGGCCGGCGTCGCGTGCTCGTAGACCTCGACCGCGGGGTTCTCGTCCTTGATGGCATTGAAGTAGGCGTGGGAGCGGACCGTCGCCGGCGTCGCGATCACGCCGACCCGGCGGTTGCGCGTGGTGAGGCTCGCGGTCACCGCGCCCGGCCGGACGACGCCCAGGATCGGCAGGTCGTACCGCCGCCGGAAGTCGCCGAGGGCCACCGCGGTCGAGGTGTTGCAGGCGACGACGATCGCCTTGACGTCCCGCGCGGCAAGCTCATCGAGGGCCTCGATCGAGAAGGCCCGGACCTCATCGTCACTCCGGATCCCGTACGGGGCCCGGAGGTTGTCGCCGAGATAGATCGTGGACTCGTGGGGAGAGCGTCGGAGGATCTCGCGGAGGACCGTGAGGCCGCCGACCCCCGAATCGAAGACCCCGATCGGGCGCGGGTCGGACATCGACCGAGCCTAGCGCCTGCCGGCCGCCGCCGCCGCCGCCCGGAGCCCACCCGCGCCGAGGAGCTCGCCGACGATCCGGTGGATGTCCTGGCTGACCGGTGCGGCCGGATTGGCCAGGACGAACGGGACGCCCTCGTTGTTCGACTGGACCACGAGCAACCCGTCGCTGACGACGCGGTGCTCGGGCACCCGTCCGAGGGCCCGCTCGAGGTCACCCGGATCGATCCCGCCCGGCGAGTCCGCCCGGTTGACGAGGTAACGGACCTTGGACGCGGGGTAGCCGATCATCCGGAACGCATCGGCGACCGCGATCGTGTTGTGGATCGTCGTCGAGTCGTAGGTCACGATCTCGACGATCGTGTCGGACAGGTCGAGGAACGAGAGGTTGATGTCGTTGAGCGCGGACGACATGTCGATCACGATCGAGCTGTAGACCCGGCGCAGGATCGAGAGGATCTTGTCGATGTCGCGCGTGGTGACCATCTCGGCCATCTCGACCCGCGGCGGCGCAAGCAGGATGTCGATCCCGGACGGGTCGCGCCACAGGACATCCTGGAGATCGGACTCGGCCACCCGGTCGGTCGGCAGATCGAGGATCGATGGAGCGTCGACCGGGACCTTCAGCAGGGAGCGCAGGTCGCCGAACTGAAGGCTGCCGTCGATCAGGACGGTCCGCTGGTCGGCCAGCCCGAACGCGACCGCGAGGTTGAAGGCGATCGTCGTCTTGCCCACGCCGCCCTTCGGGGCGAACACGGAGTAGATCTTCGACGAGCCAGTGGTCGACAGCGCCGCGAAGTCCTTGCGGACCTGGGCGATCCGGTTCATCAGGTCGAAGCCCGAGAACGGCATCGCGAGGACGCCGTGGATCCCCTTCGCCGGGTCGACCGACACCGGGTTCTGGGGGACGGTCAGGACGATGACCGGGATGCCGAAGCCGGCACCGGCGATCTGCTCGGCGAGCGCGAGGCCCTTCACCCGGCCCTGGAGCAGGGCATCGACGAGGACGACGTCGGGCCGGAGCTGCTGAACCTGGGGCAGCACCTTGCTGCCGTCGCTCAGGGTGTCGAGGAGCTTGACGGCGTTCTGCGAATTCAGGAGGCCGCGGATGTATTGGGCGACCTGCGGGACGTCCTCCACGAGGAGCAGGCGCGTCTGATCACTCGATGCCATCGGCCCGAGTGTAGCAAGCCGGTCGGATCCACCATCGGACCCGGAGGTCCCGGTCGAGCGCCGGCGGACCTCCCGTCACGGTCGGCGGGCGATCAGGATGGCGCGTTCGCTGCCGGGCCCGAGCGGTTCGAGGCCGTAGCCGCCGGCGAGCTCGTCGACGACCAGGCCGGCGGCGCTCGCCATCGCCCGCAGCTCATCGGCGCCGACGAGGCGCAGGGCGTCGCGCCGGATCCAGCGGACCGGGCGATCTCCCGGCGCCGCCTCCTCGTAGATGGCGGTCAGATCCACCGTGGCGGTCGCCGGATCGTGACGAGCCGCCGCCATCTTCGTGACCTCGCGGCCGCTCTCGGGCTCGTCCCGGACGTACTCCAGGAGGAGGCGGCCGTCGAACCGGGCGAGGTCGGAGGCATCGGGCAGCCAGACGTCGACGACCGCGATCCCGCCGGGGGCGAGGTGGCGGGCGAGGGTCGTGACCGCGCGCGACTGGGAATCACGGGTCGCGAGCAGGAACAGCGAGTTGAGGGCGAGGAACGCGAGGTGGAAGGTTCCGGCGGTCGGGAGCTCGAGGTCCAGGAGGTCCGCCTCGATGAGCTCCAGGCGCGCGCCGGCGTCGCGCCCCGCCGCCCGCCCGCGGGCGTACGCGCGCTCGAGCATGGCCGGATCGAGGTCCACCGCGCTGACCTCGTGGCCTGCCGCGGCGAGCGGGACGGCGAGCCGGCCGGTTCCCGCGGCGATCTCGAGGATCGGCCCTCCGGTGCGGGCCGCCAGGGCCAGGTAGAGGTCGAGGTCGCCGGGGTCCTCGACCAGGTCGAGGTCGTAGAGGCGGGCGAGGGCGCGGGCGCGCGTCTCGACCGGCTCTTCGGACCGCGACCGCGAGGCCGTCATCCGGCCGGTCGCGTCGGGCTCGTGCCGGGTCCGGCGAACCGGACCGCGCCGCCCGCCTGGCGCTTGACCGCGAGCGCGCTGATCGCCTCGAGCGCCGCCCGGTTGGCGATCATCGCCGTCACCTCGGCGTGGTCGTAGGGCGGCGCGACCTCGACGATGTCCATCCCGGCCAGCTCGACCTTGCCGACGACCCGGCGGATCGCGCGGAGGATCTCGCGGGTGATGAAGCCGCCGGGCTCGGGCGTGCCGGTGCCGGGCGCGAGGCCCGGATCGACGACGTCGATGTCGAGGCTCAGGTAGATCGCGTCGGGTCCGTCGAGCGCCTCGGCGATCGCGTCGTCGATGACCGCCTCGGCGCCGCGCTCCTCGACCTCGGTCATGAAGTGGTAGCGCAGGCCGTGCTCCTGCATCCAGGCGAACGTCTCCATCGGCGGCCAGTAGCCGCGCAGCCCGACCTGGACGAAGTTCCGGCCCAGGACGGCTCCCGACTCGATCAGGCGGCGCATCGGCGTCCCGTGCCCGGCGAGGACGCCCCAGTCGTCGCTTGCGGTGTCGGCGTGGGCGTCGAAGTGGACGATCCCGATGCTGCCGGGACGGCGGACCTCGGCGATCGCGGTGGCGCTCGGCCAGGTGATCGAATGGTCGCCACCGAGGACGATCGGGATGGCGCCGGTCGCCGCGACCTCGCGGACCTTGCGGTGGATCAGGGCGTGGCCGCGCTCGATCCACGCCGGCACGATGTTCGCGTCCCCCGCGTCGACGACGTTGAGGATCTCGAACGGCTCGACGCCGAGCTGCAGCGAGTGGACCGAGCCCGAGGTGTACTGGGCCTCGCGGATCGCGCGCGGGCCGAAGCGAGCGCCCGGCCGGTGGCTCACGGCGTCGTCGAACGGCGCGCCGATGATCGCCACATCGACCTCGCGAGCGCGGAGCTCGGCGGGGTCGGTGATCCACGGCAGGTTCATGAACGTCGTCGGGCCGACGTACGTCGGGAGGTCGAAGTCGCTGAAGGTCTCCCACTCGCGGTCCCAGCCATTGAGCCGGGCGAAGTCGACCGGGGCGGACGGGTTCGGCGAATCCTGGGGGTCGTGGGGGCGCTCGGCCACGGGCTCCTCCGGAGACGATCGCGGCGCCGCTCGTACGGCGTCCGGCGGTGCTCGTCATCTCGTTGGGGCGCCGCCGGTTCGCGAACCAGCGTCCAGCGGGGCGCGCCGCGGCCATCCTAGCACTCGCCCCCGGGCGTTCCGGTGCTCAGCCCCCGCGGAAGTCTCGCCACGCCGCGGCGACGAGCTCCGGGTCGGCGAACAGCTCGTAGGCGACCTGTGCGACCAGGGTCGCGGCCACGAGGGTCGTCCGATCGGCAGCCGGCGTGGCAGCGGCGTCGCGGAACCGGATGGAATGGCCGGGCGTGCCCTCCGGCGCGATCGCGAGCTCCGGGTGGATCGTCGGGCAGACCCAGCTGACGTTGCCCATGTCCGTGCTGCCCGAGTTGGGGTCCGGGCCGGCGTCCACGATCCCGTACGCGGCCGCGTTGGCGACCCACCGCGCCTCGAGCGTGGCGTTCGGCTTCATCGTCGTCGCGCCGCCGCTGAACGCCACCTCGGCGGTCGTATCGGTGGCGAGGGCGGCGGCATCGACGAGCGCTCGGAATCGCGCCTTCATCTCTTCGTAGTGGTCCTGCTCCGGGCTCCGGATCATGAACCAGGCGCGGGTGCGGTCCGGGATGATGTTGGCCGCGGTACCGCCCTCCTGGATGATCCCGTGGACCCGGGCGTCGGGCCGAAGCTGCTGCCGCCACAGCCCGACCGAGCTGAAGAGGAGGACCATCGCGTCGAGGGCGTTGCGACCCTTCCACGGGTCGGCTGCGGCATGCGCCTGGAGCCCGTGGAACACGACGTCGACGTCCTCCGACGCGAGCGGGTGGGATTCGACGTGGTTGCGGTCGCACGGATGGAACAGCAGGGCGGCGTCGACGCCATCGAAGAGGCCGTCGTCGATCATCGTCTTCTTGCCGCTCCCCCGCTCCTCGGCGGGCGTGCCCAGGAACACGACCTCGCCGGGGAGCTCGTCCGCGATCGACGCGAGCGCGATCGCGGCGCCGACCCCGGACGCGGCCATCGTGTTGTGCCCGCAGCCGTGGCCGAGCCCCGGCAGGGCGTCGTACTCGGCAAGGATCGCGATCCGGGGGCCGCTCCGACCGCCGCCTCCGCCGGCGCCACCGCGGAGAATCCCCCTCACCGCGGTCGCGAGCGAGCCCACCGGATGCTCGACCTCGTACCCGTGGGCGCGCAGGGCCTCGCCGACCCAGGTTGCCGCCCGGACCTCCTCGAACGCGACCTCGGGGTTGGCGTGGATCCGATGGGACAGGTCGACGATCTCGTCGGAAGCGGCATCGATCGCGGCGGCCAGGCGCGCCTTCACGTCGGCATGGGGCCCCGCCGGGGTAAACGCGGCGAGCGGCATCGAGGTGTCGCCGACGGATGCGTTGTCAGTGACGGGACCGGACACGGAACCTCCGAGGGCGTGGCGACCGCCGTCCGTCGCTGCCTCAGCGCTCGACGGAGAGGGTGGCTTCGGCGATGACGACAAGGGCCAGGATGAGGAGCGCGATGGCGGGGACGAAGCCCTGTTGCAGCCGCAGGATCACGAACACGGCCGTGACGATCGCGACCCAGCCGCCGCGCCGGAGCGCTCGCGTCCAGTCGCCACGATAGGCGATCCTGCGATGCCGGGCGAAGACACCGAGCCAGAAGAGGGGGATCGACGTCAGCCCGACCGCCAGCCCCATCAGGACCGCGCCCACATACCCGGCCGTCGCGTCGATCCTGGGATCGCGCGTCGTGACCACCAGGGCCACAAGGATCCAGACAATCCCGGCGGCGGCAAAGAAGCCCAGGTTCGCCATCCGGTCACGCGCTTCCATCACGAGGAAGTCTAGGGGCTCGGCCTCGACGTCCGGCCACCGGTCATCCGGCCAGGCGTCGACCTCGTCGACGCTCACCTGACGACGGCGCGGCCGGAGGCGGGCTGGACGGCGTCGAGCAGCTCCGCATCGCTCGTCGGCTTGAGGAGCACGCGGTCCACGATCGAGGGGTGGCCGCGGGCGGTTTCCGCCCGCTCCGGGCTGGCAGTCATCATCACGATCCGGATGGCGGGCCGCAGGGCGAGCACCCGGGCCGCGAGCTCGATTCCGGTCATCTCCGGCATCTCGATGTCGGTGACCAGGACGGAGGGCCTCGCCTGGCCTCCGGCAATGAGTCGGAGCGCTTCCCGGCCGCTCGCGGCGGTCGCGACATCGTGGCCGGCCCGGCCGAGGACCTGGGCCATGAGGTCCCGGACCCCCACCTCGTCGTCGACGACGAGGACGGCCAGGGACCTGGCGGTGCCTGGCGCGTCAGCGCGACTCGCGCCACCATGCGGCGGATCTCCGCCCATCGGCGATCTGGCCCTCCGTGCCCGAGAGGAAGTTGACGGATCTGGACGCCGATCCGGCGGGCGGTGCATCCTCGCACCCGGGAGGCCCGCGGCCAACTGGGGCGAATGCCCTATCGAGAGCCGGCCGGCGCCGCCAGCGCGGCCTCGAGCTCGGTGATGGCACCCAGGACGATGTCGGGCCGAACCGAGTCGTCGCGCTCGCTGGTCGGGAGCGGCGAATCGGCCGGCCGGTCCGGGAGCCAGGCGGTTCGCCAGCCCGCGGTGGCTGCGCCGACGACGTCGGCCGCCCAGTCGTCGCCGACGTGGAGGATGGCGTTCGGATCCGGGTCGCCGAGCGCCGATCGAGCTGCCGCGAAGATCGCCGGATGCGGCTTGATCGTGCCGACCCGCTGGCTGACGACGATGGCCCGGAGATGCGGAGTCCAGCCATGGGCGTCGGCGTAGCGGTCGATCGTCGCAGCGAGGGGCCAGTTGCTCAGGATGGCCAGGTCGCGGGTCGCGGCGAGCCGGACGAGGAGGCCGTGGACGCCCGGTGCGGGCGGCAGGCCGTCCACGAACGCGGCACTGTACGCGTCGACTGCCCACGCGATGTCAGCCGGGTCGATGAGCGTCGCGGCTCGCGCGTCGTCCCAGCGCTCGTCCGGGCCGGGCGCGGCCATCGCGCCTCGCAGCCTCGCGATGATCCGGACGAGACGCTGCGCGAGGTCGACCTCGCGGAACCGGGGCACCTCCTCGCGGAACTGGCGCTCCCGCTCCTCGTCCCACGTCGCGAGGAACTCGGCCCGGTCGAGGTCCGCCCATCGACCGCAGACCGCGTCGGCGGTCCGCTCGACGACCTGCCGGAGAGCCGCCCGACCGACCGGGGCCAGGGTGTTGCCGAAGTCGAACGTGATCGCCCTGACGCCGCCCACGGCGCCCATCACGTCGCGACGCTCGAGGGGCAGATCGCCCGGAACGGGCAGTAGCCACAGGTGTTCCGATCCGGCCGGGGCGTGAACTCGCGCGCGCGGATCCCGGCGGCCGCGGCCGCGATCCGCTCCCGGCCCTTCGCCAGGCGTCTCGGGTCGACCTCGGCCCGGCCGGTCACGCCGGTGTCGAGGAAGTGAAGCTGGACCGCGTCGGGGAGGCGTCCGGTGACCGCCTCGTAGGCCATCGCGTAGATCTGGAGCTGGAGCGACTCCCGCGCCCGCTGGCGCGCCTTGGCGGGATCGCGGACGTCGCTCGTCTTGTAGTCCGTGATCGTGACCCGCTCGCGCCCGAGCAGCTCGAGCATCGGGGCCACGGTGTCGGCATGGGGGCTCGGGTCGGGCGTCCCGACCGCGGACGACCCTGCCGCCGGATCCGCCGGCTCGATGTCGACCCGGTCCCAGCGACCCCGGATCCGGTCGCCCCCAAGCGAGAAGCTGAACTCGCGCTCGACATAGGCCGGGATCACCGCGCCCGGCTCGAGCTGCGCGGCCCGGAAGCGTCGGAGGGTCGCCCTCCCGGCCTCGAGCCGCGCGTCCTCGTGCTCCCGCGACAGGAACCCTTCGTTCATCCAGGCAGCCTCGAGCGCCGCGTCGAGCTCCGCCTCGCTCATCACCTCGCCACGGGCGTGGCGACGATGGAACTCCTGCACGGCGCGATGCAGGGCCGAGCCGTAGATCATCGCGTGGTGGGGTGGCACGGGCACCCGGACGACATGGCCGAGCTTGTACTGGAGCGGACAGCTCAGGTACGCGTCGATCCCCGAGAACGACAGGGTCAGCGGCTCCTCGGTCGGGGGCCGTGGGGCGGCCTGGCGGGCGGCGACCGGGGTCGCGGCAGCAGCCGCGATCCGCTCCATCGCCGTCGCCGAACGGACCGCCGGGTCCACCTCGGTCGGGGGCAGGTCGAGCGCCTCGAGCACGAACGGCGACAGGCGCCGCACGCCGACCCCGCCGTAGTCCACGGCGTGGGACAGGATCAGCTCGTCCCGGGCCCGGGTCAGGGCCACGTAGAACAGCCGCCGCTCCTCCCGCAACTGGACCTCCTCGTCCGGGGCATCGGCCGGGTCGCCGAGCACCGCAGGCAGCGCCAGCGGGTCGCGCCGACCGGCGATCGGAAATCGACCCGCCACGAGCCCCGGCAGGTACACGATCGGGAACTCGAGCCCCTTCGCCTTGTGGACCGTGAGGACCGCCACCGCATCGGCGTCAGGATCGAGGTCGGCCGTGGCCGGGTCGTCGCCGGCGTCGATCAGCGTCTGGAGGTGCCGGGCGACGAAGGTCGCCCGGTCGTCGACGAGGAGCGCCGACTGGTTGCGGACGATGTCGAAGAAGCGGGCAACGTTGCGGAGCTGCTCCTCCGCCCCGAGCGACTCTTCCCCGGCCAGGCGACCGAGCGTCCCCGAGCGACGCAGGAAGTCGTAGAGCACCTCGCCCGCGGGGCGCTCGTGGGCCAGCGTCGAGAGCTCCCGGAGGTCCTTTACGAGGCGGGTCACCGCCGCCCGCGTCGGCGGGGCGAGCCGGAGCAGGCCCGGCTGCCGATCGAGCTCCTCGAGCACCTCCCACAGCGACCGGTGACGCCGCCGGGCGCTCGTGACGATCGCGGTGAGGTCCTCGCCGCCGAGGTGGTACGGCTCGCCCGTCGCGACCGCATAGATGTCGACCGAGGATCCGAGGTCGGCGATCGCGCGGAGAAACGCGAGGAGACGCCGGATCTCGGGCCGGGCGTAGAGCCCCGACGTGCCCGAGAAGCGCCACGGGACTCCGGCCGCATCGAGGCTGCGCAGGATCGGGTCCGCGTGGCCGTTGGCGCGGACCAGAACCGCAATGTCGCGGGGCCGGGTGCCGGACCCGATCCGCCCGGCGATCTCGGCGGCGATCCGGTCCGCCTCGTCGCCGCCCGATGGGTGCGTCTCGAGCCGGACGGTCCGCCCCGCCGGATCGGTGGCCCGCTCCGCGACGAGCTGCTTGTTGATCCCCGCCCGGACCTCGAGCCGGTCCGGATCGTTGAACCGGACGAGGCGCCGCGCGACGTCGAGGATCGCCGGCCGCGAGCGATAGTTGCGCCGGAGCACGATCGTCCGGGCCGAGCGGTACTGATCGCGGAAGCCGAGGATGTTGCTGATCGCGGCGCCCCGGAACCGGTAGATGGACTGGTCATCGTCCCCGACCACGGTCAGGTTGCGATGGGCCTCCGCGACGATCGAGACCAGGGCCGACTGCGACCGGTTCGTGTCCTGGAACTCATCGACGAGGACGTACCGGAACCGAGCCTGGATGTCCGCCCGCGCGGCCGCCGATTCGCGCACCAGGCGAAGCGCGAGCGCGACCTGATCCCCGAAGTCGATGCAGCCGTTGGCGACGAGCAGCTCCTGGTAGCGGGCGAACGCGGCCGCCAGTTCCGCCTGCCGCCCGGCCTCCTCCGCGAGCGCCGCGTCCTCGGGAGCCGCGGCGGCCGCGGCGGCCAGTGCCTCCGCGTGGGCGAGATAGGCCGCCGGTGACACGTCCTCGTCCTTGCACCGGCTGAAGAGCGTGGCGAGAGCGCCGAGGAATCGGGTCGGGTCGCCGAGCGGCCGGTAGCGCTCCAGCTCGAACGCGAACAGGTGCTCGCGCAGGAAGATGACGACCTCGGCCCGGCTCAGGACGCGGACATCCGACGGCAGCCCGAGCTCCAGCGCGTACTCGCGGATCAGCCGATCCCCGAACGCGTGGAACGTCCCGATCGTCGTGTCCGTGTAGCCGTACGGGACGAGCTGGTCCACGCGGAGCTGCATCTCCGCGGCGGCCTTCTCCGTGAACGTCAGGGCGAGGATCTCCGACGGCCGGGCGCGCCGGGTGGCGATCAGCCAGGCGATCCGGCGGGTGATCACCTGGGTCTTGCCGGTTCCCGCGCCTGCCACGACGAGGAGCGGGCCCTCGCCATGCGTGACGGCGCGGAGCTGCTCCGGGTTCAGCCCGCCGAGGAGCGCGTCGAGTCCCGCCGGCGGATCGCCGGCGGGCGTTGCCGGCGGATCCGCGACGAAGCCGTCCCAGACCGGGATCTGGTCGAGCGGGGCCGGCTCGCGTCGCGAGCGGGAGCGGGTCATCGGGTCGCGGAGCGACGAGGGATCAGGGGCCATGTGCCGATCATCGTCGGGCCCCGTGCCACCTAGCCTGTCAGACCGATCCGGCCGGCCGGCCGCGGGTCCGGCTCGGATCGCCCAGGGCCTGGCGGAGAGCGGCGCTCTCCTCCTCGGACAGCGCTCCGTCGGACTGTCCGTCGGTGATCGCCTTGGCGTACACGCGCGTGCCCGTCCGCGAGTGGAGACTGCTCACGACCACGCCCGTCCCGGACGCATCCAGGAGCGCCACCGCGAAGCTCTGATTGCCGCCCGTGTCCTCGAAGGGATTGAACCGCACGAGCCCGATGCGCTGGATCGAGCGCCTGACGGCGGCCTCGACGACCGCCGACCGCGCCGCCAGCTCATCGAGCTCTCTGGCCACGCCGTACACCTTGTCGAGGTGAGCGTGGAGCACCTGGTCGAGACTCTCCCCGTCCGCGCCTCGGGTCAGACCGTCGAGCCGACGCCGCAATCGGCCGAGGCGTCGCGCCTGCACGAACGTGAGGAGCAGCAGGAGAAGCACGGCGAGCGCCAGACCGACGAGGGCCGCTCCGGCGAACGGCTCGACGAGGGCGTTGAGGTCGATCGCGCGGTCCTCCGACTCCGGCCGGCACGGGGACGCCGGGCGGCCCGAGTCTAGCAGTTGGCCCTCGTCGCCCGGTCACCCGGCGGCCCGCCGACGCTCGCCGCCCGCCCGTGGCCGATGCTATCCTCCGCCCCGACCCACGATCCGCTCGGAGTTCCCCCTCACCGATGGCGAAGCGCTCCCGTCTCACGGCCAAGCCCGGCCAGCGCCGGCCGCTCCAGCGCCCGACCCGACCCGAGTCGGGGGATCGGCCGAGCGGCCGCGTCACCGCCGCCGAGGAAGCCCGCGCGGCCGAGCTCGAGGCCGCGATCCTGGCCGAGGAGAAGGCTGCCGAGGAGGCCCGCCGCAACCGCGAGAGGGCGCGCAAGGCCGGATCGGCCGCGATCGGTGGGGTCAGCTACACCTCGACCCCGCTCGCGGTGCGCGCGTCCGAGGAATACGCCTACGTGAAGCGCGACGTCCGCCGGATCGCGGTCGTCGGCGGCCTGCTCCTCGGCGTCCTCGTCGTGCTCGAGATCCTCGTCAACGGGATGAAGGTCATCACCCTCTGACCGCGATGAGCGACCCGCAGGCCAACAAGCGCACCGCGATCGCCTTCTACGAGCTGATGTTCAACGAGAACCGGCCGCGCGAGGCGCAGGGTCGCTACGCTGGAGCCGAGTACCGCCAGCACAACCCGATGGTCGGCGACGGCAAGGAAGCCTTCATCGCGTACTTCGAGCAGATGGCGGCCGACTACCCCGGCAAGCGGGTCGAGGTGAAGCGAGCCATCGCCGAGGACGACCTCGTCGTGCTCCACTGCTTCCAGCACTGGCCGGGCGATCACGACTACGCCGGCATCGACATCTTCCGGTTCGATGCGGACGGCAGGATCGTCGAGCACTGGGACGTCCTCCAGGTCATCCCGGACCCAGCCGAGGCGAAGCACGACAACGGGATGTTCTAGGGCCATGGGCGATCGCGCCGTTGCAGACGTGTTGGCAGGCGCGGACCTCGACGGCACCGTCATCGGCCCGCGCGACGCGGACTTCGATCGCCTGCGGCGCGTCTACAACGCCGTCGTCGAGCGATGGCCCGGCGCAATCGTGCAGGTCGCGACCTCGAGCGATGTCGAGAAGGTGGTCGCCATCGCCGCCTCCTCCGGCTTGCCGCTGGCCGTGCGCTGCGGCGGCCACAGCTTCGCCGGTCTCGGCACCTGCGACGACGGGATCGTCTGCGACCTGTCGCGCCTCAACACGGTGACCGTCGATCCGGCGAGCCGGACGGTGGATGTCGGCGGCGGTGCGCTCCTGGGCGATGTCGACGCCGCGGGCGAGCCGTATGGGCTCGTGACCCCGGCGGGCGTCGTGTCGCACACCGGTGTCGGCGGGCTGACCCTCGGCGGCGGGATGGGCTATCTCAGCCGGCGCTTCGGGCTGACGATCGACAGCCTCCTGGAAGCCGACATCGTCACTGCCGACGGGCGCCTGTCGCGCGTGTCCGCCGAGGAACAGCCCGACCTGTTCTGGGGGATCCGGGGTGGCGGCGGCAACTTCGGTGTCGTGACCAGGTTCCGGTTCCGGATGCACGAGCTGGGGCCGGTCGCGATCCGGCGTTGGTCGTATCCCGGCGCCGCCACCGCCGACACGCTGGCGAGCTATCGCGACGAGGCTTCAAGGGCGCAACGCGACCTGACCAGCGCGTTCATCGCCACGAAGGCGGAGCTGGGGATCCGGGTCGTCTGTTCGGGGTCCGTCGCCGACCCGGGCGCCACGCTGGCCCGCCTCGCGTTCGCGCACGGAGTCCAGGACCCCCGGACGGACATGACCTTCGTGGAGCTCCAGCGGGCGAGCGACGATCTCCTGCCCTGGGGCCGGCGCTACTACTCGAAGGGCGGCTTCCTCGCCGACCTGGACGACCAGGTCATCGAAACCATCGCGGAGTCAGTCGCCGACGCACCCATCCCGGACCTCGAGGTCTATTGCCTCCAGCTCGGCGGCGCGGT
>DASSPG010000013.1:0-27739 GCA_035699725.1 Candidatus Limnocylindrales bacterium | reverse complement strand
CCGGACGCTCAGGGACGCGCGCGATTGATCACACGGGGTGACGCTGTCGTCAACCTTCGGGAGCCGTCGGCTTCCAGGGTCCCTCGATGACTGTCGCCTCCTGATCGCCGGGCCAGCGCGGCATCGAGACGCAGAGGAACTGGAGCGGGTCGGCACCGCTGGAGCGGTACTGGAACGCCGTCCCGACGGGAATATCGATGGACACGCCGCGCTCCAGCACGGTCGTCTCCTCGTCGGTTCCGTCTCGTCGCCAGAGCTGTCCCTCGCCGGAGAGCACATGCCAGAGCTCGCTGACGGTCGCGTGGACGGTCGCCCGATTCACCTGCCCTGGCGGCACCGAAGCGTGGATCATGTTCCCGGTCTCGCCGTCGATCAGGTGCCGGATCGCCGCGCCGGCGGGCGAGCGGGCATCCGGGGCGGAGGGAAACGGGCGGGTCTGCACGGGAACCTCCTTCGCTTCGCAGCATGATGCTCTCATCGACGCGCATCGCGACTCGAGACGGCATCCCGGCCGCCGGCATCCCGCGCTCCTCACGATTCGCGGCGTACACTCGGCGCTCGCGAAGGTTCGACACACGGCAGGAGGGCTCCGTGGCGCAGGCGGCACCCAGGGCAGGCAAGGCCAAGGCGGCGGCCGACACCACCGCGCCGCGCACGAAGCGCCGTGCGGCCGACGGCCCGCCGAGCGGCGCCCGCCCCGCCCCGACGCTCAAGATCATCGAGACCCGGATCCTGCGCGGCCCGAACTACTGGGCGCGCGAGCCAGTCGTCCGCATGGTCGTCGATCTCGGCGTGCTCGAGGAGTTCCCCTCGAACAAGATCCCTGGCTTCACCGACGCCCTCGTCGGGATCCTGCCGAGCCTCGAGGACCACGCCTGCAGCCTCGGCCGGCGCGGCGGCTTCATCACCCGCCTCCGCGAGGGGACGTGGGCCGGCCACATCGCCGAGCACATCGCGCTCGAGCTCCAGAACCTCGCCGGCACGGACGTCCGCCACGGCAAGACCCGGAGCACCGGCGAGACCGGCCGCTACAACGTGATCTACGAGTTCCGCGAGGAGAGCGTCGGGATCGAGGCCGGCAAGATCGCGGTCGCGCTCGTCAACCACCTCGTCGCGCCCGACGAGGACGCGGTCGCCATCGACTTCATGGCCGAGCTCGAGCGGCTGATCCGGCTCGCCGAGAAGGCGGCCTTCGGGCCGTCCACCCAGGCGATCCTCGACGAGGCCGCCAGCCGCGACATCCCGTACATCCGGCTCGATCGCCACTCCCTCGTCCAGCTCGGCCAGGGCGTCCACCAGCAGCGGATCCGGGCCACGATGACCTCGATCACCTCGGCGATCGGGGTCGACATCGCGAGCGACAAGAGCCTCACGAACCGGCTGCTCGACTCGGCCGGCCTGCCGGTCCCCAAGAGCGCCGTCGTCACCACGGAGCAGGCGACCATCGAGGCGGCCCGCCGGATCGGCTTCCCGTGCGTCGTCAAGCCGCTCGACGGCAACCACGGCCGGGGCGTCCACCTCGACCTCCGCTCCGACGAGGCGGTCCGCGCCGCCTTCGCCGGCGCCCTCGCCCAGAGCCGGAGCGGCGATCTCGTCGTCGAGAGCTACGTCACCGGCAACGACTACCGCTGTCTCGTGATCGGCGGCAAGGTCGCCGCGATCGCGGAGCGCGTCCCGGCCAGCGTGACCGGCGACGGCGAGCACACGGTCCGCCAGCTGGTCGAGATCGCCAACCAGGATCCTCGCCGCGGCATCGGCCACGAAAAGGTCCTGACCCGGATCAAGGTCGACGCCGCGGCCGAGGAGCTCGTGCGGGCGCAGGGCTTCGGGCTCGACGAGGTGCCGCCCGCCGGCACGTTCGTCAAGCTCGCCCTGACCGGCAACATGTCGACCGGCGGCACATCGATCGATCGGACGATCGAGGCCCACCCCGACAACGTCGAGATCGCCGAGACCGCCGCCCAGATCATCGGCCTTGACATCGCCGGCATCGACTTCATCTGCCCGGACATCGCGACGCCGGTCCGCGAGACGGGCGGGGCCATCGTCGAGGTCAACGCCGCGCCCGGCTTCCGGATGCATACCCACCCGACCGAGGGCGAGCCGCAGTACGTCGCCCGGCCGGTCATCGACGGGCTGTTCCCGCCGGGGTCGCCGTCACGGATCCCGATCGTCGCCGTGACCGGCACGAACGGCAAGACGACAACGGTCCGGATGATCGCCCACATCCTCAAGCTCAAGGGCAAGCGCGTCGGGATGACCTCGACCGACGGCATCGTCATCGACGGCCGGATGATCAAGAAGGGCGACATGTCGGGCCCGAAGTCGGCCCAGATGGTCCTCCAGAACCCGACCGTCGACACGGCGGTCTTCGAGGTCGCCCGGGGCGGCATCCTGCGCGAGGGCCTCGGCTACGACCGCAACGACGTCGCGGTCGTGACCAACGTCACCGGCGATCACCTCGGCATCGGCGGGATCGACTCGCTCGGCCAGCTGGCGAACGTCAAGGGCGTCGTCGTGGAAGCGGTGCCGCGCTCGGGGACCGCGGTCCTCAATGCCGACGACGCGCACGTCTACCGGATGGGCCGCCACTGCGCCGGCAAGGTCGTCCTGTTCAGCATGTCCGGCCAGAAGGGCGAGGACGGCTACGACCGGGTCGACGGCCACACGGCCCGGGGCAACGCGGCGTTCGTGCTCCAGTCGGGCAAGGAGGGCGAGCTGATCGTCCTTCGCCACGGCCCCCGGACGATGCCGGTCCTGTACACCCACCTGATCCCGGCGACCTTCGGCGGGCGGGCCCGGATGAACGTGGCCAACGCCCTGGCCGCGGCCGCTGCGGCGTGGGCGGCGGGCGCCCACCTGCACGACATCCGGCAGGGCCTCCGGACCTTCACGACCTCGTTCTACCAGGCTCCGGGCCGCCTCAACCTGCTCGACGTCGGCGGAATCCGGGTCGTCATCGACTACTGCCACAACGTCGACGGGATGCGCCAGCTGGCCGACTTCGTCGACCGGATGATGACCGAGCCGCAGTCGAAGGCGGGCCGGATCGGGCCGTCGACGAACGGCAACACCCGGAGCGGTCGCGCGATCGGCGTGATCGGCATCCCGGGCGATCGGCGCAACGAGGACCAGCACGAGTACGGCGCGATCGCGGCCCGCTCGTTCGACGAGATCATCATCCGCGAGGACAAGAACCTCCGCGGCCGGGCGCCGGGCGAGTCGGCCTCGAACGTGATCGACGGCGTGCGCGAGGCGCGCGCGTCCGGAGCCCGGGCGCTCAAGGCGGAGAAGCTCCTCGACGAGATGACCGCGGGCCGGACCGCGCTTCGGCGGGCGGCCCCGGGCGATCTCGTGGTGTGTTGCGTCGACGACGCGATCGGGGTCTATCGCGAGGCCATGGCCGCAGCGGGATCCGCGCGCGGTGCGACCGCGTTCGCGGATCCGGGCGAGCTCGAGGTTCCGGAGGGCTGATGCCCGGGCTCGCCCGGCTCGCGATCGACGAGTTCCGGGCGTGGCTCGCCGAGACGTCGTTCAGCGGGGTCGTCCACGTCGCGTTCGCCGACGATGAGGCGCCCATCGAGATCGCGATGGGCTTGGCGGACCGGGCGGCGGGGCTGCCGATCCATGCCGGGACCCGTTTCGGGATCGCCTCGACGACGAAGCTCCTGACGGGCCTGGCGGCAGCCCGGCTCGTGGATCGGGGCATCGTCCGCTACGAGGACCGAGTCGTCGATCTGGTGGCCGCCGACCTGCGACCGCGCGACCTCGATGAGCGGGTCACGCTCGCGCACCTGCTCGGGCACACCTCGGGGGTCGGCGACTACGCCGACGAGTACGACGGCCCGCCATACGAGCGGATCTGGGACACCGTGCCGCCCGGCTCGATCCGCGGTGCCCGCGATCTGATTCTGACCTTCCGCGACCTGGCCCGGACCAGCGACCCGGGCACGCCCCGCTACAACAACGGTGCCTACGTCCTCGCCGGGCTGGCCCTCGAGGAGGTCACTGGCCGTTCGTATCCGGACATCGTGCGCGCGGAGGTCTTCGAGCCGCTCGGGATGGCCGCGTCCGGCTTCTGGGCGTTCGACGGAATCGAGCCGGACCTCGCGGTCGGGTACCAGCCGCCGGACCCCGAGGCGGCGCCCGGGTCCGTCGCGGCGGGCTGGCGGTCGAACATCTACGCGATGCCGGCGATCGGGCTCCCCGACGGCGGCGCCCAGGCGACGGCCGCCGACCTCGTCCGTGTGCTCGACGCGATCCTGGGGCTGCGCGCCGGCGCCGGCCATCTGAGCGAAGCGACCCGCACCCGACTGGTCGGACCGCACGCCACCAGCCCGGAGGAGGGAGCAGGGTACGGGCTCGGCGTCATCACCGCCGGGAGCGGCCCGAGGGCGCGCCTCGGCCACGGCGGCGACGACCCCGGGTTCAGCTGTCGTGCCTGGACGTACGTCGCAACGGGCGAGCGGGTCGTCGTCCTGTCGAACGTCACCGAGGGCGCCGAGGACCCGTTCCGGCGCCTCGATGAGCTGCTGGCGGCATCGACCGGCTCCTGAGCCTGGCCAGTCCGGTCGGATATCGACGCCATCGGTATCTGAGCGGTTGTCGGCCCGATTGGCGGCTCCGTGGGGATCGGTGGGAGCACGGTTGCGCGTGACGATCGGCCCGGATCGATCTCTGGACGCCTCCCAAGCCTCTCCATCACGATGTGATCGATATGGAGGCGTTGAGCCCGATCCGGGCGCCGGTTCAGTTTCCTGGGCGAGCTGCGACGCTGGACGACTCGGGGCTCGGCCATGGCCGCTGGGTTTCGGTCCTGATGACTTCGTGCCTCTGCTCGACTTGAACCCTGGGTTGCCACGCCATCCAGCAGCCGCTCCGATTCGGCAACTCCAGAATCGATCCCGCGCTTGACACCGGCCGCCGGCGGCGTATTGTGCTACTTGTGAGTAGCGCGTTTGTGATCCTGATGATCGGCGCCGGCACGTTCACGCTTGCGCTCGGGATCGCCCATCTCGGGATCCCGCGTCTCGTTGGCTATCGAGTCGCGCTCGCGGCAACCCGGACGGACCTGCGGACGCTTCGCCTGATCGGCCTCACCTACCGCCTCCGGCCCGATGACCTGGTCGGCGTCACCTGGGTGATGAGCAACGCCGCGAGCTACGTCCTGATCACGATCGGGTTGCTGGACCTCGCCTGGGCTGCCGGTTGGCGCGGTCTTCCGATCGGCCTGGGAGCGACGTGGATCGCTGGCTGGTGGATGGTTCGGGCAGCCAGTCAGTTCGCGCTCGGCCGGCGAACGGTGGATGTCTTCCTCGCAGCCTGGTTCGCCGGCCTCGCCATCGCGCATCTCGCGCTCGCGTTCGGAGCGGGTTGACACCGTGGGACGCCCATGGGTCGCGCGGATGCGCTGGCTCGACCTGCTCTTCGCGCACTGGCCGCTGAGCCCGTCCGCGTTCGACCACCTGATCCCATCTCGTCTCGAGCTCGACACCTTCGACGGCCAGGCGTGGCTCGGGATCGTGCCGTTCACGATGGACGACGTCGCGCCGCGCGGCCTGCCCGCCGTCCCACGCCTCAGTCGGTTTCCGGAGCTGAACGTCCGGACGTACGTCCGCCACCGCGGCCGGCCGGGCGTGTTCTTCCTGTCGCTCGACGCCGCGAGCCGTCTGACGGTCGAGGGGGCTCGGGTCGTGTTCCGCCTTCCGTACTTCCGCGCGGATATGGCGTCGGTTTCGACCGGTGACGCGATCGCCTACCGGTCCCGGCGCACGGACCGGCGCGGACCACCGGCGGCGTTCACCGCCCGCTACCGTGCCGCCGGTCCGGCGGCACCGGCCGCGCCCGGCTCGCTCGAGGACTGGCTCACCCGGCGCATGCGCCTGTTCTCCGTCGACGGGCGCGGGCGGATCCTGCGGACCGAGATCGACCACCCGGACTGGCGGCTCCGCCCGGCCGAGGCGGAGCTCATCGACAACACGATGGCGGCCGCGCACGGCCTCGTGCTTCCGGACACGCCGCCACACCTGCTGATGGCCGATCGGCTCGACGTCCGCGGCTGGCTCCCGGTCCGCGACTGACCGAACGACCCCGGCGCGTCAGCCCCGCGAGCGGCCCTGGAATCGAGGGATCAGCGTCGTCAGCTCGGATGCGATGTCGACCGGGCGAGCGCCGAGCTCGGCGAGCAGCGCGAACACCTCCTCGCGCTCCTCGTGGCACATCAGGACGATGACCCGGGGGGAATCCGGCTTCGCGACGCCCTCGCCGTTGCGCGCCAGCTCGGCGCGCAGGGCGGCCGTCTCCGACTCGTACACCGGGACATCGCCGGCCGAGGACTTCCCGCCGGATGCGATCCCGGCCCGGATCTCGCCGACGATCGAGTCCCGGCTCCGGCCCCGGAGGTACTTCAGGGTCTCCTTGATGGCCACCCGCTGCGCCCGTTTCGCGGCGATCCGCCCGATCCCGCGGAGGGTGTCGTCGGGACGGTCGCCGGCCGTGCCGATGATCGCCGTCACCGGGGCGGTCCTCCCGGCAGCCCCGCCGGCGATCCCCTCGGCGACGTCGAGGACGGCATTGACGCCGGCCTCGTTGTGGGCGAAGTCCACGATCACGATCCGTGAGCCGACGCGGAAGAGGTTGAGCCGGCCGGGCGATCGATCCGACGTCGGCTGGAAGTCGGTCAGGCCGTCGCGCAGCTGGGCGAGCGTGACCCCGAGGCCGCGGGCCGCACCGGCCGCCGCCAGCGCGTTCGCGACGTTGTGGCGGGCCAGCCCACCGAGCGTGATCGGCACGCGGTCCACCTCGACGACCCGGTGCTCGACCGGATCGTCGCCGGAGCCGCTGGCGTCGATCTCGACCAGCCAGCTGCCCCGGAGGACGTACGCCCGGCCGCCCGAGGCGAGGGTCCGGCGAACCGCCGCGGCGCCACCCGAGCCCTCGCCGAGCGAGAACATCGCGACGTTCGCCTTGACCCGCCGCGACATCGCGGCCACGAGGGGATCGTCGGCGTTCAGGACCGCCCAGCCGCCCTCGCGCGTCGCCCGCACGACGGTCGCCTTGACCTCGGCCAGCTCGGGCAGGGTGTGGATCCCCTGGAGATCGAGGTGATCCGAGGAGACGTTCGTGAACACGCTCGCGTCGTTCGACTCGTAGCCCATCCCACGGAGCACGAGCCCACCCCGGGCGGTCTCGAGCACGCCCACGTCGAGGTCCGAGCGCTGGAGGATCTGCCACGCCCCGGCCGGCCCGGTCCAGTCGCCGGCATCCACGAGCCGCTCGTCGACCAGGACGCCGTCCGAGGTGGTCGTCCCGACCCGCTTCCCGGCCACTTTCAGGATGTGGGTGATCAGGCGGGTCACGGTGCTCTTGCCGTTCGTGCCCGTGATCGACACGACGGGGATCTTCCGGTCGGCGTCCCGGATCCACGCGGGAGGCGTGGTGCGCGACTCGGCGATCCGCGCGGTCCAGCGGGCGACCATCCGCTCCTGCGACCCGGTGAGGCGAACGCGGCGACCCGGCGACACGTCGCGCTCGGCGAGGGCGAGAGCCGCCTCGGCGACCGTCCGGGCCCGCTCCGCCCCGGTCCACGGATACGTGACGAGCCAGTGCCCCGGGTCCGACGAGCGATGGACGGCGACCCCGCCGCGCCCCTCGCCGTGATCGGCGCGCAGGCGGCGGACCCAGCTGACGAGTGCGTCGACGGGGAGGGGCCAGGCCTTCGCCGGCACGGTCGCCCCGAGATGGACGAGGGCGTGACGTCCGGGGCTGCGCTGCCCGTACCAGGTCCGGCGCCGGCCGATCGCGACCTCGATCTTGACGACCGGCTCGAGCCGGTACACGTTCGGGCCCTCGAGCAGGCGGATCTCGATCAATCGCACGGTCCGGGCAGGATAGCAATCGAACCGGCCCGGAACCGGCCCGCCTCGTAGACTCAACCGATGAGCACCACCACCCTTCCCGGCGCCGGCGTCGACGACGCCGAGCTGACCGCGATCGAGTCCGCCGTACGGGCCGATGAGGCCGCCTTCCTCGCCGACCTCGAGCGGCTGGTCAACACGGACTGCGGCTCGTACACGCCCGATGGCGTGGACCTGATCGGCCAGTTCGTGGCGTCGTTCATGACGGCCCACGGGGCGACGGTCCGGCTCGTGCCCGATCCGGCCGGTCGGCTGGCCCAGACCGTCATCGGGACGTGGGACGGGAAGCACGGGACGCCGGGCGGCCCGCGGGTCCTGCTGATCGGCCACATGGACACGGTGTTCGATCCAGGGACCGCGGCCGAGCGGCCGTTCACGATCGACGCCGACGGGATCGCCCACGGGCCCGGTGTGACCGACATGAAGTCGGGCCTGCTGGCGGGCCTCTACGCCGTCCGGACGCTGGTCGGGCCCGGACGCGAGCCGGGGGCCCCGTTGCCGTTCGAGCGGCTGACGTACGTCGCCAATCCGGACGAGGAGATCGGCTCGCCCAGCTCCACGCCCCACATCCGCGAGATCGCGGCCGAGTCCGACGTCTGCCTGGTCCTCGAGTGTGCCCGCGCCAACGGCGACATCGTGTCGTCGCGCAAGGGCATCCTCGATGCGCGGATCACGGTCCAGGGCCGGGCTGCTCACGCGGGGGTGGAACCGGAGAAGGGTCGCTCCGCGGTCCTCGCCGCGGCCGACCTCGTGGCACGTTTCCACTCCCTGAACGATCGCTGGGACGGCGTCACGGTGAACGTGGGGGTGATCGAGGGCGGCACGCGCCCGAACGTCGTGGCCGAGCGCTGCACGCTCCAGGTCGACATGCGGGCGGTCCGGCGGGCGGACCTGGAGGCGGTCGAGGCCGAGGTCCGCTCGATCATCGCCGGGCCGCTGGCCGTGCCGGACGTCAGCGCCGAGCTCGAGGAGATGGCCCGCTGGTGGCCGATGGAGAAGCTCGAACGCTCGGGTCGGCTCGTGGACCACGCCCAGGCGCTGGCTCGCCGCCTCGGCTTCGAGGTCCGCGACGCCGCGACGGGCGGCGCGTCGGACGCCAACACGACGTCCGGGATGGGCGTCGCCTCGATCGACGGGCTGGGCCCGATCGGCGGGAACGACCACTCGCCGGCGGAGTACCTCGAGGTCGCCTCGATCGTGCCCCGGACGGCGCTCCTCGCCGGGCTGCTCCTGGCGATCGGCCGCGACCCGGTCGTCGGGGAGTGGCGGGCGGCCGGCCCGATGCCCACGGGTTCGTGACAGGACACGACGCGCGCCGCCTCGTCTCGTCCGGCGGCCCGTACGAGGCGCGCTACGGCTACAGCCGGGCGGTCGCGGTCGGCGATTCGTGCTGGGTGGCCGGCACGACGGACGCGGGCCCGGACGGGGTCTCGCGTCATCCCGGCGACGCGGCGGCGCAGGCCCGTGCCGCGTGGGCGATCGCGCTCGCGGCGCTCGCGGAGGCGGGTTTCGCGACGGAGGACGTCGTCCGGACCCGGGTCTACATCGTCCGCCCGGAGGACGCGACCGCCGTCGCCGAGGTCAACGGCGAGCTGTTCGGCGCCGTTCGGCCGGCGGCCACGCTCGTCCGCGTCGCCGGGCTCATCGACCCCTCGATGCTGGTCGAGGTCGAGCTCGAGGCCCGGCGCAGCTGACCCGGCCTGACCGTCAGGGGAGGCCGGCCGCGCGACCCGCGATCGCGATCGCGACCGCGACCGCCAGGCCGAGGAACAGGTTCCGGCGCCAGGCGACGAGCGCCATGCAGGCGACGACCGAGAGCCACGGCAGCCCGACCGTGAACGTCGATCGCCCATCGGTGGAGGCGACCATGACGTTGACCGCGGCGAGCGACGCCAGGACGGCCGGCCCGACGAGCCGGAGGTACTCGAGTGCGCGCCGCGGCAGCCGATCGATCGCCGGGTTGAGCAGGCCGAACGCCCGCGTCGGGTACGTGACCGCGAGCATGATGACGGCGAGCGGGACGAGGTCCGTGCTCATGCGCCGCCCTCCCTGGCGCGTGCCGTCTCCGGTGTCGCCATCCCGACCAGCGGCCCGACGATCCCGCCCACGATGATCCCGATGGTCGGGCTCCACGCGAGCGATCCCAGGACGCCGATCGCCGCCCCGGCGAAGGCGGCGACGAGCGCGCGCCGACCGTCGATCAGGGCGACGGCGAGGCCGGCCATCGCGGCCGGGAAGATGACGTCGATCCCGAACCGGCTGGGCTCCACGACGGCGTCGCCGAGCATCACCCCGGCGAACGTGGCGAGGTTCCACGGGATCATCGTCGTCACGATCGCGGCGAACCAGTACCCGACCGGGTCGAACCGGCCGACCCGCCGGAAGTGGGCGATCGCCAGGGCGAACGACTCGTCGGTGACCACGTGGGCAGCCACCGCTCGCTCGCCGAAGGAGCGGCCCCGGAACCACGGCGCGAGCGCCGCAGAGTACAGCGCGTGCCGCGCATTCAGGAGGAACGTGAGGAGGGCGATCGCGGGCCAGGAGACGCCGCTTGCGACGTAGCCGATCGCGGCGAACTGGGCAGCACCGCCGAAGGCCAGCAGGCTCATCGCCATCGCCTCGATCGGCGAGAAGGCGCCGACCGTCCGGGCCGTCAGCCCGTAGACGAACCCGAAGCCCACGGCGCTGACGATGATCCCGAGCCCGTCGAGATAGAGGCGGCGCCGGGCGGCCCGCAGGTCGGTCGGGTCGATGGGCGGGAGGGCGTTCGCTCCCGAGGGGGTGGTCCTCAGCGGAGGAACGTCTTCGCGCAGGTGCCGTCGCAGACGACGAACAGGGCGTGCTTCTCGACGGCGTAGCCGGCCGCGTGGAGGAGGCCGGGGCAACCCGTGGTCGGGCACTTCCAGACCCACCAGCGCTCGTTCGCGTCGAGCGGGGTCGTCTCGGCCTTCAGGGTGTCGGACAGGCCCTCGCGCTCGGCCAGCAGGGCGCTGATCCGCGCGGCGCGATCGGCCTCGGGCTCGCTGGTGTACGGATAGTTCTGCCCGACGTTCGAGGTCACGCGACGGCTCCCGTGATCGTGGAGGGGAAGGCCGGTGGCGGCGTCGTGTGAGCGCAGCCCGCCACCGGTGGCACGGAGTCTAGATCAACGGCTGTCGCGACGGAACGACCATGGCTGCGTTGCCGCCTGCGCTGCTCGCTCGCAGGCCTTCAAGCCTGCTCGCTCCGCTGCTCGGCGGCGCCTTGCCCTGGCCGCCCCGCCGCGACGATCGCAGACGCGTGGTTCCTGCTTGGCTCCGCCTTGCCCTCTCGCCCCACCGCGACGATCGCAGACGCGTCCGCTCGCTTCCGTTCGCGGCCGCGCTGGGCACCGGCCTTGCGCGTGGGCGGCCGTTCCCAGCGTTACCAGACCGCTGGCAGGCCGGCGCTCCGTGGGTCGGTGGCGGCGGCGACGGAGCCCTCGACATCGGCCGGACCGGCCGAAACCAGCTCGATCGCGTGGGCGTGACCGAGGTTGCCGTTGAACGGGATCGTCCGGGTCAGCGGGTGGCCCAGCGCCTCGAGCGCATCGAGGACCGAGGTCGGATAGCGCCGCTCGACACGGACCGCGACCGGCGGCGCGAAGTGCGCGTCGCCGTCCACGAACCAGCGCGGCGCGCCGACGGCGGTCGCCACGTCCACGCCACCGTCCACGAGGGCCGATACCACCTGAGCGTGGACCTGCGGCTGGGCATCGCCGCCCATGGCCCCGGTCACGACCCACGGCCGCCGCTCGCCGGTCCGGAACAGCATCCCGGGGAGCAGCGTGTGGAGCGTCCGCTTGCCGGGCGCGAGCACGTTCGGGTGGGAAGGATCCAGCGAGAAGTACGAGCCGCGGTTCTGGTAGTGGATGCCCGTCACCGGATCGACCACGCCGGACCCGAAGCCCATGTAGTTCGACTCGATCAGGCTCACGGCATTGCCCTCGCCATCGACCGTTGCCAGGTAGATCGTGCCGCCGCCGCGCGGATTGGTGGCGGCGGGCGGACGCGCAGCGCGTGCGGGGTCGATCCCGCCGGCGAGCTCGCGCGCGTAGTCCTTGGACAGGAGCCGCTCGACCGGGATGTCGAGGAAGTCCGGGTCGGTCAGCCACCGGTCGCGGTCGGCCATCGCGAGCTTCGCGGCCTCGATCCCGAGATGGACCCAACGCGCGTCGGCGACCCCCTCCGGACCGAACGCCGCCGCCTCGGGCGGCTCGAACCCCTCGAGGATGTTGAGCAGCTCCAGCGCCACGATCCCCGAGCTGTTGGGCGGATGGGTCGTCACCCGCACGCCGCGGTAGTCGGTCGCGATCGGATCGGTCCAGGTCGACGCGTGCAAGCGAAGGTCGTCGAGGGCGATCCCCGATCCGACCGACGCCAGCCCGCGCGCCTGGTGCTCCCCGATGTCGCCGTCGTAGAAGTCGTCGAACCCGACGTCGGCCAGCCGCTCGAGGGTGCCGGCGAGGGCCGGCAGGCGGACCCGTTCGCCGGGTCGCCACGGACGGCGCTGCGGCCGGTAGACCTGTTCGAACCCGGAGCCCGATCCCAATGCCTCGACGACCGCCGGCAGCGTGCTCTCGACCGCGGCGATGAACCCGTCCCAGGCCGGGAACCCGTCCCGGGCCAGCTCGATGGCGGGCGCCAGGATCTCCGCTCGGCTCAGTCGACCGTGCCGTCCGTGGGCGTCGGACCAGGAGCGGACCGCGCCCGGCACCGTGATCGTGAGCGGGCCGCGGTAGGGGAGAAGGTCGAGCCCGCCGGCCCGGAGTGCCGCGGCGTCGGCCGCCGCCGGCGCACGACCGGAGCCGTTCAGCGCCGTCTGGCGCCCATTGGTCTCGTCCCAGATCAGCCAGAACGCGTCGCCGCCGATCCCGCACCCGGACGGCAGCACGACCGCGAGGACCGCGTTCGTGGCGATCGCCGCGTCCACGGCGTGCCCGCCGGCGCGCAGGATCGAGAGTCCCGCGGCGGTCGCCAGATGGTGCGGCGCGACGACCGCGCCGTGCGCGCCGCGGACGAGCGGCTGGGGCACGAGGGGTCGGTCGGGCATGGACCGATTGTACGAGCCCGCTCCCGCTACCCTTGTCCCGGTGCGATCCCTGTATGCCGTCTTCCTCGGAACGTTCACCCTGCGCTTCAGCACCGGCCTGACCGGTGGCCTCCTGATCTTCTACCTCGCCCGGCTCGAATCGGACTACGGCGGGGCCCACGTCGACGAGGTCACGCTCGCGACGATGACGGCCCTCTTCTACCTCTCCGAGCTCGTCCTCTCGACGCCGTTCGGGCTGCTCTCGGACCGGATCGGCCATCACCGGGTCATGCAGGTCGGGCCACTGTTCGGGATCATCGCCGCGGTCCTGACGTGGGCCAGCGTCGACCTCTTCGTGATCGGTGGGACCCGACTCCTCGAGGGCGCGTCGACCGCCGCTTCCGTGCCGTCGATCCTCGGCTTCATCGCGATGGCGACCGCGGGCAACGAGCTGCTGCGAGGCCAGGCATCGGCCCGGTTCGAGGGGGCGACCCTGGCCGGGATCGGCGCGGGCGCGGTGGCCGCGGGCGTCCTGTACGACGGGATCCCCGGCGTGTGGGGCGGGCTCCATCGCGACGCGTTCCTCCTGAACGCCGGGTTCTACGTCGTGTCGCTCCTGATCTACCGCTACGGAATCGGCGATCCGCCCGGCGAGAAGGCGGCCCTCGCGGGCGAGCACAGCGGCTGGCGGCGCTACGTGACGGTCCTGACCAGCTCACATGTCTGGCTGCTCGCCCCGACCTGGATCGCGATCAACGCGGCCCTCGGCCTGTGGGCGACCCAGTCGCTGTTCCAGCTGATCCGGACGCCCGACCCACGGTTCGCCGACCAGGCCCTGATGGGTGGGTTCGTCGGCGCCCAGATCGCGCTCGGGCTCGGGGTCGCGCTGATCGTCTTCTTCGCCGGCCTCGCGTTCTGGGGCGACCGCTTCAAGAAGTACCGGCGGACGACGATCATCTTCTACGGCATCGTCGGTGGGGCCGTCAGCGTGATCGGGGCGGGCGTCGTCAACCACCTCGCGTCGGCGCCGATCGTCGCGCTCGCCGCCGCCCTCCTTGCGGCCGGCGGCCTGTTCGTGCTCGCCGGCGCGACGCCGGCCGCGCTCGGGCTGCTCGCCGACATGAGCGAGGCCTACCCCTCGGACCGCGGCGCGATCATGGGCCTCTACTCGGTCTTCCTCGCGGTCGGGCAGATCGTCGGCAGCTTCGTCGGCGCCGAGGCGGCGAAGAACTTCGGAATCGACGGGATCCTGCTCGCGACGCTCGGCCTGCTCGCGCTCGCGCTCGTGCCGCTCAAGCGCCTGAGGCCGTTCGAGCATGTCGTCGGCACGGCGGCCCCGGCGCGCGCGAGAGCGACCGGAGGCGTGCCCGACCGCCCGCTATGATCGCGACGGGGACCGCAGAGGAGAGAGCCGTGGCCCGCATCGTCTTCGTCACCGACTCGGCGTCGGATCTCGACCCGGCCGAGGCGGCCGCCGCCGGGATCCGGATCGTGCCGCTCGTCGTGACGTTCGGCAACGACACGTATCGCGCCGGGGTCGACCTCACGACGGCCGAGTTCTGGGAGCGGATGACCGCCGCCGACGCGCCGTTCCCGAAGACGGCCGCGTCGAGCCCGGGCGAGTTCCGCGCAATCTACGAGGGAGCGTTCGCCGAGGGGGCCGACGCCATCGTGTCGGTCCACGTCGCAGGCAGCCTGTCGGGCTCGATCAAGGCAGCCGAGATCGCGAAGTCGATGCTGCCCGACCGCGAGATCCACATCGTCGATTCGCAGGGCGCCTCGATGGCCGAGGCGATCCTGTGCTTCATGGGCCAGGAGCTGGCCGACCGCGGGATGTCCGCCGCGGAGATCGCCGACGTCCTCAGTGACCGTGCCTCGGACCTCCGGATGTACGTCTCGCTCGAGACCCTCGAGTACCTCAAGAAGGGCGGTCGGATCAGCGGCGCCCAGGCCGCGATCGGGACCCTCCTGTCGGTCAAGCCGATCATCGCGGTCGAGGCCGGCCAGGTCGAGACGGCCGACAAGCCACGGACCCGCTCGAAATCGCGCGAGCGCTGCCTCGAGCTGATCGCCGCCCGCCCGATCGAGCGTCTCGCGCTCCTCCACACGATGGCGCCCGACTTCGAGGAGTTCAAGGCAGAGGCGATCCGCCGCTCCGGACTGCCGGCATCGGAGGTCTCGGTCGCCCTGGTCGGGCCCTCGGTGGGCCCGCACCTCGGTCCGGGCTGCGTGGGAGCGGCGGTCCTCTACAAGCGCTGAGGCTCGGTCGGGCGCGGCCGCGGGTCAGGCGCTCGCAATCTCGTCAATCACTCGCCTGGTGACTCGTACGGCGCCATCGCGGCGCCCGCGTGCCTGCGCGCGCGAGAAGTCACGCTCGGTGAGTCGCCCGCCGGGGCCCGCAAGCCTCGAACCGGGTCCCACGAGGCGCCGAGCAGTCCCCGCATGACTGGTTGGCGAAGTGGCCTCGGACGGCGCCAACCTCGGGCACTGCGTCACCCAAGGTTGCGACATGGTTGCGGCCAGATTGCGCCACGGTGAATGGTGGACGACCAAGCGCCTGCCTCGCCGCTATACTCCGGGCGAGAATCTGACGCGCCGTCTCCACGACGGAGCGGCGCCCCGTGGGGTCGTCCGGGAGACGACCCACCAGCGCGTTCGGGCCGATCCGGGCGGGACCGGCCAGCACCGGAGGTCCATTCCCGATCATGACGACCGAGCACGTCGCTGCGGCGATCAATCCCTGGCAGGTCGCCCAGCAGCAGTTCGATCTCGCCGCCGAGCGGCTCAACCTCGACCCGGGCCTGCGCCGCGTCCTGCGCGAGCCCCGCCGCGAGCTGACCGTCCACTTCCCGGTGAAGATGGACGACGGATCGGTCCAGGTCTTCACCGGGTACCGCGTCCAGCACAACCTGGGCCGCGGGCCGGCCAAGGGTGGCATCCGCTATCACCAGGACGTGACCATCGACGAGGTCAAGGCCCTCGCGATGTGGATGACCTGGAAGTGCGCGGTCGTCGGGATCCCGTACGGCGGCGGCAAGGGCGGCGTGATCGTCGATCCGAAGAAGCTCAGCCAGAAGGAGCTCGAGGCGCTGACCCGGCGCTTCTTCACCGAGATCGAGGTCCTGATCGGGCCCGAGAAGGACATCCCGGCCCCGGACGTCAACACCAATGCCCAGATCATGGCCTGGATGATGGACACCTACTCGATGCACGCGGGCTACACGGTCCCGGGCGTCGTCACGGGCAAGCCGATCAGCCTCGGCGGGTCTGAGGGTCGCAACGAGGCCACCGCCCGCGGAACGGTGTTCTGCATCATCGAGGCGGCGCGTCACCTCGGCCTCGAGCTGCCCAAGACGACGGTTGCGATCCAGGGCTTCGGCAACGCCGGGTCGATCGCCGCGACCCTGATGAGCGAAGAGGGCGCGACGGTCGTGGCGGTCTCCGACTCCACCGGCGGCATCCATCACCCTGATGGCCTCGACATCAAGCGGGTCATCGCCTGGAAGAAGGAGCACGGCACGGTCCAGGGGATGCCCGGAGCCAGCGACATCAGCAACGCCGCGGTCCTCGAGGTGGACTGCGACATCCTCATCCCGGCCGCGCTCGAGAACCAGATCACCGAGCGCAACGCCGGCAACATCAAGGCTCGCCTGATCGCCGAGGCCGCCAACGGCCCGACGACCCCCGAGGCCGATGCCGTTCTGTTCAAGAACGGCAAGTTCATGATCCCGGACATCCTCTGCAACGCCGGCGGCGTGACCGTCAGCTACTTCGAGTGGGTCCAGGACCTGAACCGAGACCACTGGAGCGAGCGGGTCGTCAACGAGAAGCTCAAGGACATCATGGTCAAGGCGTTCCAGGAGACGCTCGCGATCGCCCGCCGGGAGCAGATCAACATGCGGACCGCCGCATACCTGCTCGCCGTCCAGCGCGTCGCCGACGCCACCGCGCTGCGCGGCCTCTACCCGTAGATCGCCGCGAGCCCGCTCCGAAGCCCCGGTCCGATCACCGGGGCTTCGTCATGGGTGCGTGACCCCGACTGCTACCATCGCGGACATGCTCGACCACGAAGAGAAGTTCCTGTTCAAGGAGGAGATCCTCCACCTCGCCAACGCGGTGGCGGAGCCCGGCACCCTCGACAACGTCGAGGACCTCCTGACCGACGTCATCACGAGCCCGCGCTTCGATTCGGAGGTGTTCACCCTCGAGCGCAGCCTCCAGGTGATGCTCGGCCCGCGGGCCGGGACGACGCTGGTCGGGCTGCTGACCGTGACCCCTGAGGTCTTCGAGGAGGTCGCCGAGGTCCGGATCCCGGCCGAGGTCCACGAGCGCCTCGTCGCGTGGCGCGCCCGGTTCGGGCTGGCGATCGACAACGCCCTCAACTTCCTGAACAACCCCGATGGCATCCAGGGCCACAACTTCGGGACCCAGGTCGCCCACGTCGAGGAGCGGCGCGTCCTCCAGGGCCGCCTGACGCTCGTCCGCTACAACAACGAGCCGCAGTTCTTCCAGGCCGATGCCTCGGTGTTCCTGGGCCTCGTCACCGACATCATGGAGCGGCTCGGGCCGTACCTCGAGCCCGACGCCGTCGACGCCGAGACGCTCTCACGGCTCCGCGACGCGGTCGCCCTGATCGAGCGGAAGACCGCGACCCGCGGCTGACGACCGATGTCGACGTGGCGCGCCGCGCTCGTCATCGTGCTGGCGGCGAGCCTCGTCCTCGGGTTCGTCGGAATCCAGTTGACCGTCTGATCGATTCCGCGCCGCGCGCCGGGAGCCGCCGGACCTGCCTCGTGAGCCGCCGCGGTCCGGCACACTGATCGCGCGATGAAGCAGCTCTACCTCGCGGCCACCGGCCAGAACCGCGGCAAGACGACCGCGGCACTCGGGCTGTTCGACGGGTTCCTCCGGTCCGGGCTGCGGACCGCGTTCATGAAGCCGGTCGGGCAGCGCACGGTCATCGACCACGGCCAGCCGGCCGACGAGGACGCGGTCCTCATGCACGAGGTCTTCCCGCTCGTCGCCGACTACGCGAACATGAGCCCGGTCCACATCCCGCGCGGGTTCACGAAGAAGTACATCGCGGGCGAGGTGGTCGAGGACCTGGGCGGGAAGATCCTCGCCGCGCGCGACACCTTTCGCGCCGACCACGACCTGCTGCTGATCGAGGGAACGGGCCACGCCGGCGTCGGGGCGGTCATCGGGCTCTCGAACGCGGTCGTCGCGGAGATGCTGGGAGCGCCGGCGATCATCGTCAGCGAGGGCGGCGTCGGCCGGCCGATCGATGAGATCGTGCTCAACGCCTCGCACTTCACGGCCCACGGCGTGCCGATCGCCGGCGCGATCGTGAACAAGGTCGACTTCGTGGCGCAACCGGGGATCGGCGGGGTCTTGGAGCGCGGGCTCGCCCTCCATGGAATCCGCCTGCTCGGGGTCCTGCCCGTCCGTCCGATCCTCTCCAACCCGACGCTCGGCATGGTCCTGGAGGGCGTCGGTGGCGAGACGATCCACGCCGGACCGGACCTGGACCGGGTGATCGACGGGGTCGCGATCGGCGCGATGGAGCCGAGCCACATGCTCCAGCGGGTCGGGCCCGGGACGCTCGTGATCGTGCCCGGCGATCGCGAGGACGTGATCCTGACCCTGACGACCGCGCACCTGGCCCGGCGCTTCCGGGTCGCCGGCGCCGCCGAGGCGGCGCGGATCGCCCAGATCGCCGCCGGCGCCACGAACGAGCGGACGGCCGACGTCGAGGGTCACGAGGGCGCAGCCGTCGGGCTGGTCCTGACCGGCGGCTACCGTCCGCGCGATGCGGTCCTGGACGCCATCCGCCAGGCCGACCTGTTCGCGACGCTTGTCCCGGAGGACACGTACGCCGTCGCGTCGGAGGTTCACGATCTGCTGGTCAAGACGCACCCCGCGGACGTCGAGAAGATCGCGCTGATCAAGGCGCTCGTCGCGGAGCACCTCGACATCGACCGGATCCTGGCGGCCGCCGCGGAGGCGCCGCCGGCCTGACCGCGCGGCGTCAGGGTGACCGCGCGGCGTCAGCGGGACCGGCGGCGCGCTGTCAGCGGGACGGGTGGCGCGCTGTCAGGGGACTCGTGGCGCTGCGTCAACGGGACGGTCCGGCCACGGGGCCGCGCCGGGCGAGCACCCAGCCCGCCAGCTTCCGGAGCTGCCACGCCACGAACGCGAGGACGAGCCCGGCGACCAGCAGCGGCAGGCCGACGATCGTCAGCCAGATCCCGACCGATGTCGCGACCTGGCCGATCCGGACGAGCCGGCCGGTCGCCCGCTCCACGTCCTTGCCGGGATCCCAGCCCGGCTTCAGGGCCGGCGTCGCGGTCACCTCCGGCTTCGGTGGGAGCCGGAACACGACCGTCAGGCTGCCGTACGCCGCCCGTTCCTCGAGGTGCGCCTTGTCGGCGACGAGCCGTTCGATCTCGCCGCGCGTCTCGGTCAGCTGCGACTGGACGTCGAGGACGTCGCTGATCCGTGTCGCCTTCGCCATGATCGCCTGGAGGGCCGCCTCCGTCGCCCGGAGGTTGGCGACGCGGGCGCCGAGATCCACGACCTGGCCCGACACCTCCTCGGTCTCGATCTGCTCGCTCCGGATCTTCGTCGCGGTGCCCCGGACCTCCGCCAGGGTCGCGTCCCAGCTCGGGCTCGGGATCCGGTAGGTCACGGTCGCCTCGGCCGAGCCGTGCTCGGCGGTCCGGGTGGATCCGTCAACGTAGCCGCCCGCGCGGGCCACTGCGGCATCGGCTGCCCCGATGGCGATGGCGAGGTCGGTGACCTCGAGGTCCACGGTCCCGGTCCGGACGATCAGGAGCGTCGGTGGGGCGAGCGGCCCGGTCGCGGCAACCTTCCCGCCGGAGCCGCCCCCGCCAGCGTGGTCGTCCCCGCCACCCGTGGACCCGCCCGTCCCGGCGCCGACCGGTCCGCTGCCGATCGAGGCGCCCACGGTCGACAGGATCGTCGGAACCGGCCTGCCGCCCATGAACATGAGGACTCCCGACGCGCCGAGCACGAGGAGCACGACGACGACGAAGAGAGGGCGGCGGTCGGTGGTGTCCATGGCCGGACGCTACGCGCGGGCGGCGGCAGCCCGCGAGCGATGAGACCCCTGAACGACCACCCCGGGTGGACCCGCCCCGGGTTGCTCGCTAGGGCAGCGGCTCGTTGTCGATGAGGCGGGTCGACCCGAAGCGGACCGCGAGCGACAGGAGCGCCGGCTCGCCGTCGACCACCCGGTCGAGCTCGGCGAGGGTGCGGCCGTCGGCGACGCTGACGTAGGCGGGCGTCGCCCGCGGCTCGGCCGCGAGCACCTCCCACATCGCCGCGCGGATCGCGTCGGCCGCGCGTTCCCCAGCCTCCCACCGCGCGCGACCCGCAAGGAGCGCCCGGCGCAGGACGGGGGCTGCGGCACGATCCGCGGTCGAGAGATGGACATTCCGGGAAGAGAGCGCCAGGCCGTCGGGCTCGCGGACGGTCGGGACCGCGATCACCTCGGTGGGGATCGCGAGATCGCGCGCCATCTGGCGGATCACGAGCACCTGCTGGGCGTCCTTCTGGCCGAAGTACGCCCGCTCGGCGCCGATCAGTCCGAACAGGATCGCGACGACGGTCGCGACGCCCTCGAAGTGGCCGGGCCGGGCGACCCCTTCGAGTGGGCGGGCCACCGCGCCCACGGCCACGGTCGTGTCGAAGCCGGGCGGGTAGACCTCGTCGACGCCGGGGGCGAACACGAGGTCCACGCCCTCGTCACCGCAGATGGCCAGGTCCCGCGCCTCGTTACGGGGGTAACGCTGGTAGTCGGCCGCCTCGTTGAACTGGCGCGGGTTGACGAAGATCGTGGCGATCGTCGTGGC
Source organism: Candidatus Limnocylindrales bacterium (assembly GCA_035699725.1). Classification (GTDB taxonomy): domain Bacteria; phylum Chloroflexota; class Limnocylindria; order Limnocylindrales; family CSP1-4; genus CF-46. The sequence continues at coordinate 6,900 of DASSPG010000013.1, read as the reverse complement.
ATTCTCCGCCCGGGCCCGGCGCATCAGCGTCCGGTGCCCCTCGTGGAGCCAGCCCATCGTCGGGATCAGTCCGACCGGGCGGTCCACGTCCGCCAGGGCGGCGCGCAGGTCCGCGCGGGTGTGGAGGATCTGGGTGGCCCGGCTGGTCTCCGTCATCGGGTCAGGCTACGCCATCGCGCATCGGCCGCGCCCAGTGGAGTGCAGCGCCGAGGCCGCCGCACAAGCCGAAACGGCGAGGACCTGAGGTCCTCGCCGTCTGGGTGCCGAGCTGGCGGGCGGGGGGACCCGCCAGCGGGTCAGGCAGGCGTTGCCGCCGGCCGCAGAACCGGGGACTTCGCCCGCTCGACCTCGGCGCGGGTCGCCCAGACCAGGCCGAGCCCGGTCAGGATGATCGTGGCGCCGACGAGAGCGAAGAGGGCGGCGAGTCCGAGGCCCATCTGGAGGGTCGAGGCGGTGACGCTGCCGACACCGAGGTTGGCGATCAGCGCGTGGGCCGTGCCGGTCCAGATCTTCTCGCGAGCCGCACCTTCGATCGGGTTCTGCCGGTTGAAGCCGGTCCAGTAGCGCCCGGTGTTCACGAACTCGTAGTCACCGGCCTTGGCGACGAGCTTGCCGTCGACGATGACGTCCTTGGGGATCGTCACGGTCGTCTTGGCGTTGAGGGTGTGATAGGCGATGGTGGCCATCTGATACATGTACTCGCTGGCCGTATTGACCAACGGGTCGTTCGGGTTGAGCTCCGACTTGTCGACCGTGTAGCCCCAGTCGTTGACCAGGAGGGACATGATCTTGTCGGCGCCCGCGGTCTCACCGCGGTCGAGCAGCTGACCCTGGTCGTTGTAGTTGAGCTTGACGTTCTGGGCGGCGCTGAACGACTGGAGGGCCCTCGTCCCTTCCTGCGTCCGATAGAACGCATAGCCGCCCACGGCGATGAACACGATGCCGATGAACACGAGCCCGATCCCGAGCCCCTTCAGCCGACTGTTCACGATCCAACCTCTTTCTGCGGTGAACTGCTGCCATTGATTTCTCGCTGGTGGCAGCGTCGCCGCTGAGGCGGCTTCCGCGCAGGTGGCAGGCGGACTGTTCTGATGGTCATGTGACCCGCCGCCGGGGGGCCAGAAGTCATGGGTTTCCGGGGTCTCTCGGCTCCCCGCGGGGCCCTCTTCGCGTCAGGCGCGCGGCGCGCTCGAGCCCCGGCGCCCCGCGTTCGCCCGCGGGATCGCGCTCAGAGGTCGCGGTCGAGCGGGATCCCGCCCGAGATCGCCTCGGCGTCGGTGCCGCGGTCCGATTCGCTCCGCCCGAGGACCTCGTCGAGGACCTCGTCGGCCATCCGGACCGTCTGGTCGGGACCGGGGAACGTGCCGGCGGCGACGTCGGCCGCCCAGGCGCTCGCGGCCCCAATGATCGTGCCGCGCAGGTCCGCATAGGGCCTCGCGTGCTTCGGGTGCCACGCGTCGAGGCCCAGCAGGTCGGTGATCACCTGGACCTGGCCGCTGCACCCCGCGCCGGCTCCGATGCCGATCGTCGGGATCCGGAGGCGCTCGGTGATCGCCGCGGCGAGCTGCTCGGGCACGAGCTCGAGGACGATCGCGTAGGCCCCGGCCTCCTGGACGGCCAAGGCGTCGTGAAGGAGCGAGCGGGCCTGCTCGCGGCTCTTGCCGAGGATCCGAACCTTGCCGGCGGCGTTGGCTGCCTGCGGGGTCCAGCCGATGTGACCCATGACCGGGATGCCCGCCTTGACGACGGCCTCGATGGTTCGCGCCGTCCGGATGCCGCCCTCGAGCTTGACCGACTGGGCGCCCGCCTCGGACAGGAACCGGCCGGCGTTGGCGACGGCCGCGTCGGGCGTGGCGTACGAGAGGAACGGCATGTCGCCGACCACGAAGGCGCGCTTCGCGCCGCGAACGACGGCCGCGGTGTGATGGAGCATGTCGGCCATCGAGACCGGGATCTCGTTCTCGTAGCCGAGCATCGCCCGGCCGAGCGAATCGCCGACGAGCAGGACCGGGATCCCGGCCTCGTCGAGGAGCTTCGCGGTCGGGTAGTCGTAGGCCGTGAGCATGGCGATCCGCCCGCCATCGGCGTGGAGCTTGGCGATGTCGCCGACGGTCAGGCGGCGGACGATCTCGGGGGTGGCACTCACGTGCGGCTCTCCTGCGTCACGGGCTCAGTCTGCGCGGCCCGGTCGCGCTCGTCCAGCGCCGCGGCCACCCGGTCGAGGATCTCGTCGGCGACGGCGCGCTTGGAGCGCAGGGGCAGGTCGACCTGCGTCCCGTCCGCGCCCAGGATCCAGACATGGTTCGTGTCCGTTCCGAAGCCGGAGCCCTCCTCGGCCACGTCATTGGCGATGAGCAGATCGACGCCCTTGCGGCGGAGCTTGTCGGCGGCGCGCTCGAGCGAGCCGGTCTCGGCCGCGAAGCCGACGAGGTAGGGCCGCGGCGCGCCGGGCGGGAGCTGCGCGACCGCCGTGCCGATTCCGGCCAAGATGTCCTCGGTCGGCTCCAGCTCGAGCGTCAGGCCGGCGTCGCGGGTGAGCTTGCGATCGGCCGACCGGCGCGGGCGGAAGTCGGCCACCGCGGCGGCCATGATCAGCGCGTCGGCGATGGACTCGCTGCCGGTCACGGCCGCCCGGACGGCCTCGCCCATCTCCGCGGTGGTCGTCGCGCGGAGCACGAGCATCCGATCGCCCGGCGGGAGCGGCACGCTGACCTGACCGACGACGAGGGTCACCCGGGCGCCGCGCGCGAGCGCCGCCTCCGCGAGGGCCACCCCCATCTTGCCGGTGGAGCGATTGCCGATGAACCGCACCGGGTCGATCGGCTCGGCGGTGCCGCCGGCGCTGATGACGATGTGACGACCCTCGAGGTCGGCGTCGCCGGTCGCGTCGACGAGGGGTGGGCGGTCCGCGGGTTCCGGCGCGCGGACGGGCCGGCCGGCGACCGCCGCCGCGACCGCATCCACGATCGCCGGGATCTCGGCCAGCCGGCCCTGGCCGGACTGGCCGCTCGCGAGCGGGCCGGCCTCCGGCTCGACGATCACGTAGCCGAACCCGTCCCGCAGGCGGGCGACGTTGGCCCGGGTCGCGGGATGGGAGAACATCTCGCCGTCCATGGCCGGCGCGACCACCACGGGCGCGGCCGTGGCCAGGCACGTGGCGGTGACCGGGTCGCCCGCGAGGCCGGTCGCCATCGCGGCCAGCCAGTGGGCCGTGGCGGGCGCGACGACGATCGCGTCCGCGCTGTCGGCGATCACGATGTGGCCGATCCGCTGGTCCGGCAGGAGGCCGCCGACGTCGGTCTCGACCGGGTGGCGGGTGAGTGCCGAGAACGTCAGCTCGCCGACGAAGCGGGTCGCGGACGGGGTCATCAGGACGACGACGTCGGCGCCCTCGTCGCGCAGGCGACGGACGAGATCGGCGGCCTTGTAGGCGGCGATGGATCCGGTGACGCCGACCGCGATCAGACGGCCGGCGAGGCGCCGGGCGCCCGAGTCGGAGCTCGCGCCCGCGGCGCGCCCGGTCCCGTCGGTCACGTCGGCAGCCCGAGCTCGAGCGGCTGGCCGCCGCCGACCTCGGCGTGGAGGATCGCGAGGCCCTTGAGCGTCAGGTCCGGGTCGATCGCGTCGACGTCGGCGAGGGCGCGGGCCCAGGGCGCCGCCGACAGCCCGCCGGTCAGGATCACCCGGACGTCGCGCGGCTCCGTGCCGGCCGCCTCGGCCAGCTCGCGCCGGATGCGGCCGATCAGCCCGTCGGCGAGGGCCTGGTAGCCGAGGACCGTGCCGCTCTGGATCGCGCTGACCGTGTCGCGCCCGATCGCCCGGTCCGGCGCGCGCAGCTCGACCCGGGGCAGCTTGGCGGTCCGTGCCGCGAGCGCCTCGAGCCCGAGCTCGAGACCGGGCGCGATCGCCCCGCCCACGAACGCCCCGTCGGCGGCGACGCAGTCGATCGTGGTCGCGGTCCCGAAGTCCGCCACGAGCGCCGGCGTGCCGTGGATCCGGGCCGCGGCGAGGGCGTTGACGAGACGGTCCGCCCCGACGTCGGCCGGACGATCGACCCGGATGGCGATGGGGACGGTTCCTGCGGCCGCGACGAGGAGCGGCCGATCGCGCCGGAGCGCGATCGCCTCGAGTGCCGCCGTCAGCGACGGCACGACCGAGCAGGCCACGATCGCCGACACGTCCGCGAAGGAGGCATCATCGAGTCGGAGGAGCGCGTCGAGGAGGTGCTCGACCTCGTCGGCCGTGGCGCGGCCGTGGGTCGTCGCGCGGCGCGTCGCCACGAGCGCCCCGTTCCGGAACAGGCCGGTCGTGACGTTCGTGTTCCCGATGTCGACCGCGAACAGCATGCGGGGATCATACGGGGCCGCAGATACCGCGCCTCGCGGTGGATCGTCGCCGGACGGCGCCCATGCGCCGGGTGCGTCAATCGACCCTGGCCGCCCCGCCGACTGCGCCGAACGCCCGCCCAGCCGACGGTTGCCGCGTCCGGTGCATGATCTGACACCCGGACAGTCCTCCCGACTGAGATCGTGGGACCCCAGCCGTCCGTTGACGGGGCCGGTGCATGACGGTCGGTCGGGACGCCTCAGGCGGGGAAATCGGTCGTCCGGGCGCCCGCCGCTGGGGTACCATCCGGCTTGCCCATCGCCGCCGACCGAGCGCCCCGATCGTCCCTCCGACCGCCGAGGAGCCCCGCCGTGACGACCGCCCCGACCGCGAAGTTCTTCGTCAACCAGGGCGTCGTCACCAGCCGCGTGGACATGCAGAACATCCTCCGCCCGCTCCTCAAGCAGACGGTCTCGTACCGCTATCAGCGTGGCCGCGACCTGATCGCCCACGGCAGTGGCTGGGTCGAGCGGATCGTCGTGGACGACCCGGACACCTCGACCTACTTCACTCCGATCTCGATCAGCCTGAACGTCGATTCGTTCGAGCACCTCGAGTTCGAGACCCGTCCCGACCAGCTCCTCGTGTATTGCCTCGTCCAGGGTGACGAGCGCGTGATCATCGAGTACGCCCCGCTGTCGACCGTGGAGGGTGGGCCGCACGCGGCCCACCAGCTCGAGTTCGACACCAGTGGTTTCGTCCAGATGGAGCTGCTCGGCCTCGACGCCCGAGAGGTCGAGTAGCGGCATCCGGAGCCGGCCTGCCCAGGCCGGTGATCCGAGCGCGTGGGGGAGGGAAGGATGATCCGTCGCCTCGGCGGCGGATCGGTCGGCAGGCCGTGTGGGACGGCCGCCGAGGTCTGGCGCGGCCCGAGCCCGCTTCGTGGTTCGGCGCGTCGAGGGAGAGGAGGAACGCCCCGTCGTGGACGCGATTGCCAGCTACTTCAAGTTCGCCGAACGAGGAACCACGTTCGCGACCGAGGTCAAGGCCGGCCTGGCGACCTTCATGGTCATGGCCTACATCCTGTTCCTGAACCCGATCATCCTCTCGAACATGTTCCCGCCGGACTCGGCGGAGCGCGCCGCGTTCATCCCCGCGGCATCGGCCGCGACGGCCCTGATCGCGGGCCTCCTGTCGATCGCGATGGGCGTCATCGCCAACGTCCCGATCGCCCTGGCCGCCGGGCTCGGCATCAACGCGATCGTCGCGTTCGGCCTGGTCCTGACCAACGGCCTCACCCCGGCCGGCGCGATGGGCGTCATCGTGCTCGAGGGCATCGTCGTCACGATCCTGGTCGTCGTGGGCCTGCGCGAGGCGATCATGCGGGCCGTGCCGCTCGCCCTGAAGCGCGCGATCGGTGCCGGGATCGGCCTGTTCATCCTGTTCATCGGCTTCGTCGATGCCGGGATCATCCGCCAGCCCGTCGGCGACGGCCCGGTTCCGGTCGAGTTCGTCTTCCCGACGACACCCGCCCACTTCATCTTCTGGGTCGGCCTGATCATCACGATCGCCCTGTGGGTCCGCCGGGTCCCCGCGGCCCTCGTCCTGAGCATCCTCGTCACGACCGTCCTCGCGCTCATCACCGGCGTCCAGCCGATGCCGTCGAGCTTCACCGTGACGCCGGACTTCAGCACCCTTGGCGACTTCGACCTCGGGAACGTGTTCAGTACGCTCGGCGCCCTCGCGGCCGCCCTCACGATCTTCAGCGTCATGCTGACCGACTTCTTCGACACGATGGGCACGGCCACCGCGATCGGCGAACAGGCCGGCCTGACCGATGAGGAAGGTCACGTCGAGGACGTCGGACGAGTGCTCCTGGTCGACTCGGTCGCCGCGGCCGTCGGCGGCGCCGCCGGCATCAGCTCGAACACCAGCTACATCGAGAGCGCGGCGGGCGTCGCCGAGGGCGGCCGGACCGGCTTGACCGCGGTCGTGACCGGCATCTTCTTCCTCGGCGCGATCCTGCTGACCCCGCTCGCCACGCTCGTCCCGTTCGTGGCCAGTGGCCCGGTCCTCGTCCTCGTCGGGTTCCTGATGGTGGGACTGCTCAAGGACATCGACTTCGGCGACGTCGAGGAGGGCCTGCCGGCCCTGCTCGGGATGATCCTGATGCCCCTCACGTTCAGCATCACCGTCGGGATCGGCGCGGCGTTCCTGACCCACGTGATCGTCAAGGTCGTCCGCGGCAAGATCACCGAGATCCACCCACTCCTGTGGGGCGTCGCCGTGGCGTTCGCGGTCTACTTCCTCCAGAACTGGATCAACGGCTACATCTAGGCGACCACGCGACGTCTCGCCCAGGCAAGCTGCTCGAAGGCCGGCGCTCCCCGCGGGGCGCCGGCCTTCGCTTGCCCTGGCTCGATGCCGTCCGGGCCGCCCGGGGCCTTCCTGTACCATCGGCCGCGATGTTCGAACGTACCGCGCTGCCCAAGGGGCCGCGCGTGATCAGCGCCCGGCTCCCCGGCGCCCGTTCGGTCTCCATCGCGGCGTACGTCCTGGCCGGCTCGCGGCTCG
>DASSPG010000012.1:0-8636 GCA_035699725.1 Candidatus Limnocylindrales bacterium | reverse complement strand
CGCTGGCACTCCTCGCGCAGCCACGTCTCGACGGTGTGGCCGTCCGGGACCGGGAAGTGCGGGATCCGGAGCTGGCCGAGCGGCAGCTCCAGGTCCGTCATCTCGGCGATCCGGCGCGTGTTCAGGATCGCCTCGCGCTGGTCCGGGAAGAGCCTGGCCATCTGGGCCGCCGACTTGAGCCAGAAGTCGTTCGTCTCGAACTTCATCCGGCCCGGTGTGTCGATGTTGTTGCCGGTCCCGACGCAGAGCAGGACGTCGTGTGCCTCGGACTGCGCCTCGTGGACATAGTGGAGGTCGTTGGTCACGACGAGGGGGAGTCCCGTCTCGGGCGCGAGGCGGAGGAGCTTCTCGTTCAGGGCCCGCTGCTCGGCCAGGCCATGGTCCTGGAGCTCGAGGAAGAAGTTGCCCTTGCCGAGGATGTCCTCGTACTCGCCGGCAAGCTTCCGGGCACTGGCCCAGTCCTCGATCTCGAGCGCCCGTGGGATCTCGCCGCCGAGACACGCGCTGAGCCCGACCAGGCCCTCGCTGTACTTGGCGAGGTGCTCGCGGTCGATCCGGGGCTTGTAGTAGTAGCCGTCGACGTGGGCGTCCGTGACGAGCCGGCACAGGTTGCGGTAGCCGGTGAGGTCCTTGGCCAGCAGGATCAGGTGGAAGGGTTGGGCGTCGGCCTTGCCCTCCTTCTCGGTCATCGAGCGGCGGGCGACGTAGGTCTCGACCCCGACGATCGGCTTGATCCCCTTCGACTTCGCCGCCTGGTAGAAGGCGACGGCCCCGTAGAGGGCGCCGTGATCGGTGATCGCGAGGCTGTCGAAGCCCTGTGCGGCGGCCGAATCGACGAGGTCCGTGATCCGCCCGAGCCCGTCGAGGAGGCTGAACTCGGAGTGGACGTGGAGGTGGGTGAAGTCGTTGGGTGCGAGGGTCGTCACGGGCCGTCAATGGTAGCCCGACGGGCGCGGGTCAGGCCGGCGGATCGACCCGCTGCGGGCCACCTGACGACGCGACGGCCAGCGCCAGGAGTGCGCCGCCGCCGTAGGTTGCGAGGAGATGGAAGGCGGTGGCCGGCAGGCCCCAGTCCGTGGGCGCCGGTGGGAACGACGACGGATCCGGGGAACTGCAGCCGCACGCCGACTGGTACATCACGAGAAGGAACGCGATCACCGCACCGGCCGCGAACCAGGCCAGGACGATCAGCCAGGAGATCAGCCTTGCGACGGGCCGGCCGGAAGCCAAGGAGATCAGGGCTGCGACGGTGATCGCCGCGACGACGAGCGCGGCGAAGAACGGGTCGAGATCGCCGTCGCCGTCGAGGCGCGTCAGCACGAGGGGGATCGCCGCGAGGACCGCGGCCGACAGCGCGAGGCGCGACCCCGCACGGGTCGAGATCGCGGGTCGCACGATGGGATCGGTCATGGCGGCACGGTATCAGCCCTCGATCGCTGACTCCATCTATCGTGTCGACATGGACTTCAGGGCGCCGTCGCCCGGCGCCATCGACTTCGACGACGTGATCGACGCCGTCCTCGAGAGCCTCCCGCGCCCGTTCCAGGATCAGCTGGGAAGCGTCGCGATCGTGGTGGAGGACGAGGCGACCCCGGATCAGCTCGCGTCGGTCCACGCCCGCGGCCTGTTCGGGCTGTACCAGGGCGTGCCGCGGACCCGCTGGGGCGTCGACAACGTCCCGATCCCGAGCAAGATCACCCTGTTCCGCGGCCCGTTGACCCGCGCCAACCCGGGCTCGGAGCGGCTGACGAGGGCCATCGAGGACACGCTCCTCCATGAGATCGCCCACCACTTCGGGATCGACGACGACCGCCTCCGGGAGCTGCGCGAGCCGTCGGGCCCTTGACGTCAGCCGGGTGAGGGCCGGGCGTCGCTCACCTCACGAGAATCCGGGCGCTTCGGACCAGCTGCCGGAGCGATGGCGGTCTCAGCGGCCGAGCAGGCCCGCCACGACCGGCGCGATCCGCTCCACCCAGAGGGCGTACTGCGCCCCCGACGGGTGGAGCCCGTCATCCGCTACCAGGGTACGGTCCGTGGCCGCCCGGAGCGAGAGGTCGTGGATGTCCACCCACGCGATGTCGCGCGCCGTGGCGAGGTCGCGCAGGATCGCGTTGTTCGCCCGGATGCCGGCCGCCTGCGCGGCGGGCTCGCCGTAGCTGGCACCCTCGGGCGTGACCGTGTAGTCCGGGGTGGCCACCGCGACGACCCGGTCGGCGGGCACCAGCTCAAGGATCGCGTCGAGGATCCGGGTGGCGTTGCGGCGGTATGTCTCGGCCGGCACGCCCTGGACGACGTCATTGACCCCGATCAGGATCGACACGAACTCGGGCCGCAGCGCGCCAAGCTGTGGCAGCTCGGCCTCGATGACATCGCGCGAGGTGAACCCGTTCACCCCGAGGTTGGCGGTGAGCTCCAGGCCCGGTTCGCGCGCGGCGAGGCGCGCGACGAGCTGGTCCGGCCAGCGCTCGGCGGCGGATCGGGTCGCCGTCCCGATCGTGTAGCTGTCGCCCAGTGCGACGTACCGAAGCGCCCGAGGCGAGGCAAGCGGCGCCGCCGGCCCGGACGAGTCCGGTGCGCTCGAGCCGCGCCCAGGCTCGCCGCGGAGATCGGCCGCGCAGGCCAGCACCAGTCCGCCGAGCCCGACGCCAACGAGGGCCGTGGTCACGAGCGTCCGATGCCGCGTCACCGCCCCGCGGTGCCGGTCGACGCCGGCGCCGTCACGGGCGACCCGTCGAACGTGCCGGCCGTCACGGCCGCGAGGAACTCGCCTACCAGCTCGCTGAACGCCGCCGGCCGTTCGAGGCTCGGGACGTGGGCGACGCCCGGCCACACGACCAGGCGCACCCTCGGCGCCTCGGATGCGATCCGCTCGGCCGCCGCCCGGATGGCCGGCTGGTCGCCGTCACCGACGAGGACCAGGACCGGGCAGCTCAGCTCGCCGAGCCGGTCCGCCGCCGCCGGTGAGAGCTCGTGCTCCGGGGCCGACTCGGGGTCCCACTCCGGCAGCTCGAAGGCGTCGCGCTGCATCCGTCCGACGAAGGCGCGGACGTCCGGATCGACCGCATCGGGCGAGCGCTGCGGGCCGTCGACCCAGGCACGGAGGTTGACCTCGACCGCAGCATCGAGGTCGCCCCGATCGAGGGCATCGATCTCGGCCGCCCAGATCGGGCGGAGCTCGGGTGGCGCAGCGCCGAACAGCGCCCCGCCGGGTCCCACCAGGACCAACGACGCGACCGCGCCGGGCCGGGCGAGCGCCGCCTCGACCGCGATGCCGGCGCCCATCGAGGCGCCGATGACGTGGGCCCGACCCACGAGGAGCTCGTCGAGCAGCGACAGGACATCGGTGTGATGCGACCAGGGCCCGCCGGGCGGAAGGGTCTCGCCGAACCCACGCGCGTCGTGGCGGATCAGGCGGTAGCGCCCGGCGAGGTCCGCGACGAGCGGATCCCACATCCGACGATCGGCGACGCCGGCATGGATGAGCGCGATCGGCTCCCCCGATCCCTCGTCGTCATAGGCGATGCCGGACGCCGTCCGGCCGCCGTGGGCGGGCGTGCCCGCGCTGTCAAGCTTGGTCATGGCAGAAGAGTATGCACGGCGATGCGCCGAGCCCTATCCTTGCGACCGGACGCGATCCCCGACCTGGGCCACGGATCTTGCGAGCGGCCTTACGCCGCACTTGCCCGGCCGACCCCGACGTCGGTAGGATGCGCGCCGATGATCGCCCTGCGGGGCGAACGTTCCTCGAGACCGTGACGGACCCCCGAACTCTTCGGCCGGACGGATCTCGATGCTGGAGGAGGACACATGCACAAGCGCTCGCTTGGCCTGTCGCTGGTCGGCAGCCTGGCCATCATCGTGGCGGCCTGCGGCGGCGGCGGAAGCCCCGCGCCGTCGACCGCCGCGTCGCAGCCGGCGGCCTCGACGCCGCCCGCGGCCTCGGGCTCTCCCGCGGCCCCTTCGGCCTCCACCGCAGCCCTCAAGCCGATCAAGGTCGGCGTCGTCACCGACGTCGGACAGCTCGAGGACAAGTCGTTCAACCAGTCCTCGAACGAGGGCGCGAAGGCCGCCGCCACCGAGTCCGGCGGCTCGCACAACGTCATCGTGACGCAGCAGATCTCGGACTACGCCGCGAACATCCAGCAGCTGATCGACGCCGACTTCGACGTCATCGTCACGGTCGGCTTCCTGATCGGGACCGACACGGCGAAGGCCGCGAAGGCCAACCCGGAGGTCAAGTTCGTCGGTGTCGACCAGGGCGTCTGCGTCGATGAGAAGGGCGATCCGGATCCGACGTTCGGCTGCAAGGGCGACGCCGCGACCCTCCTCCCGAACTACCAGGGCATCGTCTTCGCCGAGGCCCAGCCGGGCTACCTCGCCGGCATCGTCGCCGCGAGCATCAACAAGTCGGGCACGATCGGCGCTGTCGGCGGCACGAACGTCCCGGCCGTCGTCAACTACTGGCGCGGCTACGAGAACGGCGCGAAGTCGATCAAGCCGGACATCAAGGTCCTCTACCAGGAGACCGATCCGGATCCGGCCAAGGGCTTCAACGACCCGAGCAAGGGCAAGACGATCGCCAACCAGTTCCTCAGCCAGGGTGCGGACGTGATCTTCCAGATCGCCGGCCTCACCGGCCAGGGTGCGCTCGAGGCCGTCTGCGCCAAGGAGGGTGCCTGGGGGATCGGGGTCGACGTCGACCAGGCCGTGAGCCTCCCGAACCTCTCGAAGTGCATCGTCACCAGCGCCGAGAAGAAGCTCGTCGACACGGTCAAGGCCGTCGTCCTGAGCGTCGCCTCGGACACGTTCAAGGCCGGGACTGTCCCGTACAACGCGGCGTCCGAGCCGCAGGCCATCGGTCTCTCGTCGTATCACGACAACGCGTCGCTGATCACGCCGGAGACCCAGGCCAAGATCGACGAGGCCCTCGCCGGCCTCAAGGCCGGGACGCTCGATCCGTGCGCTCCCATCAAGTGCACGGTGTCGGGCAGCTGACCCTCGCGCGCACCCACGCAGCTCCGTTCCGAGGGGTGGTCGCAGGACCACCCCTCGGACGATTCATGGCCCTATGATGGGCGCCAGTCCCGCGCCCATCCCGCCCACGACCAGCGATCCGTCCGAGGCCGCCGTGACCGAGACCGTGACCGCCCCTGCGCTTGAGATGCGTGGAATCACCAAGCACTATCCCGGCGTGGTCGCCAACGACGCGATCGACCTTGACGTCCGGCCGGGCGAGATCCACGCCCTGCTCGGCGAGAACGGGGCCGGCAAGTCGACCCTGATGAACATCCTGTACGGGCTGGCCACGCCCGACAGCGGCGAGATCCTGCTCGACGGCACGGCCGTCCGGATCGGCGGGCCGTCCGACGCCATCGCCCGCGGGATCAGCATGGTCCACCAGCACTTCATGCTCGTCCCGGTGCTGAGCGTCGCCGACAACATCCTGCTCGGCGCCGAGACGATGGCGAACGCCGTCTTCATCGACCGGTCCGAGGCGCACGATCGGATCGTCGAGCTCGGCAAGCGGTTCGGATTCGAGATCGACCCTGAAGTGAAGGTCGGCACCCTCTCCGTCGGGTGGCAGCAGCGGGTCGAGATCCTCAAGGCCCTCTACCGCCAGGCCCGGATCCTGGTTCTCGACGAACCGACCGCGGTCCTCACGCCACAGGAGACGAAGGAGATCTTCACCGTCCTGCGTCGGCTCGCCGACGAGGGCCACAGCATCATCTTCATCAGCCACAAGCTCCACGAGGTCCTCGAGATCGCCGACCGGATCACGGTCATCCGGCGCGGCAAGGTCGTCGGCGCGCGGGTCCCGGCCGAGACCGATGAGGACGACCTGGCGGCGCTCATGGTCGGACGCAACGTCCAGCTGGTCGTGGATCGCGGCGAATCCCACCCGGCCGGTCCGACGCTCGTGGTGGACGACCTGCACGTTGCCGACGATCGCGGCCAGCAGACCGTCCGGGGGGTCAGCTTCGAGGTCCGCGCGGGCGAGATCCTCGGCGTCGCCGGCGTGGCCGGCAACGGACAGGAGGAGCTCGTCGAGGCGATCACGGGGCTCCGCCGCCCGACGAGCGGCACGGTCAGCCTGGCCGGTCGCGATGCCACCGGGCGGGGTCCACGGCAGCTCCAGCAGCAGGGCATGTCGTTCGTGCCGGGCGACCGTCATCGCTTCGGGCTGATCCTGAGCTTCCCCGTTTCCGACAACCTCGTCCTGACCCAGTACGACGAGGCACCGTACGTGAAGGGGATCCTGCGTGACGACACTGCCATCGAGTCGTGGGCCAAGCGGGCGATCGCCGAGTACGACATCCGGACCCCGTCCGCGACCCTGCCGGCCTCGAGCCTGTCCGGTGGCAACCAGCAGAAGGCCGTCGTGGCCCGCGAGTTCAGCCGGAAGCTGTCGGCCCTGATCCTCGACCAGCCGACGCGCGGCCTCGACGTCGGGAGCATCGAGTTCATCCACCGCCAGGTCATCGCCAAGCGCAACGAGGGCGCAGCGATCCTGCTCGTGTCCGCCGAGCTCGACGAGGTCCTCGAGCTGTCCGACCGGATCGCGGTGATGTACCGCGGCGAGATCGTCGGGCTCGTCGACGGGCGGAGCGCGTCGCGTGAGGAGGTCGGGCTCCTGATGGCCGCCGGCCGCCGGTCGATCCCGCCGGTCGAACCCGAGGGCGCGGCCACTGGCGCCGGCGGGGGGCCCCGATGAGGGCGAAGGTCGCCCGGGCGTGGGCGCTGGCGAGCGTCCCCGTCGTCTCCATCCTGCTGGCGCTGCTCCTGGGCTCCCTGCTGATCATCGCCTCGAGCCTGGCCACGGAGAAGCAGATCAACCTCATGCTGCCGATCGTGGCCTACGAGAACCTCCTCCAGGGCGCGACGGGCCTGTCGTTCCTCGACGTCGCGGGCCGGAACCTCACGTTCAACCCGTCGATCAACCCCGATCAGGCCGCACGGGCGATCACGAACACCCTCGCAGCCGCGAGTCCGCTCGCCCTCGCCGGTCTCGCGGTCGGCGTCGGCTTCAAGGCCGGCCTCTTCAACATCGGTGGGACGGGCCAGGTGCTGGTCGGCGGCTTCAGCGCCGCCCTCGTCGGCGCCCTCGTCGCCCAGCAGCCGGCCCCGATCGCATTCACGATCGCCGTCATCGCGGGCGCCCTGGGCGGGGCGCTCTACGGCTTTATCCCGGGCTTCCTCAAGGCGTTCACGGGCGCCCACGAGGTGGTCTCGACGATCATGCTGAACTCGCTCGCCTCGTTCGTGATCGTGGGACTGGTCAACGACGTCCTCAAGATCACGGGGCCCACCTTCGCCCGGACCGCCGACATCGGCAACGCGGCGATGCCCATCCTGTTCGGGCGGAACGGGAACCTCGGGATCGTCTTCACCGTGATCCTCGTCATCGCCACGTGGGTCCTCATCTACCGGACGCCGCTCGGCTTCGAGATCCGGGCGGTCGGCGCCAACCCCGATGCGGCGCGCTACGCAGGCATGAACCCGCGTCGCCTGATCATCCTGACGATGAGCCTGTGCGGGTTGTTCGCGGGTCTCGCCGGCGCGTTCGAGATCCTCAGCCTGGGCTACTACCCGGCCGTCTTCGGGACGACGATCGGCTTTGCCGGGATCACCGTCGCCCTGCTCGGGCGGGCCCATCCGGTGGGCATCCTGCTGGCCGCGATCCTCCTCGGCGGGATGCGGGCGGGCGCGCCGGCGATGCAGATCACGGCCAAGATCCCGATCGAGATCATCGACGTGATCCAGGGCCTGATCCTGCTCTTCCTCGCGGCGGAGACGATCATCCGCCGACTGATCCGGAGTCGGACGGAGCGCGTGACGCCGCCCGAGCTCGGCACGGTGTCGAAGTCGTACGGGGAGTCGAGCGTCTGATGGACGTCCTGTTCGGCCTGCCGGTCCTGGGGTTCGTCTTCCAGTTCCTGGCATACCTGATCGACGCGATCATCACGACGAACCTGGCGGCGCAGACCCTCCAGCTCGCCACGCCGATCGCCCTCGGCGCCCTGTGCGGGGTGATGAACGAACGGAGCGGCATCGTCAACATCGGCATCGAGGGGATGATGCTGACCGCGGCGTTCGTCGGGTTCATGGCAGCGGTCGTCGTCAGCGACGCCATGCCCGATGCGGAGCCGGGCATCCTCGGAGCGACCCCCGCGCTCGTCGTCGGCGTCCTGGCCGCGATCGGCGCAGGGATGCTGGTGTCGCTGCTCCACGCCTGGCTGTCGATCTCCGTCCGCGCGGACCAGATCATCAGCGGAACCGTGATCAACATCACCGCCCTCGGCCTGACCAGCTACCTGAACCGGCTGGTCCCGCCGAGCGGCAGCGCCGGGACCCTGGACCCGCTTCGCCCGCCGGCCGCGCTCCTCGACCTGCCGATCATCGGCTGGTTCGTCCAGATGTTCTTCACGTCGGGGCCGATCACCACGTCGGTGGTCATCTTCGTGATCGTCCTCCAGGTGATGCTCTTCCGGTCACGTTGGGGCCTGCGGACACGCGCCGTCGGCGAGCATCCGCGGGCCGCCGACACCGTGGGCATCGACGTGATCCGGGTCCGCTACCGGAACGTCATCCTCGGCGGGATCTTCGCGGGCCTCGCCGGGGCCTGGCTCACGCTGGAG
>DASSPG010000011.1:0-1074 GCA_035699725.1 Candidatus Limnocylindrales bacterium | reverse complement strand
CAGCGCCGCCACCGCCTCCACGCCCTCGGGTGCACGGAGTCGGGCGGGCTGGACCAGCCGAAGGCCGAGTTCACGGGCTCGACGCGCCACGGGGACCGCCGTCACCTCCCCGCGACGTCCGGCGGGGCGATCCGGGGCGGTGACCACGCCGACGACGCGCAGGGCCGGTGCGCTCGCGACGGCGTCGAGGATCGGGACGCCGAACGAGCCCGAGCCGAAGAAGACGGTCCTGACCGGGCGGGTCGGCCCGTCGTCAGGCGAGCGCGCTCGTGGCCTCCTTGATCTCGTCCGAGTCGGCCTCGTCCGAGCGGCCGACCGGGATCAGCTCGTCCATCGACTCGAGGTAGTCGATGTAGAGCTTGCCCTGGAGGTGGTCCAGCTCGTGCTGGAGCGCCCGGCCGAGAAGGCCGGAGCCCGCCACCTTGATCTTCTTGCCGTGCCGGTCCTGGGCCACGACCCAGACCTTCTCGTGACGGCTCACGTAGGCCACGTACCCCGGGATGGAAAGGCATCCCTCCAGGTCCCGGTCGTCACCGGCGGCGCGCACGATCTTCGGGTTGACCAACTCGTACAGGTGGTTCTCGACCTCGATGACGCACGCCTGGAGCGCTTCGCCGAGCTGCGGCGCCGCGAGCCCGACGCCCGGGGCGGCCCGCATCGTGTGGGCGAGGTCGTCCAGCAGCCCGTGCAGGTACTTGCCGAAGCTGTCGACGGGCTTGCCCTTGAGGCGAAGGCGCGGGTCTCCGAGGAGGACGATGGGTCGGACGCTCATGGGCGCGAGTATAGCGATGGAGGCACTCAGCCCTGGTTGGTCGGCTCCGGCGGCGCGGATTCGGAGGACGTGGATCCGGTGGGCGCGGGCTCGCCCGGCTCGCCGGTGTCCCTCGCGCCGGCCGCCGATCGCAGCTCCGACGCCCACTCGCGCGACTTGGAAGCCAGCTTGCCGCTGGCGTCCGCGGTGACCTCGCCGGCGCGCTTGGCCAGCGGCGCCGCCTTGTCCGCGGCGATGGCTGTCAGTTCGGCGGCGCGCGCCGAGAGTTCGCGGACCGTCGGCCCGGCTCGCTCGGCCAGGTC
>DASSPG010000010.1:0-40205 GCA_035699725.1 Candidatus Limnocylindrales bacterium | reverse complement strand
CGCCAGGGTGCCGCCCATCGCGTCAATCTCGTCGAGGTAGGCCTGGGCGGCGCCTTCGAGCTGCGTCGTGAGCGTCTCGACGAAGTACGACCCCGCGAGCGGGTCCGGGGTCTCGGTCACGCCGCTCTCGTGGGCCAGGATCTGCTGGGTTCGGAGTGCGAGGCGGGCCGAGGCCTCGGTCGGGAGCGCGAGCGCCTCGTCCCGAGCGTTCGTGTGGAGGCTCTGGGCGCCGCCGAGGACCGCGGCGAGGGCCTGGACGGTCGTCCGGACGACGTTGTTGTCGATCGACTGGGCGGTCAGGCTCGATCCGGCTGTCTGGACATGGAACCGGCAGGCCATGGAGCGGGGGCTGGTCGAGCCGAACCGGTCGCGGACGATCCGGGCCCACATCCGGCGGGCCGCCCGGAACTTCGCGACCTCCTCGAACAGCTCCGACCAGGCGGCGAAGAAGAAGCTCAGGCGCGGGGCGAACTCGTCGATCGCCAGGCCGCGGCTGACCGCGGCGTCGCAGTACGCGATCGCGTCGGCCAGGGTGAAGGCGAGCTCCTGGGCGGCGGTCGCCCCGGCCTCGCGCATGTGGTAGCCCGAGATCGACACCGTGTTCCAGCGCGGCAGCTCGGCGGCGCAGAAGGCGAAGATGTCGGTCACGAGGCGCATCGAGCTTGACGGCGGATAGATCCAGGTGCCCCGGGCGATGTACTCCTTGAGGATGTCGTTCTGGGTCGTGCCCGCGATCCGGTCCCGGGGGACCCCCTGCTCCTCGGCCGCGGCGACGTACAGGGCCAGGAGGATCGGTGCCGTGGCGTTGATCGTCATCGACGTGCTGACCTCGCCGAGCGGCAGCCCGGCGAGGAGGATCCGCATGTCGGCCAGGCTCGAGACCGGGACGCCGACCCGCCCGACCTCGCCCTCCGCCTGCGGCGCGTCCGAGTCGAAGCCCATCTGGGTCGGCAGGTCGAACGCGACCGACAGGCCGGTTTGGCCCTGCTCGAGCAGGTACCGGAAACGCTGGTTCGTCTCCTCGGCCGTCGCGAACCCGGCGTACTGGCGCATCGTCCAGAGGCGGCTCCGGTACATCGTGGCCTGGACGCCGCGGGTGTACGGCGGCTCCCCCGGCAGGCCGAGGTCCCGACCCTCGTCGAACCCGAATGCCTGGAGGTCCGCGGCGGTGTAGAGGTCCGCGATCTCCAGGTCGGAGCTCGTGGCGAACCGCTCCCGGCGTTCCGGTGCGGACGCGAGGGCCTTCGCCCGGGTCGACGCCCGCCAGCGATCGACGGGGCGGGCGGCCGAGCCGTCGCCGGGCCGATCGGAGGTCACGGGATGCGCCTCACCGCAGGACCACGAGGAGGTCGCCGTTCTCGATCGTCTCGCCCTCCCCGATGACGACCCGCTCCACGATCCCGTCGCGCGGCGCCCGGAGCTCGTTCTGCATCTTCATCGCCTCCACCACGAGGAGGCTCGCGCCGGCCTCGACGGCGTCACCGGCCGTGACCCGGACCGCGGCGACCCGCCCCGGAATGATCGCCCGGATCTCCGTCGGGCCGCTGGCCGTGTCGGCCTCCCGGGCCCGCGTCGCCCGCTGCCGCAGCTCCGCCCGCCCGGCGTCCTCGACCTCGAGCTCGAACCGCCAGCCGTCCACGACGACCTCGACGGTCAGCGCCCCGGACCAACCTCGCTCGGGGGCACCCAGTCGAGCCCAGGTTTCCGCTCCGTCCCGGCCATGGACGACGACCCGCCCCGCGCCGTACGGCTCCACGCCGACCTCGGAGGCGTCCGTCTCGGACACGATCCGCTCCTCGTCTCCCGGCAGGGCGGTCGCTGGTGTGGGGGCGACCCGCACGGCGCGGCTCAACGCGGCCACCGATCGATGCCGCGGGCGCGGCCCGCTCGCGCCCAGTCGGAAGGACCGGCCGGGGCGATGGGATCGACAGCGGCGGCGCCGCCCGCCGCGGGCGTTCCCCGCGCCGAGGCGGCGATCGCCGGGTCGCGGGCCGCAGCGGCCGCCGCGTGCCGGGCCGCGTCGAGGGCGGCAGATCGGCGTTCCGCAGCGATCTCTGCCCAGGACCGATCGACCCAGTCGATCGGCGGGGGTCCGGAGCGGAACGCCGGATCGCGGGCGATGAACCGATGGAACGGCAGCGTGGTCTGGATCCCGTCGATCGTCGTCTCGTCGAGGGCCCGTGCCAGGCGGTCGAGCGCCGCCTCGCGGGTCTCGTCCACGACCATCAGCTTGGCGATCAGCGGGTCGTAGTCCGGGGCGACCCGCGAGCCCGGCTCGACGGCGGCGTCGACGCGGACCCCCGGCCCCGACGGGATCTCCCACCGGCCGATCATGCCGGGCGTCGGGGCGAAGGCCCGGGCCGGATCCTCGGCCGAGATGCGGACCTCGATCGCGTGGCGGATCGGCTCGGCGGCGCGTGACGCGGCCGCGCGCACGCGCTCCGACAGCTCGTGCCCGGCCGCGATCCACAGCTGCTCGCGGACGATGTCGACGTCGGCCACCAGCTCGGTCACGCCGTGCTCGACCTGGAGACGGGTGTTCACCTCGAGGAACCAGAACCGGCGCTCGGGGTCGAACAGGAACTCCGCGGTGGCCGCGTTCTCCAGGCCGGCAGCCCGCGCGGCGCGGACCGCCACCTCATGGAGGGACCGCCGTTCCTGCGCAGTCAGGCCCGGGGCGGGCGCCTCCTCGACGAGCTTCTGGTGACGGCGCTGGAGCGAGCAGTCGCGCTCGCCGAGTGCGACAACGTTGCCGGCGGCGTCGCCGAGGAGCTGAACCTCGATATGTCGCGCGGGCTTGATCTCTCTCTCGAGATAGACCGAGCCGTCCCCGAAGGCCGATTGCGCCTCCGCGGACCCGGCGGCCAGCGCGGCCGGCAGGTCCCTGGCGGTGGCGACGAGCCGCATCCCCCGTCCTCCCCCGCCGGCGGCCGCCTTGACCAGGAGTGGGAAGCCGATCGCCTCCGCCTCGGCGACGATCGAGGCAACCTCGTCCGGCCGGTCGACGGGCGCCGGCTCGAAGGTCCCGGGCACCACGGGCACGCCGGCGGCGGCCGCCGACCGCCGGGCAGCAAGCTTGTCGCCGAGCGCCGCGATCGCGGCGGAGGATGGGCCCACGAACACCAGACCGGCATCCTCGACCGCCCGCGCGAACGACGCGCGCTCGGCCAGGAACCCGTAGCCCGGATGGATCGCCGCGGCACCGGTGGCGAGGGCGGCGGCGACGATGGCGTCCACCCGGAGGTAGGACTCCGCCGCCGGCGCAGGCCCGAGGAGGACCGACTGATCTGCCATCCGGACGTGGAGCGCCGTCGCATCCGGCTCGCTGTGGACGGCCACGGTCTCGATCCCGAGCTCGCGACACGCACGGATGATCCGGACTGCGATCTCCCCCCGGTTGGCGATCAGGACCCGTCCGAAGGGTCGCTCGGTTCGGTCGTCTTTGCGCAAAGACGCTCGCGTCGCGACGGTCACAGCGGGATGTTCCCGTGCTTCTTCGGTGGGTTGGTGTCGCGCTTGTCCGCGAGGAGCTCCAGCGCGGCGATGAGCCGGGGCCGCGTCTCGGACGGTCGGATCACGTCGTCGACATAGCCGCGTGCGGCGGCGATGTACGGATTCGCGAACCGTTCCTCGTACTCCGCGACGAGCCGGGCGCGTTCGGCGTCGCCATCGGCGGCCGCCTCGATCTGATCGCGGTAGATGACGTTGACGGCGCCGGCCGGACCCATGACCGCGATCTCGGCCGTCGGCCAGGCAAGGTTCAGATCGCCGCGGATGTGCTTGCTGCTCATGACGTCGTACGCGCCACCGTAGGCCTTGCGCGTGATGACGGTCAGCTTCGGGACGGTCGCCTCGCAGTACGCGAACAGCAGCTTCGCGCCGTGGCGGATGATGCCGCCGTGCTCCTGGTCGACGCCCGGCAGGAATCCCGGGACATCGACCAGCGACACCAGGGGGACGTTGAAGCAGTCGCAGGTCCGGACGAACCGGGCCGCCTTCGTCGATGCGTCGATGTCGAGCGCGCCAGCCAGCACCGCCGGCTGCTGGGCGACGATCCCGACACTCCGGCCGCCGAGACGCGCGAACCCGACGATGACATTCTGCGCCCAGCCCGGCTGGATCTCGAGGAATTCGCCGTCGTCGGCGATCTTGGTGATGACGTCGTGCATGTCGTACGGCTGCGACGGATCGTCGGGGACGACATGGTCGAGAGCCGCGTCGCGCCGGTCGGCTGGATCGCGCGTCGCGATCCGCGGCGGATCACCGAGGTTGTTCTGCGGCAGGAACGAGAGGATTCGGCGCGTCGTCCGGAGCGCCTCCGCCTCGTCGTGCGCCGCGACGTGCGCGACGCCGCTGATCGTCGTATGGGTCGTCGCTCCGCCGAGCCGCTCCGAGTCGACGTCCTCGTGGGTCACGGCCTTCACGACATTCGGGCCCGTGACGAACATGTAGCTCGTCCCCTCCACCATCACCGTGAAGTCGGTGATCGCCGGCGAGTAGACGGCACCGCCGGCGCAGGGCCCCATGACGACGGACAGCTGCGGCACGACACCCGATGCGAGGGTGTTGCGGAGGAAGATGTCGGCATACCCGCCAAGGGAGACGACGCCCTCCTGGATCCGCGCGCCGCCGGAATCATTGAGGCCGATGATCGGGACCCCGGTCTTCATCGCCAGGTCCATGACCTTGCAGATCTTGGCGGCGTACGCCTCGGACAGCGAACCACCGAAGACGGTGAAGTCCTGGCTGAACACGAAGACGATGCGACCGTCGATCCGGCCGTGTCCCGTGACGACCCCGTCGCCGAGGATCGCGTCGCCGTCCTCGTCGGACCCTCGCGCCGTGACGAAGGCGTCGATCTCGACGAACGATCCCGCGTCGAGCAACAGGTCGAGGCGTTCACGGGCGGTCAACTTGCCGCGCGCATGCTGCTGTTCGATGCGGATGGCGCCACCGCCAAGGCGCGCCCGCTCGCGCATCGCATCCAGTCGTGCGGTCCGTTCGTCGTTGGTCGGCACGTCCACTCCCGTCGTGTCTTTGCGCAAGGACAGCGCTCCGGAGCACTGGGTTGCATGATAGAGCGCCGCATCGGGCGTCCTCATGCGGCCGCTCACATATCCACAGAAATGGTGAACAACTCCCCGGATCTGTGGATAACCTCGCCGCCCCTCCACGGAACCGCTGGGGTAGCATGAACCCACTTCCCCGCCCGTGCGTCGATCGTCGCGACGCAGAATCGATTCGAGGTGATGCCCCGGTGACGCAGGTGATCGCGATCGCGAACCAGAAGGGCGGGGTCGGCAAGACGACCACGGCGATCAATCTCGC
Source organism: Candidatus Limnocylindrales bacterium (assembly GCA_035699725.1). Taxonomy (GTDB): domain Bacteria; phylum Chloroflexota; class Limnocylindria; order Limnocylindrales; family CSP1-4; genus CF-46. The sequence continues at coordinate 34,877 of DASSPG010000010.1, read as the reverse complement.
CGGGGCTCTCCAGGAGGAGGGCTATCGGGTCCTCTGTGTCGACATGGACCCCCAGGCGAATCTCACCGCCGGTCTCGGGATCAATCTCAACACCGTCGACCGATCGATGGCCGACGTCCTCGCCGATGGACGGGCAACCCTCCGCGATGTCATCCGCCCCACTGAGAGCGCGGGGATCGACATCGCGCCGGCGAACATCGACCTCGCCAGCACCGAGGGCGAGTTGTTCACGGCCCTCGGCCGCGAGCAGGTCCTGCGCGACGCACTCGAGGACCAGGTCGGCGTCTACGACTATGTCCTCATCGACTGCCCGCCGAACCTCGGCCTGCTCACGGTCAACGGGCTCGTGGCTGCCACCAGCGTCATCATCCCCGTCCAGACCCAGTACTACGCGATGAAGGGCCTGAACAACCTCGTCAAGGTCATCAACATGATCCGGATGAAGCTGAACCGCGACCTTCGGATCCTCGGGCTGCTCCCGACGTTCTATGACGGTCGAACGAACCTCGCGCGCGACATGCTCGACGAGCTGCGCGTCGTCGGCGACCACCACGTCTTCACCAGCATCGTCCGCAACACCGTCAAGCTGGGCGAAGCCCCCCTCGCCGGCCGTCCGATCACGTCCTATGCCAGCTCATCCGAAGCCGCCCGAACATACCGCGAACTTGCCCGGGAGGTGATCGATCTTGGCCAGGCCTGACTTCCGCGCCGTCGCCGCCCGTCGCCTGTCGGAGGATCGCGAGCTCTCGCCTGCGATCGTGAGCCTGCTCACCAACGAGAATGCCGGCCGGAGCACCGGCGTGAAGATCATCCCGGTCGACCGGATCGAGCCGAATCCGGACCAGCCGCGCATGGTGTTCGATGTCGACGCGCTCCATGAACTGGCCGCGTCGATCCGCGAGCACGGCGTGCTCCAGCCGATCCTCGTCCGACCCCTCGGCGAGAACCGGTACCAGTTGATCGCCGGCGAACGCCGCTGGCGCGCGTCGCGCGAGGCCAACCTCGCGACGATCCCGGCCCTGGTCGAGGAGATCGACGACGACACCGCCCTCGAGATCTCGATCATCGAGAACCTCCAGCGCGAGGACCTGTCGCCGCTCGAGGAAGCGACGATGTTCGACCGGATGGTCCGCGAGCATGGCTACAGCATCCGTAAGCTCGCCGAGAAGCTGGGCAAGGACAAGGGCTATCTCGAGAACCGGCTGCGCCTGGCCGATGCGCCGGAGGAGATCCGCGAGCTGGTGTCCTTGCGCAAAGACACGGTGTCCCACGCCTATGAGCTCCTGAAGGTCAGCGACCCGAAGAAGCGCAAGAAGCTGGCTGCACAGGTCGCATCTGGCGAGCTGTCGCTGGTCAAGCTCCGCGAGCGGATCGAGGGTCGCCGGGCGCGGATCGCACCGCCCGGGCTCGAGGACCATGGCGACGCGGATGAAGCGCTCGAGGTGGGCCCTCCCCCGTCAGACGATGGCGAGGCCGAGGCCGGCTGGACTCACAGCGACCGGGCTCCGGCGCCGCTGAGCGACGACTCGCTCGTCAACGCGCGGCACCAGCTGTCGGATGCGGTCGAGGACCTGGTCGCGGTGCTCCGCGCGCCGGACGTGATCCGGGGCATCCCGGACGTCGATCGGGCGAACCTGGCGAAGTACCTGACGATCGCGAAGCTCAAGCTCGAGAACGCGATCGCGATCGTCCGGAGCGGCGACGGCGACTAGGGCAGACCGCGAGCAACGCCCGAAGCCGGTGCCGCGAGGCGCCGGCTTCGTCGATTCCGGGCGCCCCGAACGAGCAGGAGGGTGTGTCAGATGAGGGTGCCGCCGAGGCCCGACATCCAGACGATCGCGAGGCCGGCCAGCCCGACCGCCTCGACCTGCCAGGCCCGCTCGCGCCCCCCGCTGTCCGCGGTCCGGACCAGCAGCGCCGCCACGACCGGCGCTCCACCGAGGACCGCCATCGCCGCGAGCTCCCCGGCCTGGCGGCCACCGGCCCAGGCGGAGACGAGCGCCGCGACGAGCACGGTCGCAAACAACGCCGCCGCAAGCCACGCGGCGCGGTCCTCCCCCAGCGCAATCGCGATCGACGACGCTCCCACCGCCCGATCCCGCTCCACGTCCACCAATGCGTTGCCGATCGCGAGGGCCGCGCCGGCGACCACCGCGACCGGCACGAGCACGAGGAAGGCGGGGTGCGGCGCTCCGGTCGCGCCGACCCAGCCGAAGACCGGCAGGATCGGGATCCCGACGGCGAACGGCAGCCACGACCAGGCCGTCCCCTTGAGTCGCAGGTCGTAGGCAAGGCCGATCGCGATGACGACGACCGCCAACAGGCCGACGATCGGCGCGATGAGCGCCGCCAGCCCGAGGCCCGCGGCGAAGCACCCAACGGCAAGGGCCCGGGCCGGTCCAATGGGGACCAACCCCGCCGGGATCGGCTTGCCGGGCTTGCGGCCGGCATCCCGCGGGGCGTCGACGAGGTCGTTGACGATCCCGATCCCGAGCTGGAGGAGGGTCATCGCAATCCCGATCCGGGCGGCGAGCTCCGGTTGGGCGCCGGCGAGCAGCGCGACTCCCCCGCTGACGAGACCGTCGAGGACCGAGGGAAACGGATGGGTCAGCCGGACCCATCCGAGCAGCCGTGCACCGGCTGAGGGCGGCTCAGACGTAGACGAGCTCGCCGAAGTTCGCGACCAGGTACTCGATCAGGCGGTCCCGGCCGTCGGCGACCTGGGATCGGATGCCCGGCACCAGAGCGAACAGCGCGATGGCGGGCACCATCAGGCGACCGTCGCGGTCCCGTCCGACCGATGCGGGCGGGCCACCCCCGGCTGCGAACACCCGTTCGAAACCGGCTTCGTCGAGGGAAGCGGCCCGACGGAAGTCCGACACGACCTTGATGACGCCGCGCCGGATCGCCACGTCGCGCATCAGCTCCGCCGCCCAGGCGTCGATCTGGTCGTCGCTCTGCTCCGCGAGGCGGTCGCGGTACTCCTTCGGGTCGGCCGAGAGGCCGGTCGTCGCCACGTTCACTCCTGCTCTCTGGGGACGGCCGCAGTATGCCAGAGTGCCCGCCGTCAGGGTCGCGCGGGCGGGACCTCGGCTGCCCCGGCCGGGGCGAGGGCCGCGCGCTCGGCGGCCGCCCGGTCGCCCTCGGGCCAGTCGTTGAAGACCTCGGTGAGCCAGCGGCCGACGCGCCCCGGGCGCTCGCGCTCCGGCTCGTCGCGCACGAGCGCGTCGAGGGCGGACCAGCAGCGCGCAGTCAGGGCATCCACGTTCTCGCGGTTCGGTCGCCCGCTCGGCAGGATGGGCTGGCCGACGACCACCCGGACCCGGCGGCCGAAGGCCAGCCAGGACGTGCCGTGGATCGCGATCGGCACCAGGGGGACGCCCTCGCGCAGGGCGAAGTAGGCCGCGCCCTCGTTCAAGGGTCCGATCCGGGACTCGAACGGCTGGATCCGGCCCTCGCCCGCGATCGCGAGGACGCCGCCGGCGGCGATCACCGCGTGGACCCGCTTCGTCGCCACGATCAGGTCGTTCTTGCCCGGGCGATACGGGATCGTGGCACCCGTCCACGTCATGAGCCGGTTCCGGCCTCCGACCGACATGTCCTCCTCCTTGGGGCCGAAGAAGGTGAGCCGGGGACGCATCGGCAGGATCGCCATGAGGAGGAACGGATCGGCCCACGAGAGATGGTTGAAGCAATAGATCGCGGGTCGCCGCGGGAGCCGCTCGCGGCCCTCGAGCCGGAGGCGGAGGTAGGCGCGGGCGGCCACCCACGAGGCGACCCGCGAGAGCCACGCCCGGATCGTCCGGCGGATCGGGTGGAGGCCATCGGTCCCGTGCGGGCCGAGCGCGGGCGCGGTCCTCGGCGACGGAGGCGGGGCGGCATCGGTGGTCATCGGGGCGCCGGCTGCGGGTCGTCGAGCCCGAGCGTTGCGGGGTCGAGGTCGGCCAGGCGGGCGGTGACCGCGTCCGCCCAAGGCTCCCAGCCGGGCGCCGGTGGCACGGACCGGTTCGGGACGAGGACCGTGGTCATGCCGGCAGCGCGGCCGGCCTTGAGGCCGTTGAGGGAGTCCTCGACGACGAGGGTCGTGGCCGGATCGGCACGGAGACGGCGGGCGGCCTCCAGGAACACGTCCGGCGCGGGCTTGCCATGGGCGACGTCGTCGCTCGAGACGACGACCTCGAACACGTCGGCGAGACCGGTTGCCGCCAGGCTGGCGTCGATCACGCGCCGGTGCGACGACGACGCGAGCGCGGTGGGCAGCTCGGCCGCGATCCGACGGACCGTCTCGACGGCGCCGGGGATCGTCGGCGCGCCCTCGTGCCGGTAGCGCTCGACCATCGCATCGACGACCGCCCGCTCGATCTCGGGGGCTGGAAGCTCGAGGCCCAGCCGATCGCGCATCGTCTCGGACCATTGTCGGGAGTTGGCGCCCATGACCGCATGGCGGTCGTCGGTGGTCCAGCCACGGTCGTGGGCGCGCGCGAAGTCCCGGCGAACGTCGTCCCACCAGATCTCCGAGTCGACGATGACGCCGTCGAGATCGAAGATGACGGCCCGGATCAGCGTCCGGTCCTCTTCGCGACCGGGGCCGTTGCCGCCCCGGCGTTCGCGACCCGCCGTCTCGTGCCGGTCGCCTGCGCGGTCGGCCGAGCGCGACTCCCCTCGTCGACCGCCGGCAGCGGCCGCCCGTCGATCGCGGCGATCACCCGGAGCGCGAACGCCGCGGCCCGATCCGCTTCCGCGTCCACGCCGCGCAGCACCTGCTGCTCGAGCTGGAAGCTCAGCATCCGGTGGCCCGCCTGGGTCTCGACGCTCAGCTCTCCGAGCGCGACCCGGTTCCAGCGGATGAGCTTCGTCGTCGCTCGGGGCCCTTCGCCGGGGACATGCACCCGGACGAACGTCGCGATCAGGCCGGGATCGGTCGGGACGAAGATCGTGTAGCGGTTGGCGGGCTCGTCACCCCAGGCGATCCAGCAGTGCGGGTCGGGGCCCGCTCCGAGGGCCGCCAGGACCGGGTCGACGACCGCACCGACCTTGGCGCCGGCAGCGTCCTTGTGGGGGGCAGCGGCTCGCCATTCGCTCAGTCGCACGACCCCACCTCCTCCGGTCCTCGGCACTCCGCCGAGAGCGCCGCGGTCCGCCCGAGGCTAGCACAGTCCTGTACCGTAGCCGTCGGGATCCGGGCTGGAGGAACGCATGCGATTCGATCGAGGGCTGGTCGGGTTCGGCCTCTTCCTGGTGACGATCGGCGCGGTCATGGTCGCGGTCCGCCAGGGGCTCATCAGCGAGGATCTGGCGGGTCGGGCGTGGAGCCTCTGGCCGCTGATCCTGATCGGCATCGGCCTCTCGATCGTACTGGCCGGCCGGCCCGGCGCGGCCATCGGTGGGCTCGTCCTGGCGATCACCTTCGGCGCGATGCTCGGCGGCGTCGCGGCGACCGGCTCGCTCGGCTTCGCCGGGCTGTGCAGCGGCGACCGCGACCGCGGCACCCCCTTCGCCGATGCGTCCGGGGATCTCGCCTCGGGCGCGAGGGTCAGCGTGCGCCAGAGCTGCGGCGACCTCACGATCGCCACCGTGGCCGGCTCGAGGTGGAGCCTGTCGGGCAACTCGACGGAAGGGCGGGCACCACGGGTCGAAGGCGATGCATCGTCGCTCACGGTCGACTCCGACGAGGACGCGCCGTTCTCGCTGTCCGCGACCAGCGCCTGGGACCTCGTCCTGCCGCGCGACCCGGCCGTCGCCCTCGAGATCGAGGCGAACGCCGGGGCCGCCCGGATCGCCCTCGGGGGAGCAACCCTCACCCGGCTCGACATCCGGCGCAACGCGGGAACGCTCGAGGTGGACCTGCGCGATGTCGCCGCGATCGACGAGCTTCGGGTCCAGCTGAACGCCGGCTCCGCCACGCTGCGCCTGCCGGCCCGGAGCCTGACCGGGACCCTGGACGTCAACGCCGGGTCGGCCTCGATCTGCCTCCCGCCCGGTGCGGGGCTGCGGGTCGTTCTCGAGAGCGTCGCCGCGTCGAACGACTTCGGGGGCCACGGCCTCATCGAGCGCGACGGCGCCTGGGAGACGCCGGGCTACGCCACGGCCACGATCCGGATCGGCCTGCGGGCCGAGGTGAACGCGGGCAGTCTCTCGCTCGACCCGGTTCGGCCATGCGCCGGCTGATCGCGACCCGACCCCGGCCCGGGATCGCGCGGCCTCCCGCCTGACCGTGACCGGGGAATCGACGCTCGCCGGGATCGCCGGCACCGGGGTCGTCGGAGGGCTCGTCCTGCTCGGACGCGGCTTCATCGGGCACCGTGCGGCCGGCCGGATCAGCGGCATGTCTCCGTCACGGATCGAGCGGCTTGAATCGATCATCGCCGACCGGCGCGAGCGCTACGTCGACCCGATCTACCGGCACGACACCCGGATCAGCCAGGTCATGGCCGTGTTCCTGGCGGACCTCTTCGGCTGGACGAGCCGGGCGTGCTTCGACGCGGAGCCCGGGGCCACCACGGTGCCGGCCGGGCTCGCGACCGGCGCCGGGGCAGGCGACCGCGAGGGCGACCACGGGGGCCCACGATGACTGCCGAACCCGCGGCGCCGACCCGGCTCGTGCTTGCCCGCCACGGCGAGACCGAGTGGTCGAAGTCCGGCCAGCACACCGGCCGAACGGACATTCCCCTGACCGATGTCGGGCGGGACCAGGCACGGCGCCTTGGCGACGCCCTCGCCGGCCGGACCTTCGCCCGGGTCGTGTCGAGCCCGCTCGTCCGGGCGCTCGAGACCTGCCGGATCGCCGGTTTCGGCGATCGTGTCGAGATCGACGAAGAGCTCCAGGAATGGGACTACGGGGCCTACGAGGGACGGCGCCGGGTCGACATCGCGCTCGAGGAGCCGGGTTGGACGGTCTGGAGCCGGCCGATCCGCGACGGCGAAAGCCTCGTCGAGCTCGGAGACCGGGCCGACCGCGTGATCGCGGGCCTGCTTCACACGCCGGGCGATGTGCTCGTCTTCTCTCACGGCCACTTCCTGCGGGTCCTCGCCGCGCGCTGGATCGAGGCGCCGCCCCTCCTCGCCAGCCGGCTCGAGCTGGCCACGGCGACGATCTCCGAGCTCGGCTGGGAGACCGACCGCCGGGTGGTCGAGGCGTGGAACGCGGCGGGCCACCTGGCCGGCTGACAGGCCGCGCCCGCGTGCGAGGGCCGGACGGCCGGGCCCGGCGGTCCGATCGGCCCCGGTCGAGTGGCGGTCGGCTGGGCTAGGCTGACGACGTGGCCGACCCCTCCCCCTCCGATCCGCACAGCGCGGCCCCCGGCCGGCTGGGCGGCCCCAGCGCCGCCATCGCCTACGCCATCTCGAGCCTGGCGGCCGATCTCGGGACGGACGCGGTCCACGGTCTGACCACGGACGCGGCCCGCCGCCGGCTCGACGCCGAGGGCCGGAACGAGGTCGAGCCACCGCCACGGCCGACGCTTCCGAAGCTGATCCTCGAGGCGGCGACCGAGCCCTTCGTCCTCCTCCTGCTGCTGGCCGGCCTGGCCGCCATCGCACTCGGCGAGGTGCGCGACGGCCTCCTGGTCCTGGCCGGGCTCGTCCCGATCGTGGGCGCCGACGTCGTCACCGAGTACCGCGCAGAGCGGGCGCTGGCCGAGCTGCACGCCGCCGCGGCCCCGACCGCGATCGTCCGACGCGACAACCGGGCGATCGAGCTGCCGGCCGCCGATGTCGTGCGCGGCGACGTCGTGCTCGTCCGGGCGGGCGACATCGTGCCCGCCGACCTGCGCCTGACCGCCGCCGTCGGGCTCGCCTTCGATCGGAGCCTGCTCACCGGGGAGTCGATGCCCGAGGCGGCCGCCCTCGTCCCGGACCCCGAGGGCGTCCCGCCTGCCGAGCAGCGTTCGGTCGCGTTCGCCGGGACGAGCGTCGTCCGCGGCAGCGGCGAGGGGATCACGATCGCCACGGGACCGCGCACGGCCCTGGGTCGGATCGCGGGCGGCATGGCGGGCTCCGAGTCGCGCCGGTCCCCGCTCCAGCGCGAGCTCGACCGACTGGTTCGGATCCTGCTCGTCGTGGCGCTCGGGCTGATCGCGATCACGATCGGGGCCGGCGTGGTCCGCGGCCAGCCCGCCGGGGCCAACCTGCTCGCCGGCATCTCGGCGGCTATCGCGGCGATCCCGGAGGAGCCGCCGATCCTGCTGGCGGTCATCCTGGGTCTCGGCGCTCATCGCCTCCTGCGACGGAACGTGCTGGTCCGGCGCCTCTCTGCCGAGGAGACGCTCGGCGCGGTCGACCTCATCCTGACCGACAAGACCGGGACCCTGACCCAGAATCGCCTGGGCCTTGCGGCCGTGCTCCGACCCGGCGGCGAGGTCAGCGACCCCGTCGAGCGCGGGCGGATCATCGCGATGGCATTCCGAGCCGAGGACGACGCGTGGAGATCGGGGCGGATCGGCCCCCCGCGTGGCTCCTTCGCCCGGGCGCTGCACGTCGCCCTCGGCGAGGCGAACACGGCTGCCGAGACCCTCGATCCGGCGGACCTCGTGGAATCCCGTCCACCCGACGATTCCCGTCCGTTCGCCTCCACCTCGGCCCGGCGCGACGACCGGACCGAGCACCTGGCCCTGGGCGCGCCCGAGGCCGTGCTCGCCCGCTGTCCGGAGCTGGGCACCGAGGAGCGGGAAGGCTGGCAGGCCCTCATCGAGGGCCAGGCGACGCGCGGCGGGCGGCTGCTGCTCCTGGCCCGGGCCGTGGACGACACTCCGTGGCGCCCCGTTGCCATCCTCGCCTTCGCCGATCCGCTCCGTGACGACGTCCGAGCCGCGCTCGACACCACCCGGGCCGCCGGGATCCACACGATCGTCGTGACCGGCGACCACCCGGCGACCGCGACCGCCATCGCCGCGGACGCCGGGCTCGCCACCCAGCGGGTCATCACCGGCGCCGAGCTCGCGACCTGGGATGACGCCCGCCTGGACGGCGAGCTCGTGACCCTGGACGTCGTGGCGCGGGCCCTGCCCGAGGACAAGCTCCGGCTCGTCGACGCGGGGCGCCGGATCGACCGGACGGTCGCAGTCACCGGCGACGGCGTCAACGACGCGCCGGCCCTCCAGCGCGGCGACGTCGCCGTCGCCATGGGCAGCGGTTCCGCCGTCGCCAAGGGCGCGTCGGACCTCGTCCTCAACGACGACTCCTTCGCGACCCTCGTCTTCGCCATCCGCGACGGACGCCGCATCGTCGCGAACGTCCAGAAGGGCCTCGTCTTCCTGATCTCGACCCACGTCGCCCTGCTCGGCTTCATCCTGATCGCCACCCTGGTCGGCTTCGGGCAGCCGCTGCTACCGATCCAGATTCTGTGGCTGGAGCTGTTCATCGACGTGTCGACCTCGGTCGCGTTCGAGCGCGAGGCCGAGGAACCGGGCGCAATGGCCGTCAAGCCACGCCCGCGCCGCGTGCCGCTGCTCACGACCTCGCTCCTCCTGCGGATCGCGCTCGCCGGCGGCTTCAGCGCCGCCGCGGCGGTCGTCCTCCTCGTGGCCCACGATGGCGGCGCCGACCATGCCCGCTGGCTTGCCTACACCTCGCTCGTCGTCGCGCAGGCGGTCCGGGCGTACGCCAACCGGAGCCTGACCCGACCGCTCGCCCATCTGGCCACCAACCGCTTCCTGCTCGCCGCCTGCGTCGCGGTCGTCGTCATCCAGGCAGCGATCCCGGCGATCCCGGCGCTCGCCTCGATCTTCCGGGCGACGCCGCTCGACGCGCTCGACTGGCTCCTCGTGGCGGCGATCGCGTTCGCTCCGCTGATCCTCGCCGAGTCCATCAGACGGCGGACCGGCCGGGTCTGGGTCGCCTGACCCGGCATCGCCCGACGCGCGGAGCCCGGTCGCGATAGAATGCTTGTTCGCGCAACCGTCGCATCCCGTCCTCGCAAGGTCGATGGCCCTCTCGGACCGGCCTGCGTCGGCCGATCAGCAGCCTCCGGGAGGTCCGTCCATGTCCAACGGAACCATGCGTCCGCCGCGTCCCGCGGCCCAGCCGGCGAACGAGCCCCTGAAGCATGTGATCGCCGAGTACAAGCATCAGGCCCAGACGATCACCTGCGTCTGCGGCTGGCATGGCAAGAGCTCCTCGCCCGACGGTCGGACGTCGGAGTGGACCGCTCACCTGGCCGCCAACCGGACCAAGCCCCGCTGAGGCACGGCGCCCGTCCGCGCCTCGTCCCCGGCCCCGACGACCGGCGCGCATGCGCCGGTCGTTTCGATTCCGTGCCCGCCGGGGTCAGGCGATCCCGCGCCGCTTCTCGAGGACGATCTGCTGGACCTGGGTGATGCCGGTCGCGAAGCCGGCCTCGCTGATCGCGAGGTAGTACTCCCACATCCGGATGAAGCGCTCGTCGAACCCCTGTGCACGGACGTCGTCGAGCCGGGCCAGGAATGACGCGCGCCACGCGGACAGCGTCCGGGCGTACGACGCCGCGACATCCTCCACCCCGGTGATGAGGAGCCTCGTCCGGGCGGTCGCCCGTTCGATGACCGCCAGCGACGGCAACAGGCCACCCGGGAAGATGTACGTCTGGATCCAGTTCGCCCCGCGCCGCTGGGCGTCGTAGTTCACGTCCGGGAAGGTGATCGTCTGGAGGCTCATCCGGCCACCCGGGCGGAGGGCGCGCTCGCAGGCTTCGAAGTAGGTCGTGAAGTACTCGTGGCCGACGGCCTCCAGCATCTCGATCGAGACGATCGCGTCGTAGGTCCCTTCGATCTGGCGGTAGTCGCGCAGCTCCACCCGGGCCAGGTGGTCGAGGCCTGCCGCCCGGATCCGCTCGGTCGCGAGGGCCTGCTGGGCGGGGGAGATCGTGATCGAGGTCACCCGCGCGCCGAGCTCGCCCGCGGCGTACAGGGCAAAGCCGCCCCAGCCGGACCCGATCTCGAGGACCTCCATCCCCGGACCGATCCCCGCCCGCTCGGCGATCCGCCGGTACTTGTTGCGCTGGGCGTCGGCGAGGGACTGGTCCGGCGTGGCGAACACCGCGCTGGAGTACGTCATCGTCTCGTCGAGGAAGACCCGGTAGAAGTCGTTCCCGAGGTCGTAATGACGGCGGATGTTGCGGCTCGCCTGGCCGACCGTGTTCCGACGAAGCCGATGGGCGACGACGCGGGGCAGCTGGAACGGCATTCGCCACCAACCTCGCGTCAGCGCGAGCGCCTCCCGGTTGCGGGCGGCGAGCTTGAGCAGGGCGGGCAGGTCCGGACTCGACCAGAGCCCGTCCATCCAGGCCTCCCCGGCGCCCGTCTCGCCGCCGAGGAGCATCCGGAGGACGCCGCGCTCGTCGTGGATCCGGATCTCCGCCTCCAGGCCGGAGCCGTCGTCGCGGCCGACCTCGAGTCGGCCCCCGTCCGGCAGCACGATCGAGAGGCGGCCGACCGAGATCCGGCTCGCCGCCGCGAGCATGACCCGCCGGGCGATGCGATCGACGAGGGGGACAGCCGGGATCGCCCGGCGCGTGTCGTTCATGGAGCGGGTCATCCCGCGGCCCTCCCGGATGCTCGCCGGGCCGCGGCCTCGCGGGTCGCCGGCCCGTGCCGATGGAAGTGTGCGCCCTTCAGCCACAGCCGGAGCGCGTGCCAGTGAATCAGCCCGATCGTGCGCTGGGTGACCAGGGGGTAGCGCAGCAGCATCCACAGGAGCGAGCGATCCGTCAGGGGCCGGCGGCGCAGGACGAGATTCGTGGTGAGAAGCGGCCGGCCGTCCGCCTGCTCGTTGATCGCGATCGAGAGGCGGTCCCCGGCGTCGCGCACGAAGACCGTGTAGCGGCCCTCCATGCCGATGAACGGCGAGACGTAGAAGTCCTTGGCCATCCCGGCCCGGAAGGGCGCGCCCGCCGGGCCTCCATCCGCCGGCCGGCCATTCGCCGGCGCGTCCGGACGGAGGACGTAGAGGTGCCGCTCACCGTGGGTGTTGTGGACCTCGACGATGACGATCCGCAGGACGTCGGCCGTGTCCCGGCACAGGTAGAAGCTGGCCGGGTTGAACACGTAGCCGAGGACCCGGAGGTTCGTGACGAGGGTGATCCGCCAGCCGGTCGGGTCGTCACCTGCCGCGCGGAGCAGCTCGTCGATCGCCAGCGGCAGGTCCCGTGCGGGCTCGGGGAGGTGGTCGTCGTCGCGGAAGGTCGTGATCGCTCGTCGGTTCCGCCCGAACAGCCGCACCCGCCGATCGACCTCGTCGAGCTCGGACAGGTCGAGGGCCCAGGAATACACGCCGTGGTCGAGCTCGTACGTGAACGGCCGCAGCCGCCGGTGGCGGACGCGGCCCTCGAGGAGGTGCGACTTCATGCCGCGACCTCCTCGGTCGTGCCGGCGAGCAATTCGGCGACCTCGTAGCCGGAGCGACAGCCGTCCTCGTGGAAGCCATAGCCAAGATGGGCCCCGGCGAACCACGTCCGGCGATGGCCCTGGAGCTCCCGGAGACGGGCCTGGGCGGCGAGGGTCCGGAACGTGTACATCGGATGGCTCATCTCGCGCTCGAGGATGACGTGCTCCGGCGCGATCGGGCGGGCCGGGTTGACCGAGACGCAGTACTCGACCGGTCCCGGGATCGATTGCAGGCGGTTCATGTGGTAGGTCATCGTGAGGGCTGCGCCGGGTCGGCGGCAGTCGGCCGTGTCGATGTTCCACGAGCCCCACGCGCCGCGCCGGCCCGGCAGGACCGAGGAATCGGTGTGGAGCACGACCCGGTTCGTCGAGTACTCGAAGCCGCCCAGGGCGGCGCGCTCGGCGGCATCCGCGTCCCGCCCCAGGATCCGGAGCGCGTCGTCGGCGTGGGTCGCGAGGACGACGGCGTCGAAGCGGGCCTGGGAGCCGTCTCCGATCGAGAGCGTCACGCCCGCGAGGTCGCGCCGGACCGCCGCGACCGGCGTCGCCGTCCGGACGGAGGAACCGGCCGGCAGCCCGGCGACGATCCGCTCGACATAGGTCCGCGAGCCGCCGCGAATCGTCCGCCACGGCACCGATCGGCCGATGCCGATCAATCCGTGGTTGTCGAGGAAGCGGAGGAGATAGTCGACCGGGAACTCCCCCACCCGATCGGCCGCGGTCGACCAGACCGCGGACGTGATCGGCACCAGGAAGTGCTCGCGGAAGTCGCGGCCGTACGGCCGGTCCGCGAGCCACTCGGCGAGGGATCGTCCGTCGGGCTCCGGCGCATCGAGCAGCCGCCGGGCGTCGCGATAGAACCGGGCGACGTCGGCGAACATCCGCCAGTGGCCGGGCTTGGCGACGAGGCGCGGATCGCCGAGGAACCCGGCCGTGCCGCGCGAGCTGAAGGCGACGCCGCAGGCCCGGCATGCCGAGCCGAGGGACATGTCGCTCGGCTGCGTCTCGACGCCCAGCTCGGCCAGGAGTCCGACGAACCGCGGATACGTGGCGTCGTTGTAGACGATGAAGCCCGTGTCGACGGCGACCTTGCCGATCGGCGCGTCCACCGCCACGGTGGCGACGTGACCACCGGGCTCGGCGCCCCCCTCGAAGACCGTGACCCGATGCTCATGACGGAGGGCCCAGGCGGCGGTCAGCCCGCTGACGCCGGACCCGATGATGGCGATGTCCATGTCAGCCGACCACGGTCGCGACGCGCCGCGTCCGCTCGTCCAGAGCGAGCTCGTCCAGGGCGCGCCGCATCCCGTCGCGGGCATCGCGACCGATCTTCGCGAACGCCCCGCCGAGGAGCGGCGCGAGGATTCGCTTCCAGTCGGTCAGGTGGATCTCGGCGACGTAGTCGATCCGGGTCCCGCCGCCGAGCCCGCGTGGCGCGAACGTGATGTCGTCGCGGGCATGCACGCCGGATCCCTCCCCCTCGAGGACGACCCGGTGCGGGGCCTCGTGGACGACGATCCGGTACTCCATCGGGGCGACCCGGCCACGGATCCGGACGCCGAGCCGGTAGCGGGCGCCCACGTCGACCGGGCCGTCATCGATCCGTTGCGCCGTCGCCGTGCCGGGATCCCAGACCGGGGCGTTCGCGAAGTCGGCGACGAAGTCGAAGGCGGCGTCAGGCTCCAGGTCGGTCTCGATCGTCTCGTGGATGGTCGGCATGGGGGTCTCCGGGTGGGTCGGCGATCCGCTGACGGACCGTCGTGTTCATGGTTTGTCAACCTACATCGTGGATCGTACACGCACGCTTGGTCGTTGTCGAGTCTGTTTGTCAAAGGTTTGACTAGGCTGTACGGTATGTCCATGGATGCGCACGGACGCGACCCGCGGATCACCCTCGCCAGCGCGGTCGATGCCGCCCTCGAGCTGTCCGTCGTCGGAAGCTTCAGCCGACTGGGATCGGCGGTCCGCCGCCGTCTCGACGGCTGGACCGATGCTCCTCCGGGCGCCCTGGTGGGTCGCACCGTCCTCGTCACCGGGCCCACATCGGGTCTCGGTCGCGTGACTGCCGCGGCCCTCTCGGATCTCGGGGCCAGGGTGATCCTCGTCGGACGTGACGCCGCGCGCCTCGCGGCCGTCCGGTCAGCCCTGGTCGAGCGGACCGGCGAGGACCGCTTCGCCATCGTGCAGGCGGATCTCGGCTCGCTGGCCTCCGTGCGCGCGGCGGTGGCCTCGATCCTCGCGACGGAGACGCGGCTCGACGTCCTGGTCGACAACGCCGGAGCGATCTTCCCCGAGCGGACAACCGGGCCCGACGGCATGGAGGCCACGTTCGGGCTGATGGTCGGCGGGCCGTTCGCCCTCACGGCCGGGCTCCTGCCGCTGCTGCGGTCGAGCGGTGGGCGGGTCATCGCCGTCACCTCGGGCGGGATGTACACGCAGGGGCTGGACCTCCACGACCTCCAGTCCGCGAGGGGCGACTGGTCCGGCGCCAAGTCCTACGCCCGCGCGAAGCGCGCCCAGACCGCGCTCATTCGCGAGTGGGCGCGGCGGCAGGCCGGCTCCGGGGTGACATTCGTCGCGATGCACCCCGGCTGGGCCGACACGCCCGGCCTGGCCGCGTCCCTGCCCGGGTTCCACCGGGTGATGGGACCGGTGCTGCGCTCGGCCGAGGACGGCGCCGACACGATCGTCTGGCTGGCCGCCCATCCCGATGCCGCGGGCCGCACCGGCGAGCTCTTCCTGGACCGTCGGGCCCGGCCGTTCGATCGGGCGCCCGCGACGCGCCTGACGGCTGCGGATCGGCGACGGCTCTGGGATGCGGTCGTCGCGATGACCGGGGAGCCGGACCCGACGAGCCGTTGAGCCCGCCGGCTCCGGACCCGGCCCTCGTGGGGTCGGGCAGCGCGTCGTCGCCAGCTCGCCCTGACCCCGCGGTCGCAGGCGGTCCCGTCGCGCTCCCAAGTCTGGCACCGAGCGGCACCGGCGTGGGCCCGCCCGGTCGCGAGACACCAGCCGTGACGTTCGGCGTCCGCGGCCGTGGCCACCGCCGTGCCGCGGCCCTCAGCTCGGGTCCGAACGCCCGGCGTCCTCCTGAAGCCGGGCGATGGCGTGGGCATGCTCCCGCGTGGCGGGATACAGCGATCGATACAGGTCGTAGAGCTCATCGTAGTGGGGGCGAGCGCGCGGATCAGGCTCGACCGTCGCGGCGGGGGCATTCCAGCGGGCGTCCGCGGCGACCAGCCCGGACCCCTCACCGGCCAGGATCGCGTCGCCGTAGCTCGCCCCGATCGTCACCGCGGGAATGGTCTGGCGGAGCCCGGTGACGTCGGAGACGACCTGCGTCCACAAGTCACTCTTCGTGCCGCCGCCGAGCGCCGTGAGCTGGTCGGGCGCAGCGCCCGCCGCCTCCATCACCTCCAGGTTGTGGCGAACCTCGTAGGCGGACCCCTCGAGGAGCGCGCGGTAGAGGTGGCCACGCCCGTGACTCAGCGTCAGCCCGAAGATGGCGCCGCGAGCCCGGGGATCGAAGATCGGCGAGCGCGCCACGCCGAAGAACGGCAGAACGACGAGACCGCCGGCGCCGGGCGGTGTCTGCGAGGCTTCGGCGATCAGGCTCTCGAAGTCCCGGCCCACGATGTCGCGCAGCCAGACCGTCAGGCCTCCCGACGTGGAGAGCCCTGCAGCGTATGTGCATGTCCCCGGGAAGACGCCCTGCGTCGTCCACAGGCTGGCCTGGGGACGGAACGCCCGGGCGATCTCGACGATGAACATCGTCGTTCCGTACATGAGCATCGCGTCGCCCGGGTCGCGCACGCCCGCACTCAGGGCCTCGGCCCAGGCGTCGATGGTGCCGGTGACGACGGGCGTGCCCTCCGGGATGCCGGTGCGTGCGGCGCCCTCACGGTGCACGCGGCCGGCGACCTCGCTGGACCAGGCCAGTCTGGGGAGGTCCAGGCCGGGTACGACCTCCGCGGCCCAGTCCGCGGCCCAGTCCGCAACCGTCATGTCGTAGAGCGGGTCGCACTGGCTCGCGGAGTGATGGTCGAGGACGTATTCGCCGGTCAGGCGCTCGATCACGAGCGAGTGGGCCATGTGGAAGCGGCGGGTCCTGGCCCACACGTCCGGCTCGTGACGTCGGATCCACGCGAGCTTCGGACCCGCCGCCTGCGACGAGAGGGCCGTCCCCCCGCGGGCCAGGATGGACGCGGCGCCGAAGCGCTCGGTCAGTTCGTCGACCTCACGGGTTGCCCGGCTGTCGATGCCGTACAGGATCGCCGGGCGGAGCGCACGGCCGGCCGCGTCCACCGGGAGGACGGCCGGCCCGATCCCGCTGACCCCGACGGCCATGATCCGGCCCCCTTCGTAGGCCGCGAGCTCGCGCGCGATCCCCACGAAGTCGGCCCACCAGATCGCCTCGCCATCGTGCTCCACCCAGCCCGGGCGAGGGAATGACAGCTGGTGCGGTCGCTGGGTCGTCGCCACGATCACGCCGTCGGGTCGGACCAGGACGCCCTTGGAGCTCGACGATCCGATGTCGACGCCGAGCAGCAGTTCGGTCACCGTCAACCCCTCCCCTCTCCTGCGATCGCGGATCCACGCGATGGGGGTTCCGCTCTCGGCGCAGCGGACCTGGTCTAGGATAGGCGCGGCCGGCCGCCGGCATCGGCGGGCGGAGCAGGAGCGAGGCCACGGGAGGACGCGGACCGCGGACCCGCCGCGACGAGACCGCGAGCCGCGCGCGCGTTCCGGATCGGCGGACCACCCCGATCAGACGGAGGACCATCCATGGCCCCCGGTGCCGCTCACCGCACGCAGCGCGGTCGGGGCGACCTCCTGACGGAGATGGTCGCGCTGGCGAACAGGTTCGGCGCCGACCCTGCGTTCGTCCGCGCCGGCGGCGGCAACGCCTCCGCCAAGGCTGACGGCACCCTCGCCATCAAGCCGAGCGGCGTCTCGCTGGCCACGCTGACGGTCGAGGCCCTCATCGAGCTGTCCCTCGAGCCGCTCCTGGATGTCCTCGAGAGCGCTGTGGCGACCGAGTACGCGGCCGGCTCGGACGAGGTCCTCCAGGTTGCCGAAGCCGCCCGCCGGTCGGCGGCGGACGGCCGCCGACCGTCCGTCGAGCTGCTGTTCCACGCTCTGCTCCCCGAGCCGATCGTCCTTCATACCCATCCGACGACGATCAACACCGTGACGTGCAGTACCGGCGGTGACGAGCTGGCCGCGCAGATCCTCGGCGAGCGTGCCCTGTGGATCCCATACGCGGACCCGGGCCTGCCGCTCGCCCGGCGGATCAGGGACGAGCGGGACGCATTCGAGCGACGCACAGGTCGCAGCGCGCCGCGCGCGATCCTGCTCCAGAATCACGGCCTCATCGTGAGCGGGGAGACCGCCAGCCAGATCGAGGATCTGTCACACGAGATCGCCGCCCGGATCACCGAGCACGCCGCCGGCCGTCCGTCCGGATCGTGGGGAGACGTCGAGCGTCTCGAGACGCGGCTCGCGGGCGACATGCTGGCAGAGCTGCGGCCAGCGCTCGGCCGGCTCCTTGCGACCGACGGCCGGCCCCGGGCAGTGACCTTCGACGGCTCACCCCTGGCGGTCGGCGCGGCCGGATCCGCGCTTGGTCACCGGTTCGCCGGCGCCGGTCCGTTGACGCCCGACCAGATCGTCTACGCGGGTTCGTGGCCGCTGATCGTGGAGCCGCTCACCGCGGACGGCCCGGCGGCAGTCGCGGCCGTCGCGGCTGCCCTGGCCGAGCGGACCGCAGCCGGCCTCGATCCGCCGATCGTCGTCCTCGTCGCCGGCCTCGGCCTCCTCGCGGTGGGCGACAGCGACCAGCAGGCCGAGACCGCTCGCGAGATCTACCTCGATGCGGTGCGCATCGCGTGTGGTGCCCATCGGCTGGGTGGCGTGCGTCCGCTGGCCCCGAGCGAGCGGCAGTTCATCGAGCGCTGGGAGGCGGAGGCATATCGCCGCAGCGTCGCGGCCCAATCCCGGTAGTGGCCCGGACAGGGATCAGGGCCGACCATACAGCGGACCGAACGTGGCGCAGGCGCGGAAGTCGGCACTCTCGCGATCGGCCGTCCCGAGGTTGGCCCACGCGCTGGGCCGGAACACGTCCTCCTCCGCGACGTTGTGCATGTGGACGGGGATGCGCAGGATCGACGCAAGCGTGATCAGGTCCGCTCCGATGTGGCCGTAGCTGATCGCGCCGTGGTTGGCGGCCCAGTTGGCCATGACCGAGTAGACGTCGCGGAACGGGCCGTCGCCGGTGACCCGTGGGACGAACCAGTGCGTCGGCCACGTCGGGTCCGTCCGCTGGTCGAGGACGTCGTGCACGGCGGCCGGCAGGTCGATCGTCCAGCCCTCCGCGAGCTGCAGGACGGGCCCGACGCCCGCCACCAGGTTCAGCCGGGCCATCGTGACCGGCATCCCCCCGCGGCTGACGAACTGGGACGAGTAGCCACCGCCGCGGAAGTACCCGCGATTGGCCGGATACCACGTGGTCGCGGCCAGCGCCGCCTGCACGTCATCCTCGGTGATCTCCCAGTACGGCTTCATGGCCGGCCGGCCGTCGGCCTCCATCGCTCCGGTCGCGTCCAGGGTGGCTGCGCCCGAGTTGATGAGGTGAATGAACCCGCCCGCGGCGCGACCTTCGAGATCGTGGCCGGTCACCCGCTTGACCGCCTCCGGGCTCCAGTAGGTGCGGACGTCGGCGAAGATCTGCGCGCGGTTCGTCAGGAGGTAGCTCAGGAGCATCGTCGCGCCGTTGAGGCTGTCGTTCTCGGTTGCGAAGATGTGCGGAGCGCGGATCCCATTCCAGTCGAACGACGAGTTCAGGATCGCCTCCATGAAGTCGCCGTTCGGGGCGTGGTCGGTCCACTGGCGCTGGCCCTGGAACCCACCGAGGATGGCATTCCGGCCCATCGCCTCCTCTCCGAACCCGAGCTCGGCGAGACGGGGGTTGCCGACGAGCAGGTCGCGCGTGATGAGGGTCATCCTGACGACCGTCTCCCAGTCGGCATCCTTCTCGGCCCGGCTCTTCTGCTTCGCCTCTGGATTGCGGTCGGTCCCCTCCGTGCAGTGCGCCTTCGCCCAGGCGAGGGCCCTCTCGAACTCGTCCGGGTCGAAGATGCCCTCCTCGATCCGCCGAGTCAGCTCCGACATGTCGACCGTCTCCACCCGCATCCCGAGGTACTTCTCGAAGAACGGTTGGTCGACGATGGAGCCGGCGATGCCCATCGACACGCCGCCGAGCGACAGGTACGACTTGCCACGGAGGATCGCGGCGGCGAGTCCGCCCCGGGCGAAGCGGAGGATCTTCACCTGGACGTCGGCCGGGATCGACCCGTCGTCCGCGTCCTGGACGTCGCGCCCGTAGATCCCGAACGCCGGCAGGCCCTTCTGGGTGTGTGCCGCGAGGACCGCGGCGAGGTACACGGCGCCTGGCCGCTCGGTCCCGTTGAATCCCCAGACCGCCTTCGGCGTGAGCGGATCCATGTCCATCGTCTCGCTGCCGTAGCACCAGCACGGCGTGATCGTCATCGACACCCCGACACCTTCCTTGCGGAAGAGCTCGGCGACCTTGGCAGCCTCGTACACCCCGCCGATGTTGTGGTCGGGCACGACCACGTCGACCGGCGTGCCGTCGGGATAGCGGAGATTGGCGCGGATGAGGTCGGCAGTCCGGCGGGCCATCCGCTGGGTCTGCTCCTCGAGCGACTCGCGTACGCCGTGCAGGCGGCCATCGACGGCCGGGCGGATGCCGATTCGAGGCCAGTCGCCGACGAAACGGCCGGAGGTGTCGATCGTCATGGAGAGGTTCCCCTGTGCTGTCCCGGATCGTCGCCGCCGGCGCGGGCGACGGGCTGACCGGGGGGTTCGTCACGGCGCGGGCATCACCACGCCGATGGTCAGGAGCAGGTTCGCGTAGATCCGCTGCTCACCGGTCGCGATCGCCAAGGCAACGTCAGGCCCACGCGCCGCCTCGTAGAACGCGAGCCGGCCGCTTGCCTGGAGCGGGACGTCCGGCAGAAGCCGCCGGAACTCGGCGAAGATGTCCGGCTCCTCGCCGGAGTCGGGGACCATGACGTGGGCGGCCTCGACGGGGACCGCATCGAGCAGGACCCGCAGGACGTCCGTGACCGTCACGAGCCCCGGCGCGAGGTTGAGGTAGACGCGGTGGGCGTTGCCGTTGGACCGGGTCAGCAAGGGGTAGTTGCCGTCGGCGATGAGGATCCGCGCACCGTGGCCGGCCTCGCCGAGCGCGGCCAGGATGCCCGGGTGGAGCAGGCCGGTCTTGAGCATCGCGGAGGCACCTCGACCTGGGAGAGCTGGCGCCGAGCCGGTTCGGCGCGGTCAGCCCTGAACGCAGCGGAGGCTGTCCGCGGCGCGGACAGCCTCCGATCATCGATCTCGGGGAACAGCCCCGGGGCTACTTGTACAGGACCGCCTGGATCTCGGCCTTGTCGATGTTGGTCTTGTCGTACCAGTAGTAGCCGGTGTCGATCGTCTTCGGCAGGGTCTTGCCGGCGATCGCGTCGAGGGCGGCCGAGACGCACTTCGCACCGATGCCGACCGGGTTCTGGGTGATGGCGCCGGCCATCACGCCGCTCTTGATCGCGTCGATCTGCTGCTGGCCCGAGTCGTACCCGATGGCCACGACCTTGTTCTCCTTGCCGGTCTCCTTGAGGGCGTTGAGGACGCCCTTCGCGGAGCCCTCGTTGGCGCCGAAGAAGCCCTTGAGGTCCGGATTGGCGGTCATGACCGCCTTGGCCAGGTCGGCCGACTTGACCGGATCGCCCGCGCCGTACTCGACCGCGACGACCTGGATGTTCGGGTGCTTCTCCTTCATGCGATTCACGAACCCATCGCGCCGGGTCGTGCCGGTCTGGCTGGTCTGGTCGTGGACGATGACCGCGACCTTGCCGCTGTCGCCGATCAGCTTGGCCATCTGGTCGGCCGCTTCGCCGGCGGCCGCGATGTTGTCGGTCGAGACCGTCGTCACCGGGATGTCGCTGTCGACGCCGCTGTCGAAGCCGACGACCGGGACCTTGGCATCCTTCGCCTTCTGGAGGAGCGGCCCGGCTGCCTTGCTGTCGAGCGCGGCGAAGCAGATCGCCGCCGGCTTCTTGTCGAGGGCCGTCTGGAGCATCGTCAGCTGCTTGTCGACCTCGGACTCGGAGGCCGGCCCTTCGTAGGTGATCGTCGCGCCCTTGGCGGTGGCCTCGTCGGTCGCGCCCTTCTGGACGGCCTGCCAGAACTGGTGCTGGGACCCCTTCGACACGATGGCGATGTAGGGCTTCGTGCCGCCCGTCCCCCCCGAGCCGGTCGCGCTGCCGCCGCAGGCTCCCACCAGCACGGCGACCGCCATGGCCGCCGCGGCAGCGCCGTAGAACCGTGAACGTGGCATGTCTCTCCTCCGCTGTCTGCTCGCCCGCTGGCCCAGCCGGGCGCGGACGTGGTCGATGTGACGTGGTGTTCCGATCCCGGGCCCCTCCTACGCCCGATTGCGCCTCCGCAAGATGTCGAGCCAGACTGCTCCGATGACCACGAGACCCGTGATCACGAGCTTCCATTGGTCGGGCACCCCGACGATCGACAGGCCGATCGTCAGGGTGCTGATGATGAACGCCCCGATGATGGTCCCGACGATGCTGCCCTCGCCGCCGCTCAGCGACGTCCCGCCGATGACGGCCGCGGCGATCGCGTCCAGCTCGTAGCCGAGGCCGACCGACGGCTGCGCCGACGTCATCCGGGCCCCGATCAGGATTCCCGCGAGACCGGCAAACAGGCCGCACAGCGCATACACCGCGATCTTCCAGCGATCGACGTTGACGCCCGACAGGCGGGTCGCCTCCTCGTTCGAGCCGAGGGCAAAGGTGTACCGCCCGAGCACCGTCCTGGTCAGCACGACGTGGGCGATGACGGCCGCCCCGAACATGACGAACACGACGTTCGGGATCCCGAGGAGCGGCTTGCCCATGAAGACGTCGTAGAACTCCGGGTTGCCCTCGAAGTAGATCGGCTTGACGTCCGACAGAATCTGGGCGAGGCCGCGTGCGACGTTCAGCATGCCGAGGGTCGCGATGAATGGCGGCAGCTTGGCCTTCGCGATCAGCAGGCCGTTGAGCGTGCCCAGGAAGGCGCCGGCGGCCATCGCGGCCGGCAGGCCGATCCAGAGCGGCAGTCCGGCCTTCGTCACCGTCAGGCCCAGGACGACCGTGCACAGGGTCATCGTCGTCCCGACCGACAGGTCGATCCCGCCGGTGATGATGACGAACGTGACGCCCATGGCGAGAATGCCGTTGACCGCGGTCGCGACGAGGATGGAGGTGAAGTTGTCCGTCGTCCGGAACGGCGGCGAGATCGCGGAGAAGAACAGGAGCAGAACCACGAGGGCACCGAGCGCGAGGATGCGCTGCAGCGCGTCGCCGGTCACCAGGGCCTGGACCCGGGATCGGTAGCTCGCCGTCGGTGTCGTCATCGGGCCGCTCCCTCGTGTTGGATCGGGTCGGATGGGGACAGGGTCCGTCACGCCGCGGCGACGGACTCGCGCTGGGTCGCGAGGGCCATGATCCGCTCCTGGGTGGCCTCGGCGGCCGAGAGCTCGCCGGTGATCCGGCCCTCGCACATGACGAGGATCCGATGGCTCATCCGCAGGATCTCGGGCAGCTCTGACGAGATCATGATGATCGCCTTGCCCTGTCGGGCGAGGTCGTTGAGGAGCTTGTAGATCTCGCTCTTGGCCCCCACGTCGATCCCGCGCGTCGGCTCGTCGAAGATGAGAACCTCCGTGTCGGCGGTCAGCCACTTGGCGATGACGACCTTCTGCTGATTGCCGCCCGAGAGATTGCGAACGCGCTGGCGGATGCTGGGCGTCTTGATCGCCAGGCTCTTCGCGTGGGAGATCGCCGTCTCGCGCGTTCGCCGGAAGTTGATCCGGCCGAGCTGATCGGTGAACGACGCCATCGAGGCAAGGCACGTGTTGGTCTCGACGTCCATCGTCAGGGCCAGGCCGAAACGCTTGCGGTCCTCGGACAGGTAGCCGATGCCGGCGGCGACGGCGTCGGTCGGCGTCCGGATCTCGGCCGGCCTGCCGTGAACCAGGACCTGTCCCGAATCGCTCGGATCCGCCCCGAACACCGCCCGCACGACCTCCGTCCGGCCCGCCCCGACGAGGCCCGAGATCCCGAGGATCTCGCCACGATGGAGCTGGAAGCTGACGTCCCGGATCACCCGGCCGCGGCTGAGGCCGCGCACCTCGAGCACGACTTCGGGATCACGCTTCTCGGGGACCTCGGGCGCCTCCTCGAAGATCGTCCGACCGACCATCATCGAGATGATCGATTGGGTGCTGACGTCCGCGGTGGTGACCGTGTCGACGTACTTCCCGTCGCGCATGACCGTCACCCGATCGGAGATCTGCTTGAGCTCCTCGAGCCGGTGCGAGATGTGAACGATCCCCGTCCCCCGCTCGCGGAGCTGGCGGATGATCCGGAACAGCTCGTCGATCTCGGTGTCGGTCAGGGCGGCCGTCGGCTCGTCCATGATCAGGACGTTCGAATTGAACGAGAGCGCCTTGGCGATCTCCACCATCTGCTGCTGGGCGACCGCGAGGTTGGAGACACGGGCCCGCGGATCGAGCTTGATGTGCAGCTCCTCGAACAGCGTGCGGGCGTTGTGGTTGAGGGCCGCCTCATCGAGCATGAACGGCAGCATGCCGCGGGGCTCCCGGCCGATGAAGATGTTCTGGGCCACCGTGAGGTGCCCCATCAGGTTGAGCTCCTGGTGGATGATGCTGATCCCGAGGTCCTGGGCAGCTCGCGGGGACGAGATGTCCACCTCCCGGCCCTTGAACCGGATCGTCCCTGAGTCCGGTCGGTAGATTCCGGCCAGCAGCTTCATCATCGTGGACTTGCCGGCCCCGTTCTCCCCGACCAGGGCGTGGACCTCACCGGGACGGAGCTCGAACCGGCATCCGTCGAGGGCGCGCACGCCCGGGAAGCTCTTGCTGATGTCGGTCATCTCGACGAGGAGATCGCCCACGCTCACCCCTTGGTGTCTCAGGACACTGGTCGCCGGGGGCGGACCCGCGAACCAGGGTTCAGGTCCCTCGCGGCGTCACGAACACTCGCACTGTAGCCGTTCTTTCGACCATTGTGGAGCCGTCAAACCCGGGCGCCACCCGACACCGGCCCATGTCCCGAGGGCCGGATCAGGTGCCCGAACGCGCGCGCCGGTCCGCCGCGGCGTGAGCAGCACCGCCGGTGCAAGAGCCACGCACGGGTTCAGCTCCTGCGACGAGCGCGGGTGGCGGGCGGCACGCGGGAGGCGCGGGGATCGTAGCGATCGATGGGCTGGGTCTCCCGGACCAGCGCTCGGAGTGTCTCCAGGTCGCCGCTCAGCAGGCCGTGTGCCCGGGCCTGGACGAGGACGTTGCCGAGGGCCGTCGCTTCGACGGGCCCCGCGAACACCGGCACCTGGCAGGCGTCGGCCGTGAGCTGACACAGGAGCGAGTTGTTGGCGCCGCCGCCGACCAGGTGGACGACGTCCACCGACCGGCCGGAGAGCCGGGCCGCATCACGGACCGCGTGGCCGTAGGCCGTCGCGAGGCTGTCGAGGATGCACCGGACGAGAGCTGCCCGAGTTGCCGGCGCCGGCTGATCCAGGCGCCGGCAGGCGGCCGCGATCCGGGCAGGCATGTCGCCGGGTGGAAGGAACGAGGGATCGTCAGGGTCGATGACGGGTCCGCCGCCCGGTAGCTCGCCGGCCGCGAGCAGAAGGGCGGGCAGCGCCTCCGGCGTGCCCTGGAGTGCCCAGGTGCGGAGGGATTCCTGGAGCAGCCACAGGCCCATGACGTTGCGGAGATACCGGATCCGACCATCGACGCCGCGCTCGTTCGTGAAGTTCGCCAGGCGGCTGTCCTCGCCCAGGATCGGGTGGTCGAGCTCGACGCCGACCAACGACCACGTCCCGCAGGCGATGTACGCGAAGGATGCATCGGTAGCCGGCACGCCCACGACCGCCGAGGCCGTGTCGTGCGAGCCGACGAGGGTCAGGACCGTCCCTGCGGACGCGCCGGTCTCGTGACGGACATCGTCCCGGAGGGGACCGATCACGTCGCCCGGTGCGCCCAGCGGCGCGAACAGCGAACGCGGGAAGGCGAGCATCGCGATCAGCTCATCGTCCCAGGTCGGTCGATGCGCGTCGAGCAACCCGGTCGTTGACGCGATCGTGACCTCCTCGACCCGGACGCCCGACAGCCAGTAGCCGAGCAGGTCGGGCGTGAGCAGCATCGTCCGCGCCGCCTCGAAGGTCGCCGCGCCCCGGTCCGCCGCGAGCTGGTAGGCCGTGTTGAACGGCATGAACTGGAGTCCATTCCGTTCGTACAGCCGCGCATGCGGCACGACCGCGTGGACGGCAGCGACGCCGTGCGTCGTCCGTCCGTCGCGGTAGTGGTACGGGTTGCCCAGCAACGTTCCGGCCCCATCGAGGAGTCCGTAGTCCACACCCCACGAGTCGAGCCCGATGCTGACGAGGCCGTCGGCCACCCGGTTGGCGTGACGCAGGCCGGAGAGAATCTCGCGGTAGAGATTCAGGATGTCCCAGTGAAGCCCGTCCGGAAGGCGGACGGGATCGTTCGGAAAGCGGTGGACCTCGGTCAGCTCGAGCTCGTTCGGCGCGACCCGGCCGACCATGATCCGGCCGCTCGACGCGCCGAGGTCGACCGCCGCGACGAGCCCGGCCGTCACCGCAGGAAGGCCGCCGCGACACCCGCGTCAACGGGGACGTGGAGGCCCGTGGTCTGGCTGAGGTCGCCTCCGACCAGGGCGAAGACCGCCGCGGCGACGTGCTCAGGAAGGACCTCTCGCTTGAGGAGGGTGCGCTGGGCGTAATACTCGCCGAGCCTCTCCTCGGGCACGCCGTACACCGCCGCGCGCTGCGCGCCCCAGCCCTTGGCGAAGATCCCCGACCCTCGAACCACGCCGTCCGGGTTGATCCCGTTCACCCGGATGCCGTGCTCGCCCAGCTCGGCGGCGAGCATCCGGACCTGGTGGGCCTGATCTGCCTTGGCCGCGCCGTAGGCCAGGTTGCTGGGGCCGGCGAAGACGGCGTTCTTGCTGACGATGTAGACGATGTCGCCACCCATTGCCTGCTCGATCATGACGCGAGCCGCCTCGCGCGACACCAGGAACGAGCCGCGCGCCATGACGTCGTGCTGGAGGTCCCAGTCACGTACCGTGGTCTCGAGGAGCGGCTTCGAGATCGACAGGCCGGCGTTGTTGACGACGAGGTCGACCCCACCGAACGCGAGGACCGCTCGTCGGAAGGCGTCCGCCACCTGCGCCTCATCGGTCACGTCGGCCGTCACGCTGATCGTCGGATCCGTCGCCCCGAGGTCGCGGGCGACCGCCTCGGCGTTCGCGGAATCGATGTCCGCGATCACGACGCAGGCCCCTTCGCCTGCGAGTCGATGGGCGATCGCCCTGCCGATCCCCGAGCCGGCCCCGGTCACGAGGGCGATCCGCCCAGCGAGGGGTCGCGGCGCCGGCATCCGCGCGATCTTCGCCTCCTCGAGGGCCCAGTACTCGATCCGGAACTTCTCCGATTCGGCGATCGGGGCGTAGGTCGACACGGACTCGGCGCCTCGCATCGCGTTGATCGCGTTGACGTAGAACTCGCCGGCGACGCGGGCGGTCTGCTTGTCGGCACCGAACGAGAACATCCCGACGCCCGGGACGAGGACGATCGCCGGATCGGCGCCCCGCATCGGCGGGCTGTCCGGCGTCGCGTAGCGCTCGTAGTACGCGCGGTACTCGGCCCGGTACGCGGCGTGAAGCTCGGTCAGCCGAGCGAGGGCCTCCCCCAGCGGCGCGGTCGGCGACAGGTCCAGAAGCATCGGCCGGATCTTGGTCCGCAGGAAGTGATCCGGGCAGGAGGTTCCCAGTGCGGCGAGCCGGGGGTGCTCGGCCCGGGCCAGGAAGTCGAGCACGACCGGGCTGTCGGTGTAGTGGCCGACCATCGGGCGATCGGTCGATGCGAGTCCGCGCACGCGCGGAAGGAGCGCGGCCGCCCGAGCGTGGCGGTCGGGCTCGGGGAGCGGCTCATAGCCGGCGACCGCCGGCCCGAACGGATCGGGCCGGCCTCGATCGGCGACGAACCGTTCGGCCGTTCGGATGATCTCGAGGGATCGCGCTTCGCACTCGTCGGACGTGTCGCCCCAGGCGGTGATGCCGTGCCCGCCGAGGATCACTCCGATCGCGTCGGGATGGGCGCGCCGGACCTCGGCAATGTCGAGCCCGAGCTGGAAGCCGGGTCTTCGCCAGTCGACCCACGCCACGCGATCGCCGAAGCACTGCCGCGTCAGGGCCGGGCCGTCGGCCGCCGTGGCGAGGGCAATCCCTGCGTCCGGGTGGAGATGGTCGACGTGCCGGGCGTCGACCAGCCCGTGCATCGGCGTATCGATCGACGGCGCGGCGCCGCCGCGACCGTGCAGGCAGAAGTCCAGGGCGGCGACCATCTCGTCCTCGCGGTCGACGCCGGGGTAGACATCGACGAGGCCCCCCAGGCGGTCGCGGCGCAGGACGGCGAGGCCGGCCTCGGTCAGCGTGCCAAGGTCTCCGCCGGATCCTTTGACCCACAGCAGCTCCACGGGCCGCCCGGTCGCCGGGTCGGTCGCGGTCCCCTTGGCTGAGGTGTTGCCCCCGGCGTAGTTCGTCGTCCGCGGATCCGCTCCGAGCCGGTGCGACCGCGCGAGGAGCTCCGAGACCGGGGAGCTGGCCCCGACGCTCATGCTCGCGCCCGGGCCGGGCACTGCCCCGCGACCCGCTCCATCGTGATCCAGTCTCCGCAGCCACGGGCCCGCGAGGGAGCCGTCAGGGCGAGGCCCTGCAGACGCGTCGAGGAGTAGCCGAACGCCGACGACGGCAGTTCGGCCTGCGTTGCGGTCGGCGTCGCGACGACCTCTGGATTCCCGATCATGTCTGCCTCCATCCTCCGCCCGTGCCCGTCTGCGTGGCAACGCCACCCACCGCCCCGCGCCGATCGTAGCCGGTGGACCGGCCGGCCCTGCGGTCCCGGTCACCCGGTTCTCGCGAGCATCATCCACCTCGACTCTCCGCGCGGCTCGGCGCAGACGACGACCAGGTCGCCCCTGGAGCGTGGACAGGTGATACTGGCCTCGTGACGGGTCTCTCGCTCCACCTCTACCTCGACAGCGCCGACGTCGGGGAGCTCGCCGGGGTGCTCCCGCACCCCCTGGTGTACGGCGTCACGACGAACCCAACGCTGCTCCGCAGGGCGGGAGTCTCGATCGACCGGTTGCCCGCTCTCCTCGATCAGCTCGGTGCCTGGGGCGCGCGAGCCGTCCACGTCCAGGTCGCTTCCGCCGATCGCGACGGGATGCTGCGCGACGCAGAGCAGGCGGTCGCCCTCGCCGCTCCGGGGTTCGTCGCCGTGAAGATTCCCGCCACGCGTGAGGGCTTCGCGGCCGGCAGCCGGCTCTCGGCGAGCGGCGTGCCGGTCACGTACACCGCCGTGTACGAGCCAGAGCAGGCGGCGTTCGCGGCCATGGCCGGGGCTGCGTATGCGGCCCCGTATCTCGGGCGCTTGGCCGATCATGGCCGTGAGGCGCTGGCCACGATCGCGCGCATGCACGCGCTCGTGGAGCGTTATGGAACCGGGACCCGTCTCCTCGTGGCCAGCGTTCGGTCCCGGAGGGACTTCCTGGCACTGCTGGACATCGGCGTCGCTGCGATCACGGTCCCGCCATCCCTGGTCCCTGCAGTGCTGGACCATGCCGCGACGCAGGACGCCGAGCGCGCGTTCCTCGACGACGCCCGGGCCATGACGTGAAAGTCGCGGTCGCGGGCGAAGCGCTGATCGACTTCGTGGGCATCGGGGACCTGCAGTTCCAGGGCTTCTTCGGCGGGTCGCCCCTCAACACGGCCATTGCCGTGGCACGACTGGGAACGGCAACCGGCTATGTCTCCCAGCTCTCGACAGACCTGTTCGGACAGCGGCTGCGCCAGCACATGGAGGCGAACGCCGTCGACACACGGTTCGTGCTCTCCCACCCTGCGCCGTCGACGGTCGCGTTCGTCCAGCGGGAGCAGGGCGAGAACCGCTACGTCTTCCTCGCGCGCGGCGCCGCCGACACGCTCTACGACCCCGATCCGATGCCGACGCTTCCCGCCGAGACCGCGTTCCTGGCGTTCGGCTCGGTCAGCCTGCTTGCCGAGCCATCGGCCGGCAGCTTCACGCGCCTCGTGGAGGCGCATCGCCGGCGTCTCACGATCGTGCTCGACCCCAACGTCCGGCCGACGCTGATCGCCGATGCCGCAGACTACCGGCGCCGCCTCGATCGGTGGGTCTCGATGGCGCACCTGGTGAAGTTGAGCGAAGAGGACGTCGCGTACCTCGCAGGCGACGCCGCGCCCGACGACACGATCGCGCGCTGGCTCCAGACCGGTCCGACCGCCGTCCTTCTGACGCTGGGAAGGCAGGGGGCGCGCGTCTTCCGGAGGGGGCGCGATCCGGTGAGCGTTCCGGGATTCGAGGTGGATGTGGCGGACACGATCGGGGCCGGCGACACGTTCACGGCAGGTGCCATCGTGGGCCTCCTCGAACACGGCGTGGTGGATCCAGCCGGACTCGCCGCGCTCACCGATGAGGGTTGGCGGCGCGTCCTTCGTTTCGCGATCGCGGCGGCTGCGGTCAACTGCACCCGGCAAGGTGCCGACCCGCCGACGCACGCCGAGGTCGACGCCCTCCTCGCCGGCCCCGACGCAACCGGGCCGGACGCCGGGGCCTGACCCACGCGCGCCCGAGGGGTCTCCCCCGGCAGGACGTCACCGTTCGGAATCGGACCTCGATGTCGTTCCGCCGACGCTTCCCCGACGCGGTCGTCCACAATCAGCCGATGAGCGTCCCGTTCATCGGCCGCGCGGACGAGACACGGGCACTGCGTTCGTTGATCTCGGCGGCGCGGCGTGGCGGCGCCCCGACGGCTGGTCTCATCACCGGGGAGCCGGGGACCGGGAAGTCGAGGCTGCTCCGCGAATCTCTTCGCGGAGCAGATCCTGATCGAACCGTTGTGGTCGCGGGTTTCGAGCCAGTCGAGCCGATCCCCCTGGCGGCACTGGGGGACCTCGTTCGGCGCCTGGCCACGGTCCCGGGCGATGGCCCGCGCCTGGCGTCGCTGGTGTTCGGGTCCGATGGGCGCCGAGCCGAGACGGCACTCCCGGTCTTCGAGGCGACGCACCGCGCGCTGATGGCATTTGGCCCGCTCACCCTGGCGGTCGACGATCTCCAGTGGATCGACGCCCAGTCGATGGCGCTCCTGCACTATCTCGTCCGAGCCGCGGAGTCATCGGGGCGTCCGCTGGTCGTGCTCGCCGCTTCCCGGCACTCCGCGGCGGCCGCGAGCTACGCCACGGCGATCGACGGCGTGCTGCCCGCCGCCCGACGGCGCACCATCGATCTCCGCGGCCTCGCGCGCGACGATGGCGTGGCCCTGGCCCAGGCGATCGATGCCGGACTCAGCGGGTCGGCCGCAGAGGACGTGTGGCGCCGGGCAGCCGGATCTCCGTTCTGGCTCGAGGCACTGGCCCGAGCGCGCGACGCCGGCGATGCCGTCGACCTGGTCGGCGAGCGCCTGCGGTCGATCTCCGCCGATGCTGCCGACGTCGTGTGTGCCCTCGCTGTCGTGGCCCGTCCCGCGACGCGCGACGAGCTGGGCGCGCTCAAGGGATGGCCCACGTCCCGGCTCGAACAGGCGATCCGCGAGCTCCTCGCGCGTGGGCTCGTATCGGAGCCGCCGGGCGCGGTCCGGCTGGCACACGACCTGATTCGGGAGGCCGCAGGCGCGGCGGTGCCGGCCGCGACAGCCCGGCGCCTGCATACCCGACTCGTCGAGGTGATCGAGGCCAACGCCGGCGACGACCTCGCGTTGCTGGCGGAAGCCCTCGACCACCGCACCGCCGCAGGACTTCCGACCCTGCCCCTCGCGAAACGACTCATCGCGGCGCCCGGCCGTCGACTGATCGGCCCGGACCTCTTCGGTCGCCTTGCGGCGATCGCGGAGGCGCAACCGGCGGGTACTGCCGACCAGGTCGAGCTCGACGAGGCGCTGGGGACGATCGCGAGTGAACAGGGCGAGCAGGACCTCGCGATCCGGCACTGGAGCCGCGTCGCGGTGACCGCCGAAGACCCGCGCGAGCGCCAGCATGCCGACCTCGAGGCAGGGCGGGCGTCATACGCGGCCGGGCGAGCCGCTGACGTCAACGCCCACCTGGGGCGAGCTCGGTCACATCCCCCCGACGCCGTCACGGCGATCGAGCTCGACACGGTCGAGGCGGAGACCTTGCTGTGGATCGAGCACCAGACGCCGCAGGGCGCAGCCATGGCGCAACGAGCGGTGGCGCGCGGCCGGGAGGTGGCGGCGTCCGCGGATGGGATCCGGGGCCTGCCGCGAGGCACCCGAGCGGCCCTCCTGGCTGCCCTCGGTGCCGCGAACGATGCTGCGCTCCAGGAGGAGCGCGCTGAAGACATCGTCCGGCTGGGCCGAGAGGCGCTCGAGCTTGCCGATGGACTCGGCGCGGAGGCCCGTCTGGCCGCCCTCCTTCGAACGGCCTTCCCACTCTGGACGATCGGCCTCTGGCGCGATGCCGAGGAGCGATATCGGGAAGCATGGGCGATCGCCCACCGGCTGGTTCTGCCCGTCGCCATGATCGAGGCCGGGCTGGGGTTTGCACGGGTCCTCCACGGTCTCGGGCGCATCGACGAGGCGCGGGCGATCGCCACAGAGGCCAACGCGCTGGAAGCTCGGATCCGGCCGTGGCGGCGCTGGGACACGAGTCAGGCCGTGCTCCACATGATCGAGCTCTCGCTCGGGGAGCCCGGCGCCATCGGTCGCCTGCGCGCCGACGCGCGGCGGGTGGAGCCGCACTTCGGCATTGCCGTTCACCAGCTCGCAGCGGTCTGGGCCTCGCGCGTCGGGAAACGGTCGGCAGCTCAGGACGTTGAGCTCGAACTCGAGGCGGCCCGCGCCTGCTCCGCCGAGGCCCGATGCCCGCGCTGCGGGCGCGAGCTCCTCGTCCTCTCCGCGGAGCTCCATGCTCGTCACGGTCGAGTCGACCAGGCCCGCCACGAGCTGGCCACATGGGAATCCACCTACCGCGGTCCCGACTACCCCGCCCTGCGCCAATGGCGCGTCCGCGCGCGGTCGGCGATCGCGGTCGCATCGGGCGACCCTGCGGCAGCAGACCTGCTCGCCGAGGTCGTGACGGCCTCCGATGCCATGGGCCTGGCCGAAGACGCCGTCTGGGCTCGGTTGGACCTCGGCCGTGTCCTGCTCGCGTCCGGAGATCGCCGCGCTGCCGTCTCGGCATACACGAAGGCAGCGGCCCGCGCACGAGCGCTCGGGGCCGTGGGCGCCGCGCGCGTCGCAAGCCGGGCCCTGCGAGAGCTCGGCGTTCGTGCGTGGCGCCGCGGGGCGCATGAGGCCGCTGCCGGCGCCCTGGACGCCTTGAGCGCCCGAGAACTCGAGATCGCGCGCCTGGTGGCCCAGGGCTCGAGCAACCGCGAGATCGCGGCTCTGCTCGCACTCTCCCCGAGAACGGTGGAGCGCCACATGACGAACAGCCTCGCCAAGCTCGGGGCACGCAACCGCACGGAGCTGGCCGCAATCGTGCACACCGCTTCGGTACGTGGTTCTGCCGATGATTGAGGGGCGCCACCTGCCATAGCGTCGCCGCATCGGCCCAGGAGCAAGGTCGGGAGGCGGAGGTCGACGATGGCGATGGCGGTGCTCATCGGGAGCAGGGACATCGGTCAGCCCGTCGTCGGCCCGGTGGCAGTGGGGCGCCTCGCCGCCCTCGGGATCACGCGGATCTCGCTCCTCGGCGATCGGTCGGGCTTCGGGGTCGTGCTGGAGGGTTGGGCGTTCGACCCCGCCCGAATCGACGAGGCCGTCCGGGCGGTGTTCCCGGATCGGAGCAATGCCGTCCGCGTCTTCGGCGAGATCGAGCACGTCGCGGTGTCGCTGGCGGCACTCGAAAGGAGCACGTGATCGAACGCACACGTTCGAATGGACCGGGACGACATGACCAACCCGCCACCAGGCACTGGAGAACGCTGACCATGTACTCGATCAAGCAGTCCCTCGCGGTCATGGGCACGATCGTCGCCCTCATGGCCCTCGCCCCCGTCGCGTCGGCGGGCTCGCACCGGGGTTTCCACCTGGACAAGACGTGCGCCGAGGACCTGTCCGAGCCCCTCGGCTACATCTGCACCGTCGAGCACTCGGACTTCCGATGGATCCCGGCCGGCACCGACATCCGCTACCTCAGCCAGGCCGGCGACGTCGTGCAGGCGAGCATCGACATCAGGAATGGCAGCACCGCTGGGGCGTGCACCTGGAGCAGCGATGTCGACGCGATCTGCGTCTTCACCGCCGGGACCGGGCGGCTGACCCAGTTCAACCTCGAGGTTGTCGTCACCGCCAACGCGGATCAATCCGTCTGGTACTGGGACGGCACGTACTGGTTCGGACACTGAGCAAGGGACCGGGACGATGCCCTGACTCCTCGGCGGCGGCCGTGACGCTGACGTTCCCTGCCTCCACCGGTCGCCGCAGAGGGCACGACGCGGACCGGTTCGACCCTACGAGTGCGGGGAACAGGCGCCACGGTCCGACGTAGAGCCGATCCGTCCTCGGATCCGGCCAAAGGAACCTGCTTCGGCCAGGTAACTGGCTCCGGCGGACCGGAGCCGCCCACTTACTGCGTTCCCGAGGAGAGAGTGCGAGCGTCATCTCGCTCCCCCGACCGACCCGTTCTCGCGAGTGGCTCAGGGTCGCGCTCCTCGAATGCGATCGATGCCATCAGGTAGTGGACAGGCTCTCTCCCGTCCAGCGTCATTGCACATCGTGCACGGCAGAGTTGAGACGGATTAGAAGTCGACGCCCGATGGCCCGTTCGAGGAAGATAAGTGGATGAGTCGTGCCCGTCGAGCGAGGCGGGCCGGCATCGCGGCACTTCTGCTGTGGCCGTTCTCGTACGCCTGGATTCCGCTGGCCGAACCTAGCCCATGGGTCTTCGTCTTGGTCCCGCTGGCCGAGATCGGCGCTGTCGTCCTCGGCGTCGCAGCGGTCTGGAGTGGCATTCAGGCGAGGCGTCGTGAGGGAGTCTCACCAGCCGCGCGGTGGGGCATAAGGTTGGGCGTTCTGGCGCTGGTGCTGGTCGTCGCAGGCAACGTGGTCGGTGTTGTCTTGCTTACATGAGGCCGGGAGTGGCTAAAGGTCGCGCTGGTCGGGTGCGACGCGTGCCACCAGGGATCGGACCACTAGCCAGGCTTGTCGAATACGCCCTGGACGAACACCGTGCGCCCGGCGTCGGTGTTGCGCCCGGAGTTACTCATCTTGACGGCTGCCTGTTCTCCCAGCACGAGATGCATTCCAAGCGGAGGAGGGGCGCTGGAGCCGCTCGCACCCGACGCTTGCGCCTTCGCCTGCTG
>DASSPG010000009.1:0-1141 GCA_035699725.1 Candidatus Limnocylindrales bacterium | reverse complement strand
ACGACACGAGGAGGTCCTCCTGATGGAGGTCAAGATCGGCGTGCAGAACGCCAACCGCGAGCTGGTCATCGACAGCGACCAGGACGGCGACGACGTCGAGAAGGCGATCCGCGAGGGGCTCGAGCACGGCGTCCTCACCCTGACCGACAGCAAGGGCCGGCGGGTCGTCGTGCCGGCGGACAAGCTGGCGTACGTCGAGATCGGCTCGCCCTCGGTCGGGCAGGTCGGCTTCCGCTCCTGACGTCACGGGGCAGCCCGCCGCCGGAGCGCGGCGCCACTCAGGCCGACAGGCCGAGCGCCTCCATGCGCTTGGAGTGGTTCTCGGTCAACCGGGTGAACAGCCGGGAGATCGCGGCCAGGTCCATGGCCGGCCGGTCGACACCCCCGGCGAGCAGCGCCGACAGGGCGTCGCGCTCGGCGGCCACCTGCTGGGCCTGGGTGAGGGCCTCCCCCATCAGCCGTCGGCCCCACAGCGCGAGCCGGCCGCCGACCCGATGGTCCTCGACGATGGCCCGCCGGACCCGGTCCACGACGAACCCCGACTGGCCGGAGTCGTCGAGGCTCTCGATGATCAGCTCGCGGGTGCCGGCGTCGACGAACGCGGCGACCTCCCGGTAGAAGTCCGCCGCGAGCCCGTCACCGACGTACGCCTTCACGAGCCCCTCGAGCCAGTCCGCCGGCGCCGTACGTGCGTGGAAGGCGTCGAAGGGCTGCTGGAACGGCTGCATCGCGGCGAACGGGTCGGCACCGATCTGCTCGAGCCGCTCGCGGAGCCGCTCGAAGTGCCCGAACTCGGTCGAGGCCATCCGGGCCAGGGCCGCCTTGTCGTCGAGCCCGGGGGCCATGGCGGCGTCCTCGGCGAGCCGTTCGAAGGCCGACATCTCGCCGTAGGCGATCGCGCCGAGCAGGTCCACCACCGCCGCCCGGTACGCCGGATCCTCGAAGGCCACCGGCACGGGCGTCGACGGCGATTCAGTCATGCGCGCAGCCTAGCGATAGACTGGTGCCAGCCGTCGCCCGGAGCAGGACGCCGCCGCAGCCCGATCTGCGGTCGCGGGAGCCCGCTGACGCAGACCACGATCGTCAAGAGAACAGGCAAGATCCTGACTACCTTCCGAGAGCTCGGGGTTCTCCCCGAGAT
>DASSPG010000008.1:0-16199 GCA_035699725.1 Candidatus Limnocylindrales bacterium | reverse complement strand
CCCCTCGCCCTGATCATGATCGGGTTCGCGTTCCAGTGGGTGTCGTGGGCCCGGATCGACCGCGCCGCGTTCCAGTACCACTACTACACGAGCCTGCCGTTCCTGATCCTCGCCCTCGGCTACTTCCTCGCCGAGCTGTGGCACGGCGCGTCGCGCCGGACGTGGCTCCTGGCCAGGATCTCGGCCGGTGTCGCGGTCCTCGGACCGGCGCTCCTCTGGATCCTCGACCGGCCGCTGTGCGGCTTCGTCGGCGTCGAGCGGGTCAATGCCGGCTCGCAGGCCTGTCCACCCTTCATCCCGCAGTTCCTCCTCACGACCCAGACCGCCGCGATGGCGCTCGTCGTCGGCATCTCGGTCCTCGTCGTCATCCGCCTGTTCGGCCGGCTCGGTGACGAGGCGACGCTGGCGGTCGAGCGCGGGGGCGACCGCGAGGCCGGCGCCACGAGCGGCGTCCTGCTGCCGCTCGTGATCACCGCGGCGGCCGCGATCCTCCTGACGGTCGGCATCCGAGCGGTCGTGCCCGACGTGCCCCTGATCACGCTCGACCGGATCCCCGTGGAGCCCGTCGCCATGGTGCTGGCCCTGCCGGCGGTGCTGATCGCGGTGTTCGTCGCGACGGCCCGCGATGCGCGCCGGTTCGTGATCGGAGCGCTCGTCGCGATCATCGGCTGGTTCGTCATCGTCTACCCGAACTTCAGCGCGCTGCCCCTCCCGACCGCGATCGCGAACGTCTACCAGGGCGTGCTGCCGACCTACCTCTACGCCTTCCAGTTCCCCGTGAACAACGTGGCGGCGTCGGTGGCGGTCCAGATCCTCGGGCCGATCCCGCTCCTGCTCGGCGCGGCGATGATGTTCCTGGCGCTCGTCGTGGGATACGCGGCGTGGGCCTGGCGGCTGACCCTGGCCGAGCGGCTGGCCGATGCCCGCGATGCGCTCGAGCTCGGGGGCGGGGCGGGCGCGTCGGCGCCCGGCGCGCCGCGCGGCCTGGGCGGAGGGGCGACCGGAGACTAGTCCTCGAGGGGGACCGGCTGCGCCGCGACGGCCGGACCACTCGTCGCGCGCAGCGAGGCCGGTACCTCGGCATGGAAGCCAGCCGGCAGCTCGCCGCGGGCGGCGAGGCGGCGGATCACGAAGCCGTAGTAGTCGTCGACCTTGGCGGTCACCCGCTCCCAGCTGAACTCCTGGGCCCGTTCCCGGCCGGCCGCGCCCATCGCGGCCCGGAGCTCGTCGTCGCGGAGGAGGCGCGCGATCGCGGCGGCGATCGCCTTCGGCTCGTTCGGCGGCACCAGGAGTCCCTCCCGGCCGCGGCGCAGGACGCCCTTGTAGCCGTGGATGTCCGAGGCGACGATCGCGGTCCCGGCAGCCATCGCCTCCAGGAGCACGATCCCGAACGATTCGCCGCCGGTCGCGGGCGAGATGTAGACGTCGGCGGTCCGGTAGAGCTGGGCCTTCTCCTCGTCGCTCACCCGGCCGAGGAACTCGACGCCGCGGAGCCGGCGGGTCGCGACGTAGCGCCGGGCCTCCTTGCCGAGGGGGCCGGCCCCGGCCACGAGGAGGCGGCACTCGCAGCCGGTCTTGCGCAGGATGCGGTAGGCCTTGAGGAGCTCGAGGAGGCCCTTGCGCGGCTCGAACCGGCCCACGAAGAACAGGTTCTTCGTCCCGTCCTGCCAGCGCGCCAGGGGCACGGCCCGGCCGAAGGCGTGGACGTCCACGCCGTTCGGGATGACCTTGTAGTCGCCCGGGAAGTAGCGATCGATGAAGTGCTTGGCCGCGCCGCTGACCGCGATCCGGCCGTGGAGCCGGGCGGCCTCGCCCTTCATGACCTTGCTCCCGAACTCGTACGAGGGCGAGAAGCCGCCGTAGGCGTGGAAGGTGGCGATGTTCACGCTCGTCGAGAGGCGCAGGATGATCGGCGACAGGAACGGCACGAAGGGCTCGTGGAAGTGGAGCAGGTCGAACTGCTCGCGCTCGAGCATCGCCCGGACCTGGGAGACGAAGCGCGGCGAGAGCGTGATCGTCCCGACCGAGCCGTTGACCGGCATCGAGAAGCCCTTGCCGATCCGGATGATGTCGCCCTCCGACGCACGCTGGAGGCCGTGCGACGAGCTCACGATCCGGACGTCGTGACCGCGCAGGCGGAGGTTCTCGTACAGGTAGCGGACGTGCTGCGTCACGCCGCCGGGGAGCGGGTAGACGTACGGGGTGACGAGGCCGATCTTCATCGGTCCCGATTCTGCGCCTCGTCGGGGGGCGAGGTTCGGTGGGCGGACCACGCCTCGTCGAACCGGGGCGGGCGGTGCTGCCCACCCGGGAAGCCGAGATCGCGGCTCGTGCCGTCGCGCCGGATCGCGCCGCCGACGACCGCCCGCGCATCCCGGGAGTACTTGCGGAGCTGCCGCCCGAAGGTGAACACCTGGCCGCCCGTCCCATGGAACGAGCCGTGATGGTGGGTCCGGCCCCCGAGGATCGCCGCCCGGAGGTCCTCGGCGGTGCGGCCCGGGAAGGTCGTCCAGCCGGTCCCGATCGCGACCGCCTCGTGGCTGTCGCTGTTGCCGACGGTCGGCAGCCCGTGGCGGGCCGCGAACCGCACCACCCGACCGTGCCACGGCCGGCCGAACATCGTCGGGTTGAACGCCTCGATGGCGTCGGGGCGGACCCGGGGATCACGGTCGGCCAGGAGCCGCCGGAGGACCCAACCCTGGGCACAGAGCGGGTATGGGACGAGGGGATGGGCGGGGATCGCGATGCCGCCCTGCTCGTGGATCTCGGCGATCGTCGTGCGCAGGCTGCGGAGCGGGCGGACGCGCTCGGTCAGGAACAGCCCGAGGAGGTGGCCGCCGAGGGTCGACACCTCCTCGCCGACGACGACCTCCACCCGGTGACCGAGCTCGCGGGCCATCGTCCGGGCGGCCAGGGCGGCGTCGATCCGCTCGTGGTCGGTGATCGCGATGACGTCGAGATCGGTCGCGCGCTCGACGTGGTCGAGGATCGCCGCGATCGGATCGACCCCGTCCGAGGCCTGGGTGTGGATGTGGAGGTCGGCCCGGCCGAGGCGGGCGGTCACGGCGCCGCCTCCGGCTCGGGCGCCGTCTCCGGCTCGGGCGCCGTCTCCGGCTCGGGCGCCGCGAGGTCGGGCCAGATCGGGAAGAAGACCGCGCTCCACTGCTCCGGGGCGTCGGAGATGAGGTCTTCGAACGCGGCCGCCATGGACGCCAGGGTCGCCGCGATGCGCTCGCGCCGCGTGCCCTCGGTCGCCACCGGCACCGGAAGGAGGCGGCCGCCGACCCGCCCGTCCGCCAGTCGGCGCACGCCGACCGCGTAGAGCGGCGCCCCGCCCTCGATCGCCACGAGCGCCGGCCCGATCGGCAGCGGCGCCGGGTGGCCGAAGAGCGGCACCTCCATGCCGCCGCCGGCGATGTCCCGATCGGCCACGATCCCGACCGGCTCGCCGGCCCTGAGCGCGGCCACGAGGCCGCGCCGCGCCTCGCGCAGGCCGAGGATCCGGACGCCGAGCGAGCCACGGGTCCGCTCGAACCAGTGCTGGAGCGGCGGGTCGTCGATCGTCTCCATCGGCGCGACGAACGTCCGGCCGGAGCGGTTCGCGAGGTACAGCCCCGGCAGCTCGATCGGACCGAGGTGGGCGGAGACGAAGATCACCGGGCCGCCGGCGAACGCGGCCTCGACCGTGTCCGGGGTCTCGACGACGACGCGCCGCTCGAAGATCGCCGGGGTCAGCCCCGGCACACGCAGGACCTCGAGGTAGTAGCGGACGTCGTGGCGGAAGGCGGCGAGGACCAGCCGCTCGAGCGCCCGCGGGTCGCGCGCCGCGGCGCGGATCCGGGGCGTCGCCCGCGGGCCGCCCCGCTCGTCGATCGCGGCCACGACCCGGGCCAGGTTGCGGCGTGCCTGCGCCGCGCGGGCCGGCGCGAGCCGGTACCAGGCCCAGCCGGCGACGCCGGCCACGCCGACGAGGATGCGCTCCGGAACGCGACAGGCAACCCACGACGCGACCTCCAGCCCGGCGACGCGT
This sequence comes from Candidatus Limnocylindrales bacterium, assembly GCA_035699725.1. Taxonomy (GTDB): domain Bacteria; phylum Chloroflexota; class Limnocylindria; order Limnocylindrales; family CSP1-4; genus CF-46. The sequence goes on along the minus strand of DASSPG010000008.1, from coordinate 12,169 downwards.
GCCCGCTGGACGAGGGTGCCGCGAGGGCGCGAGCCGGCGGTCACCCGGTCGTCGCCGGCTCCGGGGACGAAGTCGGAGGCGGCCCGGCGACCGGTGCCGCCGAGGCCTCGACTGCCGCTGCCCGCGCCGCCAAATGGGCCGCATCAGCCTCGGTCGGCGGCCACATCGGCTTGAAGCTGTACCACTGCTCGGGGGCTGCGGCGATCGTCGCCTGGAGCGCGTCGGCGACCTGCTGGGTGGCCCGCGCCACGTCCGCGTCGGAGGCGGACGGGACGGTGATCACGTCCGAGAACGAGACGTGGAACGTGTCATCGGCCGCGCGCCGGATCGCGACCGGCAGGATCACCGAGTTCGTCTTCGCCGCGAGGGTCGCGGGGCCGGCCGGGAGCGTCGTCCACGCCCCGAACAGGCGAACGGGAATTCCGTCGGGACGATAGCCCCAGTCGATCAGCAGCCCGAGCATTCCGCGGTTCCGCAGGACTCCGTAGATCTCGCGCAGGTTGCGCCACGGGATCACCTGGACGCCCCAGCTCTCGCGCAGCCGGCGGAACCGGGCGAACATCTCGGGAAACGTGGAGTCGTCCGCCACGACGGCGATCGGCCAGCCCCGGTCGGCCACGCCGGCGGCGACCGCGTCGGTGTTGCCGACGTGGGCCAACGCGAAGATCAGGCCCCCCGGCGAGGCCTGCCAGACCTCCTGGATCCGCTCGAGGTCGTTGCGGGCGACGCGCGCGATCGCGTGCTCGATCGGGAGCGACTCCAGACGCATGACCTCGGTCAGGTACGTCCCGTACTCGCGGTACGCACGCAGGGCCAGGCGGCGAACCGCCGGGTCGTCCGGGTCGCGCCCCAGCACCCGGCCGAAGTTCGCGTTCGACCAGGCGCGCTTTGTCGGCAGGAAGAGGTAGCCCGCCTGGCCGACCGTCCCGATCACCCAGCGGGCGAGCCGCTCCGGCACGTGGGCGACGACCCACACCGCCACCGCGTACGCCGCGACGGCGAACCGCTCGACGAAGCGGCCGCCGTAGCGGGTCCGGGCCCGCCCGATCCGACGGCCCATGCCGCCGCCGGCGTCCACGTCGGACGCCTGCGCGCGCCGGCGGTGCGGCGCCTCGAGCTTCCGGCCGGCCGTCATCGGCTCGCGGCGGCCGCCTTCTTGCCGCCCGCGGCCCCGGCGACGGGCGTCGTCGACGCGAGCTTCCTGAGCTGGGCCTTGGTCAGGTTCTCGGTCCCGACGAGCGTCTCGTTGTCCTCGCCCCGGATGAACGCCTCGAGGCGATTGTGCGAGATGTCGTCGTGGATCTGGACCGGCGGGCTCTTCATGAAGTAGCTCGATGGCGCCACGAGCGTGCCCTTCAGGCCGCGATCCAGGCCGAGCTTCAGGCAGCGGATCGCGTCCGTGATGACACCCGCGCTGTTGGGGCTGTCCCAGACCTCGAGCTTGAGCTCGGCGTTGAGCGGGACGTCGCCGTAGGTCGTGCCCTCCATCCGGATGTAGCACCACTTGCGGTCCTCGAGCCACGGCACGTGGTCGCTCGGGCCGACGTGGACGTTGTCGGGCTCCATCTCGTAGTCGAGCATGGACGTCACCGCGTTCGTCTTCGAGATCTTCTTGGACTCGAGGCGCTCGCGCTCGAGCATGTTCAGGAAGTCCGTGTTGCCGCCGAAGTTCAGCTGGTAGGTCCGGTCGAGGCGCACGCCGCGGTCCATGAAGAGCCGCGTGAGCACGCGATGCGAGATCGTCGCGCCGACCTGGCTCTTGATGTCGTCACCGATGACCGGGAGTCCTTCCTCGGCGAAGCGGCGCTGCCAGTACGGCTCGCGGCCAATGAAGACCGGGATCGCGTTGACGAAGCCGACGCCGGCTTTGAGGGCCTGCTCGACGTACCACTTCGTCGCCTCCTCGGAGCCGACGGGCAGGTACGAGACCATGACGTCGACCTGGCGCTCCTTGAGGATGCCGACGATGTCGGCCGTCGGCCCGGGCGCCTTCTCGATGATCTGGCTGAGGTACTTGCCGAGGCCGTCGTGGGTCATGCCGCGCTCGACCGGGACGTCGAGCTTCGGGACCTGCTGGAAGACGTAGGTGTTGTTGGGCTTCTGGTAGATCGCCTCGGACAGGTCCTTGCCGACCTTGTTCTTGTCAACGTCGAACGCGGCGACGAACTCGATGTCGCGGACGTGGTAGCCGCCGAGATCGACGTGCATCAGGCCCGGGACGGTGTCGTCCGTCTTGGCATTCTCGTAGTAGTAGCGGCCCTGGACGAGGCTGCTCGCGCAATTGCCGACGCCGACGATCGCGACGCGGATCTTGCGGCCGGGCTTCTGGCCGTTGGCGCCGGTCCCGTTGGCGGACGCGCCGTTGCTGCCGTTGCTGGTGCTCACGGGTGCTGGTCTCCTCCTGGAGTGCCGGACGAGAGGGCTTCCGGCGGGGCCTGTCGGGTGACGTGGACGATTCGCTGGATGGTGGTGATCGTCGCGAGGACGGCGATCAGGCCGAGCGCTGCCGCGAGCGCGGGCCGGCCGGCCCACCCGTCGGCGTCGATCGACGCGTAGACGTTGACCGGGACGACGATCCCGCCCAGGGCGCCGGTCAGGAGCAGCCCGATCGTCAGGATGAGCAGGCGGACCTCGCGCGGCGCGACGCCGACGTTGGCCATCCCGCTGCCGGGCGTGAACCCGAGGCTCTCGGACTTGGCCCGGGCGTAGCTGACCATGAAGCTCGCCGCCAGCGCGGCGCCGGCCAGGATGACCCCCCGGTTGAACCCCTGGGTCATGCAGGCGGCGACGACGCCGAGGTAGACGACGGCCTCGCCGGCCCGGTCGAAGACCGAGTCGAGGAAGGCGCCCAGGCGGCTCACCCGGTTGGTCGCGCGAGCGAGGGCGCCGTCGAAGAGGTCGAAGACGCCACCGAAGATGACGAGCAGGCCGGCGGCGACCCACGCCTGCTGGCTGGCGGCGACGGCCGCGATCACCGAGATCCCGAAGCCGAGGACCGTCAGGGCGTTGGGTGTCAGGCCGAGCCGGCCGAAGGCCAGGGCGATCGGCAGGGCGGCGCCGCGCACGCGGGCCCGGAGCTCCGGGCTGACGAACGATCCGATCACGAGGCATCGTCCGCGGTGGCCGGGTCGAGGCCGAGGATCGTCGCCTGGCGGGCGGCGAACTCGTCGAAGCGCTCGGGGCGGAGGCGGCAGATCGTCTCGCGGCCGAGGCGGCGGGTCGTGACGAGGCCCGCGGCACGGAGCCGGCCGACATGCCACGACACCAACGGCTGGGACAGCCCGACCTGGGCGACGAGCTCCGCGACCGTGGCGTCGCCGGCGGCGAGCCGGCGCACGATGCGGAGACGGTTCACGTCGGCGAGGGCCTTGTGGACGAGGCGCAGCTCGCGCAGCTCGTCGGGCTGGAGGACGGCGTTGGCGATCGTGCTGCGCACGCGGGCCGGGGAGGGGCTCAGGGTCGGGTGCTCCGGTGGTCGGATGCGGCGCCGTCGGATCAACGGCGGTTTATATCAATGGAGGTTGATCCTAGCGATGCGGGGCGCGCCGTGTCAACCCTGATCCGGAGGCGGGGCGCACCGGACCGCCGGCAGTCGCGGACCCGCGATCGCATGGCCGCGCTCGCGCAGGTTCCCGCGCGAGCGGATGAGCGCAGGCCTGTACCCTGCGCGGGTGACCCGCCTGAGCGCCTGGAGCCTCCTCGCCGTCTTCGGGATCGGCGTCTTCCTCGCCGGCCTCGAGCTGATGATCACGGCCACGGCCCTGCCCTCGATCCTGCTCGACCTCGCGGTCACCGACGAGCTCGGCAAGCCGGCGTTCTCCGAGCTCCGCCACGCGTCGTGGATCGTGAATGGCTACCTGCTCGCCTACGTGATCGCGATGCCGCTCGCCGGACGCCTGGCCGACGTGTGGGGCGCACGCCGGCTGTTCCTCGGGGCGCTGATCGTGTTCATCGTCGGCTCGCTGATCGCGGGGCGCGGGCAGACGATCGACGAGCTGATCCTCGGGCGGGTGATCCAGGGGGTCGGCGGCGGCGTCCTCGTCCCCGTCGGGACCGCCGCGGCATCGCACCTCTTCGAGGGCCACGACCGGCCGCGCGCCCTCGGGATCATCGGCGGGCTGACCTTCCTCGGGATGGCGGCGGGGCCGTTCCTCGGGGCGGCGCTGCTCGGCAGCTTCGATCTCGCGGCCGGGCTCGAGCGGGCCGGCATCGCGGAGGGCAGCATCCTCCATGCCGCGCTCGCCCCGGCGTGGCGCTGGGTCTTCTATGTCAACGTCCCGATCGCGATCGTGGCCCTGCTCGTCGCCTGGGCCGCGTCGCACGGCTGGGAGACGCCGCGCCGCCGGGTCGGGGTCGACTGGCTCGGCGCGGCGATCTGGAGCCTCGCCCTCGGAGCCGGCCTCGGGGCCACGACCCTGATCGGCGTGACCGACGTGGGCGGGCCGGACCCGCTCGTCGTCACGGCCGCGCTCGCGGTCCTCGCGGGGGTGGCGACCCTCGCGACCGTCGTCCGCGGCGCCCGCCGCCCGGAGCCGTTCCTCGACCCGCGGCTGTTCCGGAGCGTGGCGTTCAGCTCGGCCGCCCTCGTCTCGCTCCTGACCGGCTTCGCGTTCGCGACCGCGATCATCGGCGGCGCGGTGTTCGTGGATCGCGTGCTGTACGGCGGGCCGGACGAGCAGCGGATCGCGCTCGGCGCCCTGGCCGGGGCGACCGCGCTCGGGGCGCTCGTGTCCGGGTTCGCGGTGCGGGCGCTGTCGCTCCGCACGGTGACCCTCGCAGGGCTCCTCCTCAGCGCCGCGACCCTGTTCCAGATGGCCCAGTGGACGCCCGTCGTGCCGATCGGGACGGTGGCCCTGGTGCTCGCGGTCTTCGGCCTCGGGTTCGGCCTGACGGTGACACCGCGCAGCACGGCGGCCGTGGAGAGCGCCGGGCGGGCGTCGTTCGGGATGGCCAGCGCGATCGTGACCGTGGCCCGGATGGTCGGGATGGCGATCGGCGTCGCGATCCTCACGGCGTACGGCTCCACGACGATCGACCGCCTCTACGACCGGCTCTTCTCGGGGGCGAACCCGGATGGCTGGAAGGCCGTGATCCCGGCGGAGCTCCGCGAGCGGCCCCTTCGGGACGGCCTCGTCGTGAACGCCCTGGAGGCGTGGGCGGCGCGCGAGGCCTCGGGGATCCTGGTCGGGGTGTTCCTGGCGGCGGGCGTCGTGACGATCGTCGCGATCCCGCCGGGTCTGGCCCTGGGGCGGACGCGTAGACTCACGCCCGGGCGTGGCTCGCGCCCGCAGGACGACCGAGGCAGCGGAGGACGGGATGACGGAGACGGATCCGAGCCGATCGTCCTCTGACGACCACTCCGGTCACCCGACCGTGACCCCGCTCGGCGCCAGGGCGCCGGGGACCGCCCGGATCGTCGCCTGTGCCGGCAGCGAGGCGACCGAGGCGACCGAGTCGACCGACCTCGCCGACCTCCCCGCCCTCCTCGCGACCCCCGACAGCCAGGTCTGGATCGACCTCGCCGACCCCGACGAAGCCCAGGTCAAGGCCGCGGCCGAGGCCCTCGGCCTCCATCCGCTGATCGCCGAGGACATCCACGAGCGCAACCAGCGCTCCAAGGTCGAGACCTACGACGACGGGGTCGTCCACGTCGTCCTCTTCGCGCTCCACTACTCGGGCGAGGCCGCCACCGCCGAGGTCGACTTCGTCCTCGGGGAGCGGTTCCTGCTGACCGTCCACGGGGGCTGGCTCGACGCCTCCACGGCGGCTCCGCTCCGGTACGGCGTCGCCCGGGCGCTCGCCAGGGGACCGGACTTCCTGCTCTACGCCATCGCCGACTCGATCGTCGATGGCTACTTCCCGGTCCTCGACCGCGTCGGTGACGACATCGACGCCCTCCAGGACTCGGTCATGGAGTCGGCCTCCGACTGGACGCTGAGCCGCCTGTTCGCCCTCAAGCGCGAGCTGACCGACCTGCGCCGGGCGACGTCGCCGGCGCGCGAGGTGTTCGCCCAGCTCACGAACCGCGAGATCGGCGCGATCGACCCTGCCCACGTCGTGTACTTCCGCGACGTCTACGACCACCTGATCCGGGTGACCGACGAGCTCGACAACTACCGGGACCTCGTGTCGGGCACGCTGGACATCTACGTCTCGATCGTCAACAACGACCTGTCGCGGATCATGAAGCGGCTCACCGGCGTGACCGTGATCCTGGCCGGGATGGGTGCGGTCGCGGGGATCTTCGGGATGAGCGAGGCCGGGGCCGCCTTCAGCGGGACCGAGGCCGCCGGGTTCTGGCTGGTGACGATCGGGATCGTGATCGCCGCCGCCGCTGCCGCCGCCGTCCTCCGCCGGATCGACTGGATCTGACGCGAGCCTGCCGGGAGCGTCGATGCCCGCGGAACCCCGCTCCGCGCGGGGACGTCCCCGGCCCATGGTCGACCGTCGCATCGTCCCTCTCGCCCTTGCCACCCTCCTCGCTGTCGCCGTGTCCGGCTGCGACTTCGGTTCCACCACCAGTGACGAGCCGATGGCGATCGGCGGTCGGGCCACCGCGGCTGGGTTCGTCCTCGAGGTCCGCCTTCCCTCGCAGACCTTCGCCGCCGTCGACGCGATCCCGGTCGCGACCACGCTGACCTGGACCGGCGCGCCGGGCCAGGGCCGGATCTGGGGATCCGGGAGCGGACCCGTCACCTTCGCGCTCGAGGAGGTCGGCGGCGACCGTCGGACGATGGGCGGCGCCATGACCGCCGACTGCGCGGTGCGGGAATTCCCGGCCGGGATCCCGACGGAGATCCCGTTCCGGAAGAGCGGCGCGTGGACCGGCGAGGATCCGAACGCCGACTTCTACGCGGCGTGGTTCAAGGACCCGCTCCTCCACCTGCCGGCCGGTCGCTGGAAGCTGACCGTGTCGGTCGGCGGCTACCTGGCGCCATGCGCGCAGGGCGCGCGGACGATCGAGGCGGCCGTCGGCCCGTTCGAGATCCTGGTCCGCTGACCACCCGACCCCGGCGCGGCGCGCAGGTCCGCGGCTCCGTCAGCAGTCGACCGGGCGCGCCTTGGGGTGGGCCTCGGCCGGATCGGCCGGCACGACCGCGACCGGCTCCGCCATGACCTGGAGCTTCGGGAAGCTCGCGCCGGGTCCCGTCGAGGTCTGGAGCCAGAGGGTCTCGATCTTCACGGCCAGCGCCCGGTCGAGGAAGTGGCTGTCCGCCGGAACCCGCGGCAGGACCCGCGTGATCGAGTAGACGTAGCGCTGGTTGTCGCTCGTGTAGACGTCCACCAGCATCCCGATCATCGCCTTGCCGCCGTTCCGCTTCGACTGGGTGAGGAGTGGCAGGAACATCCCGGTCCGGGCGTGGGCGTACAGGTAGACCGAGCGGCCGTTGCCCGGCTGGAGGATCCCGGGGTGCTCCAGCCACATCGCCACGTTGCACGACGGATAGGCCTTCGGCTGGGCGATCACCGGGAGGTCGATCCCGAGGGCGTCGACGACGACCCGCGTCGCGACGCGATGGGACGCCGGGATCGCGGAGGCTGACGGGATCGGAGAGCCATCGAGCGGGGGCAGGCTCGGGACGGCGTAGCTCGGGCTCGGCAGGACGGCAGCCGGCGACGCGCCCGCGTCGCCCCGCCCGGCCTGCGCGCCGCTGCCGTACTGCAGGAGGCCGGCCGCGAGCAGGGTGACGCCGGCGGCGGTCAGGACGGCGGGAACGAGTCGTTCGCGGACGGTGCGGAGGGAGCCCATCGGGCGGGCATCCTAGCAGCGGCCCGCGAGTTGCGCCCTGTGCGTCCCCCGGACGTCAGTCGCAGGTCACCGGACGGGCCGTCGGGTGCGCGTCCGCGGGATCGGCCGGCAGGACGATGAGCGGCCGTGCCACGAGCTGAGTCTTGCCCGGCGTGCCGCGCGGGCCCTCGGACGTCTGGACCCAGAGCTCCTCGGACGTGGCCCGGATCGCGTCGTCGAGGGTCAGCTGGTGGAGACGGACCTCGGTGACGAGATACTCGTGGACGACGTCGTCGCTCGTGTAGACCTGGACGACCATCCCGACCATCGACGCGGGGCCGCCGTTCCGCTTGAGGATCGCCCGCTCGTAGATCGGGCCGAACATCCCGTCGCGGGCGTGGGCGTAGAGGTAGGTCGCCCGGCCGTCACCGGGCTGGCCGAGCTCCTGGATGTACATCGCGACGTCGCACTGGGGGTAGGTCGTGGAGTCGCCCCGGGCGGTGACGACGGGCAGGTCGATCCCGAGCGCGGCGATGACGACTCGGGTGGCGACCCGATTCGGGTCCAGGCTCGGCGTCGCGGACGGAGCCGGCGACGCGGAGGGAGCCGGCGACGGCGACGCGCCGACGGGCGGCAGGGTCGGCACCGGCAGGGATCCGCCCGGGTCGGCCGATACGATCGTCGGCTCGGCCGACGGGGCCGGAACGACGGCGACCGCGCTCCCGTCGTAGGCCAGGAGGCCGGCCGCGATGAGCGTCACGCCGGCCCCCGCGAGGAGGGCCGGCAGGAGCCGATCGCGGAACGTACGGACGACGGTGCTCACCGGATCCCGATCCTAGGCGCGGCACGATCGCGACGCCCCTCCCCGTCCGTACTGGTACCCTCGCGGCGCATGAAGTCCGGGGCCATCATCCTCGCCGGCATCCTCGCCGGCGTCACCGTCGCGATCGGCATCCTCGCGGCGTTCGTGTTCGTGGGCCCGGACCCGGTCGGGCTCCGGCCCACCCCGATCCCGACGGTCGCCCCGACGCCGGTCCCGTCGCCCTCCGCGGCCCCGTCCATGGCCGTGCCCTCCGCGAGCGCGCTCGCCTCGATCGATCCGAGCGACGCCGGCCAGTCCGGGTTCCACGTCGGGAATCCGGCGCCGGCGCTCCGCGTGCCCCAGGTCGGCGGTGGGACGATCGACCTCGCCGCGCTCAGGGGCAAGCCGGTGTGGGTCAACTTCATGCAGACGACGTGCCCGGAGTGCATCGACGAGTTCCCGCGGATGAACGCCTTCCAGGCCCGCTACGGCGACGAGGGCCTGATCGTGGTCGCGATCGACGTCCGCGAGGACGAGGGCACGGTCGCGAGCTTCGCCCAGCGCCTGGGGGCGACGTTCCCGCTCGGGCTCGACCTCGATGGCGCCGCGCAGCGGACGTGGGGCACGTACGCGCTGCCGATCCACTTCTGGATCGACCGCGACGGGATCGTCCGGGCGGGCGCGCTGGGCGGGATCGGGCCCGACGTGATGGCCGAGGGGATCCAGAAGATCATGCCCGGGGTGACGGTCACCCCGTAGACGCGCGCCCGGATCGGCGCCCGGCCCGGACTAGCCCGCGATCGCCCCGGCGGCCTGCTCGATGACGCCGAGGATCAGGCCCGGGAACAGGCCGAACAGGATCGTCAGGACGGTCGCGGCCGCCAGCCCGCTCCACAGCAGCCGGCCGTGCTGGAGCGCCGGCGCGTCCGACGCCGGGTCGCGCATGAACATGTAGACCACGACCCGCAGGTAGTAGAACGCGGCCGCGGCGGCGTTCAGCACCATGAGGACCGCGAGGAACGCGACCCAGCCACCGGCCTGGACCGCTGCCAGGATCACGACCGCCTTGGCGAAGAACCCGGCGGTCGGCGGGATGCCGGTCAGCGACAGCAGGAACAGGGTCATCAGGATGCCGAGGAGCGGCTCCTTCCGGCCGAGCCCGGCGAACGTCGCGAGGCCGGACGTCACGCCGGCCCGCTTCTGGAGCGCCGCGATCACCGCGAACGCGCCGAGGTTCATGAACGAGTAGGCCGCGCCGTAGAAGAGCAGACCCTCGAGGCCGCGCTGCTGGCCGCCGGCGTAGGCCGCGAGCCCGACGAGCATGTAGCCGGTGTGGGCGATCGAGCTGTAGGCCAGCATCCGTTTGACGTTGTCCTGGGTCAGGGCGACGAGGTTGCCGAGGGTCATCGTCGCTGCCGCGAGGACGATGACGACCGGCAGCCAATCCTCCTTCATCGGCCCGAGGGCCTCCACGAACAGGCGCAGGATCAGCGCGAACGCCCCGATCTTCGGGCCGACCGAGAGATAGCCCGTGACCGGCGTCGGCGAGCCCTGGTAGGCGTCCGGCGTCCAGTAGTGGAACGGGACCGCGGCGATCTTGAACGCCACGCCGGTCGTCAGGAAGGCGAAGCCCATCGCGAGACCCGGGCTGAAGGGCTGCTCCCCGGTCGCGACCCGGGTGAGCGTGGTCGCGACGTCTGCGATCGCGGTCGAGCCGGTCAGGCCCCACACGAACGCCAGCCCGAACAGGAAGATCGCCGAGCTGAACGATCCGAGGAGGAAGTACTTGATCGCGCCCTCGGTCGAGAAGCCGTCCGACTTGTGGTAGCCCGCGAGCAGGTAGCCGGGCAGGACCATGAGCTCGAGGCCGAGGAACAGCAGCAGCAGGTCCGCCGACGCGGCGATGACCATCGCCCCGCACATCGCGAACACCAGCACGATCGCGAACTCCGCCACCGGCAGATTCCGCGGCGCGAGGTAGTCCGGGGCGAACACGATCGTCATCGCCACGATCGAGATGAAGAGCAGGTCGAGGAAGGTCGTCAGGGCGTCGAGGCGGTACATCTCGCCGAACGCGAACGTGGCCGCCATCGATCCGACGCCGAGCGTGACGGCGGCCGTCGCACCGAGCCCGAGCAGGGCGGTGAACACGATGGCGGCCGCGCGGTTCGGCCAGGCGAGGTCGACGAGCAGGATCGCGACCGCCGTGGCGACCGCGGTCAGGAGCGGCGCGATGACGGTCAGGTCGGCGGTGTTCACGAGACGGCCTCGACGGCGCTGCCGGGCTCACCGGGTGACTCGGGCCGCTCGGGTCCGCCACCGGTCAGGTCGATCCGGGCGACCCAGATCAGGCGGCCGATGACGTACAGGATCGGCAGCGCGATCAGGATGAGCGCGGTCTGGGCCGGGATCTCGGCGGCGGTCTCCCGCCCCACGTCGCCCAGGACGGTCGTGACCGAGCCGCGGACCAGGTCGAGCACGAGCCCCGGGAACAACCCGAAGACCACGGTCAGGGCCGCCAGCGGGGCGAGGGTCAGGATCTCGACCGGGGTCATGTCGGTCAGATGGTGGCCGAGGCCTTTGAGGAAGTCGGACAGCTCGCCGAACGCGATCCGCTGGAACATCCAGAGCAGGTAGCCCGCGGCGAGGATCATGCACAGCGTCGCGATCGCCGCGACGACCGGCGAGTACGCGAACGCGCCGACGAGGACGAGGAACTCCCCGACGAAGCCGGACAGGCCGGGCAGCCCGCCCGAGGCGAAGACGAAGAACCCGAGCGCCACCGCGTAGACCGGCAGCACGCCGGCCACGCCGCCCATCTTCGCGATCGTCCGGTCGTGGGTCCGCTCGTAGATCACCCCGACGAGGAGGAACAGGGCGCCGGTGATCAACCCGTGGTTGACCATCTGGAGGATCGCGCCGTCCATGCCCTGGGTGTTGAACACGAAGATCCCGAGGGTCACGAAGCCCATGTGCGACACGGAGCTGTAGGCCACGAGCTTCTTGAGGTCCGGCTGGACGAGCGCCACGATCGCGCCGTAGATGATCGCGATCAGGCTCAGGACGATGATCGCCGGCGCGAACGTGTGGGCCGCCGCGGGGAAGATCGGCAGGGCGAACCGGATGAACCCGTACGCCCCGAGCTTCAGCATCACCGCGGCCAGGATCACCGAGCCCGCGGTCGGCGCCTGGACGTGGGCGTCCGGCAACCAGGTGTGGAACGGGAACATCGGGACCTTGATCGCGAAGGCGAGGAAGAAGGCAAGGAACGCGAACACCTGAAGGGTCGGATCGAAGGACGCGGTGCGCAGGACCTCGAAGTCGAAGGCGCCGGTCCACGAGCCGGTCGTGGATTGGTAGGCGAATGCGGTCGCGATGATCGCGACGAGCATCAGGAGCGACCCGATGAGCGTGTAGAGGACGAACTTGATCGTCGCGTAGATCCGGTTCGTTCCGCCCCAGATCCCGATGATCAGGTACATCGGGACCAGCACGATCTCCCAGAAGATGTAGAACAGGAACGTGTCGAGGGCGATGAACACCCCGATCATCCCGACCTCGAGGATCAGGAACGAGATCATGTACTCCTTGATCCGCTCCTTGATCGGCGCGAACGAGGCGAGGATGCTGATCCAGGT
>DASSPG010000007.1:0-16165 GCA_035699725.1 Candidatus Limnocylindrales bacterium | reverse complement strand
GGCGCGGAACACGGTCCCGGTCGAGGGCGACACGTCCGCCCAGCGATAGAAGATGCCGCTGAACGCGATGAACGTCGCCCCGAGCAGGGCCGCCAGGCGCGGTCGGGCGGCGATCGCGGCGAGGGGTCCCGGCAGGTCGCCGTCGTCCGGCGCGGTCACCCCGGGGGCGGGTCGGCCTGGGCCGCGGACGGTTCGGCCGGAGCCGCGGACGGTTCGCCCGGGGCCGAGGCCTCCCCGACGAGCGCATCGGCGGCCGGCGGCCCCGCCGCCGCGGCCGCGCGACCTGGGATCCCCACGAAGCGCAGCCCGAGCTCGGCGTACTGCGCCGCCTCGGGCGGCGACGGCGCCTCGAGCATCAGATCGCCGCCGGACTGCGTCTTCGGGAACGCCATGACCTCGCGGATGTTCGTCTGGTGGGCGAGGAGCGCCGCCCAGCGATCGATCCCGAGCGCGATCCCGCCGTGCGGCGGCGGCCCGTACTCGAACGCCTCGAGGACAGCGCCGAACTTCTCGCGCATCCCCGCGTCGGACTGGCCCTGGAGCGCGAAGCTCCGGGCGAGCAGGTCGCGGCGGTGGATCCGGATCGAGCCGCCGCCGAGCTCCCAGCCGTTGAGCACGATGTCGTACTGCATCGCCCGGGCCCGCCCGGCCGGATCGTCCGGCGACGGCTTCGAGGCGTCGCCGTCGAGGGTCGCGAGGAGCTCCTCGTCCTCGGGCACGACGCCGCTGAATGGGTTGTGGGTCGCGTCCCAGCGATGGTTCTCCTCGTCCCACTGGTACATCGGGAATCGGTGGACCCAGCAGAAGGCGAGCACCTCGGGGTCCGCCAGCCCGAGACGCGGCCCGAGCTCGGCCCGGAGCCGGCCGAGGACGTCGGCGGTGACCGCAGCCGTGTCGGCGACCACGAGGACGAGGTCGCCCGGTGAAGCGCCGGCGTGGGCCACGAGCCGCTCCGCCCGGTCCTCGCCGAGGAACTTCGCGATCGGGCTGCGGATCGCGCCGGTCTCCTCGATCGCCAGCCAGGCGAGCCCCTTGGCGCCGAACCGCTTGGCGCGCTCGGTCAGCTCGTCGATCTCCTTGCGGGTCGCCGTCCCCATCCCGGGCGCGACGATCGCCTTGACCCGGCCACCCGCCGCCAGCGCCTCGTCGAACACGCGGAAGCCCGAGCCGCCCTCCTCCCCCACCCCGAGGACCGGCGCGAGATCGACGAGCTCCATTGCGAACCGGACGTCCGGCTTGTCGCTGCCGAAGCGCTCCATCGCCTCGTCGTAGGTGAACCGCGGGAAGGGCGTCTCCTGGAGCGGCCGGTCGGGCGTCGTCGCCCGGCACACCGCGATCGCCATCTCCTCGACGAACGCCATCACGGCGTCCTCGTCGACGAAGCTCATCTCGAGGTCGAGCTGGGTGAACTCCGGCTGGCGGTCGCCGCGCAGGTCCTCGTCGCGGAAGCAGCGCGCGATCTGGAAGTAGCGGTCGATCCCGCCGACCATCAGCAGCTGCTTGAGCTGCTGCGGGCTCTGGGGCAGGGCGTACACCGAGCCCGGCTGGAGGCGCGACGGGACGATGAAGTCGCGGGCGCCCTCGGGGGTCGACTTGATCAGGTTCGGCGTCTCGACCTCGACGAAGCCGTGGGCGTGATGGACCTCGCGGATCGCCTGGACGAGGCGGCTGCGCAGGAGCAGGCGGCGGGCCATCGCCTCGCGCCGGATGTCGAGGTAGCGGTAGCGCAGGCGGAGGGCCTCGTCGATCGGGGCGTCGGGGTTGTTGATGTAGAAGGGCGGCGTCTTCGCCTCGCTCAGGATCGACACGCGGCGCGCTCGGAGCTCGATCGCCCCGGTCGGGAGGCGCGGGTTCTCCGTGCCGGCGAGGCGGGTCGCCACGTCGCCCTCGACGGTCACGACGAACTCGGAGCGGACGCGGCTGGCGACGGCGTGGGCCTCGGGATCGTCGGCCTTGTCGACGACGACCTGGGTGATCCCGTGGCGGTCGCGCAGGTCGAGGAAGATCAGCTGGCCGTGGTCGCGCCGGCGGTGGACCCATCCCGACAGGCGGGCGGTCGTGCCCGCGTCGGACGCGCGGAGGGCGCCGCAGGTGTGGGTCCGATACGGGGTGGCGAGGAGGTCGGCGGGCGCGTCGGTCGCGCCGCGGTCGGGCGGTGGGGAGTCCGTCATGGCCGCCGTATGGTACGGGACGCGAGGCGCCGAGGCCGGGCCCGCGACCTCTGCCCTACGACACCGTTCCGCGCGCGGCCCACGCCCGGGCCGACAGGCGGATCGAACCATCCGGCTCGGTCGGGAGGGTGACCCGGAGCCGGTCGCGGATCGCGTTGCGCTGCCCCTCCTCCATCCGCATCGCCATCGCCGGCGCCGCGCCCACGCCCGAGAGGAACGGCGTCCAGTACTCGTCGAAGTTCGCGAAGACCGTCGCGATCTCGATCGCGCGGACCTCGACGGCGTCGAGGCCGGCCGCCGCGAATGCCTGGCGCAGGGGCTCCGGTCGGCAGAACGGGAAACGGACGCCCTCGTCCTCGGCCGTCGCGGCCGGATCGAGCGTGATCGCGGCGTCGAAGAAGTGGCGCACCAGCTGCATCCCCTCGGCGTAGTCCCAGACGTAGGCGGCGACGATCCCGCCCGGCGCCGTGACCCGGACCATCTCGGCGAGGCCCTCGGCGGGTTCCGGCACGAAGTTGAGGACGAGGCCGGCGACCGCGACATCGACGTTCGCGTCATCGAGCGGGATCGCCTGGGCGCTGCCGACGGCGAACGACGCCCGCCGATCCGGGACGCCCCCTCGGGCATGCTCGACGAAGTCGGCCGAGGGGTCGATCCCCACGACGCTCGCCGGCGCGGCCCGCTCGAGGATCGTCGCGGTGAGGGCGCCGGTGCCGCAGCCCAGGTCCAGCCAGCGCCGCCCGGGCTCGACGGCCAGCCAGTCCACGAAGATCGGGGCGACCTGGCGGCTCCAGCGCCCGACGTAGCGCTCGTACGCGTCGCCGCCGGACCAGCGGTCGACCGGGCTCACCGCGGGGCCTGCGTCACCGAACCACCTCGCTCATCGCTCGGCCGGCGTCCCGTGGCGGTGGCTCGCGTGCGCCCGCCCGATCTCGCGGGCCAGGTCGTCGATCGCGATCACCTTCTGCGTGCCCGCGTCGAGGTCCCGCAGCTGGACCTGGCCCTCGTCCGCGTCGCCGCCCACGATGACCGCGAAGTGGGCCCGCTCGCGGGCCGCCGACTCGAGCTGCTTGCCGAGCTTCCGGGGAGCGAGCTCCGCCCGAGCGGCGATCCCGGCTGCGCGGAGCAGCGTCGCGACCCGCAGCCGCTCCGCGGTCGCCTCCGGCTCGGCCCCCACGACGACCGCCACCAGCGCGGCCTCCGGCGACGACGCCACGCCCTGCGCCTCGAGCGCGAGGAGCAGCCGGTCCAGCCCGATCCCGAACCCGATCCCGGGGGTCGGCCGGCCACCCAGCAGCTCCACGAGGCCGTCGTACCGCCCGCCGCCACCGAGCGCCTGCTGCTGGCCCTCGCGACCTTCGAGGTAGAACTCGAACGCGGTCCGCGTGTAGTAGTCGAGGCCGCGCACGAGCCCCGGCTCCAACCGGAACGGCACGCCGAGCACGCCGAGGTGCTCCTGGACGCCGTCGAAGTGGGCGCGACAGCTGTCGCACAGGTGGTCGGTGATCCGCGGCGCCCCGGCGTTCAGCGCCGCCATCGCCGGGTCCTTCGAGTCGAGCAGGCGGAGCGGCTTGCGCTCGAGCCGCTCGCGCTCGAGCGGCGGCAGGTCGGCCGCGTGCGGCCGGTAGTACGCCGCGAGCGTCTCGATGTAGGCGGGGCGGCAGGCCGGATCGCCGATCGAGTTGAGGTGAAGCCGGACGTCCGCCAGGCCGGCGTCGGCGTAGTAGCGGCTGCCGAGCTCGATGATCTCGGCGTCGATCGCCGGCCCGGGATCGCCGATCGCCTCGATGTCGAACTGCCAGAACTGGCGGTAGCGCCCGGCCTGGGGCCGGTCGTGGCGGAACATCGGCCCGGTCATCGCCAGCTTCACGGGCTGCGGCAGCGTCTGCATCCCGTGCTGGACGTAGGCCCGGACGATCCCGGCGGTGGGCTCCGGCCGGAGCGCCCACGACTCGGACTCCTCGGTCCGCGGTGCGATCCGGAAGAGCTCCTTCTCGACGATGTCGGTGACCTCGCCGACGCCGCGCTCGAAGACCGCGGTCTGCTCGAACAGCGGCGTCTCGATCCGGCGGTACCCGTAGCGCGCGGCGAGGTCCGCGGCGAGCCGCTCGAGGCGGGTCCAGGCGGGCGTCTCGGCCGGCAGCAGGTCGCGCGTCCCGCGCGGGGCTCGAAGGTTCGGCATCGGATGGAGTCTAGGGCGCCAGCGGGTCAGGTCAGGTCGCGCTGGACGCTGATCACGTCCTTGAGGGCCTCGATCCGGCTCATCACCCGGGCGAGCTGCGACACCGACGCGACCTGGAGCGTCGCGATGCAGATCGCGGTGTGGTCCGGGTTGACGCTCACGACCGCCGACACGATGTTCACCTTGTTCTCCGCGACGACCTGGGTGATGTCGTTGAGGAGCCCGGTCCGATCGTAGGCCTCGATCCGGATCGCGATCGGGTAGCTCTGGGCGGGGGCCGCCTCCCACTCGACCTCGATCAGGCGCGGCACCTCGCGCTCGTTGAGGACGGTCGGGCAGGACCGGAGATGGACCGTCACGCCCTTGCCCCGGGTGATGAAGCCCACGATCGGGTCGCCGGGGATCGGGTGGCAGCACTTGGCGAACCGGACGAGCAGGTCGCCCACGCCCTTGACCCGGACGCCCCCGGTCCGGGCCGGAAGACTGGCCGGGGCGACGGTCGGCAGCCCGACCTCCGTGTCGTCGAGAACGCCGAGCCGGGCGACGACCTGCTGGGCGCTGACCGCCCCGTAGCCGATCGCGGCATAGAAGTCGTCGAGCGTGTCGTGGTTGTACGCCCGGCCGAGCTCGGCGATCCGGTCGGCTCCGACCGCCTGGATGGTCTTGCGGGCCAGGCGCCGGAGCTCGCGCTCGAGCGCCTCGCGGCCGTGGACGATGTTCTCGTCACGGTCCTTGCGCTTGAACCATTGGCGGATCTTCTCGCGGGCATGGGAGGTCCGGACGACGTTCATCCAGTCGCGCGACGGGCCGTGCTCGCCCTTGGTCGTCATCACCTCGACGATGTCGCCGTTCTTCAGGCGGTAGTCGAGCGGGACGAGCCGGTTGTTGACCTTGGCCCCGATCGTCCGGTGGCCGACGTCGGTGTGGATCCGGTAGGCGAAGTCGAGCGGGGTCGCGCCGGCCGGCAGGTCCTTGATGTCGCCCTTCGGGGTGAACACGAAGACCTGGTCCTGGAAGATGTCGAGCTTGATCCCCTCGACGAACTCGGTCGCGTCCGACTCGCTGACGTCGCGCTGCCACTCCATCAGCTGGCGCAACCAGGCGAGCTTGGCGTCGTACTCGCGGTCCGACTTGGATCCTTCCTTGTAGCGCCAGTGGGCGGCGATCCCGACCTCGCTGACCTGGTGCATCGCCTGGGTCCGGATCTGGATCTCGAGCGGCTTGCCGTCGAGGGCGATGACCGCGGTGTGGAGCGACTGGTAGAGGTTGTTCTTGGGCACCGCGATGTAGTCGTCGAACTGGCCCGGGATCGGGCGCCACAGGGCATGGACGACGCCGAGCGCGGCGTAGCAGTCGCGGACCTCGTCGACGAGGATCCGGATCGCGTAGACGTCGTAGATCTCGGCGAACTCGGCGGCCTTGCGCTGCATCTTCTTGTCGATGCTGTAGATGTGCTTGGGGCGGCCCTGGAGGTCGGCCTCGATGCCGGCCTCCTTCAGGCGCGGCTCGAGCTCGGCGATCGCCCGGCTGATGTAGTCCTCGCGGCCCTTGCGCCGGGTGTCGAGGAGCTTCGCCAGCTCGCGGAAGCGCTCGGGCTCGAGGACCTTGAAGGCGAGGTCCTCGAGCTCCCACTTGATCTGCCAGATCCCGAGCCGCTCCGCCAGCGGGGCGTAGATCTCCTGGGTCTGGCGGGCGATCCGGAGCTGCTTCTCGGACGGCAGGCCGTACAGCGTCCGCATGTTGTGGAGCCGGTCGGCGAGCTTGATGAGGACGACCCGGATGTCCTCGGCCATCGCCAGGAGCATCTTCCGGATGTTCTCGGCCTGCTGCTGCTCGTGGCTGTGGGTCGAGAAGCGCGACAGCTTCGTCACCCCGTCCACGAGGCGGGCGACCTCGGCCCCGAAGCGGTCCTCGATGTCGGTCAGGCCGAACTCGGTGTCCTCGGGGACGTCGTGGAGGAGGGCCGCGGTGACCGCGACCGGATCGATCCCGAGCTCGGCGGTGATCTGGGCCGAGGCGATCGGGTGGGTGACGTAGGGCTCGCCGGTGGCGCGCTTCTGCTCGGCGTGAGCCTCGACGGCGAGGTCGAAGGCGCGCTCGACCGGGGCAAGGTCGCTCTGCGGGTAATGCTTCCGCACGGTCTCGACGAGCTGCGTCCTGAGGGCGGCGAGATCGACCTCGCCCGGCGTCGTGGCACGAGGCGATGCGGTCGAGGTCGCGGTGCGACGGGGGCCGGTCGGCTTGGCCCGGGTCGAGCCACTGGCTCCCTCCGGACCGGTCGAAGCCGTTGCCCCGTTCGCGCCCGAGGCAGGCCGCGCCTCCCCGCCCTTCGTGCGGGGACCCTTGGCGTCGTCGGGTGTCGTGGTGCGGGGCTGGGCCATCGGGCGAAGGATAGCAGCGGCCCCCTCGGGGTCCGGCCGGTCAGCCGCCGAGCAGCGCCTGGGCGTCGAGCGTGGCCGCGATCCGGAGATTCCCGCCGACCACCGACACGGACCGGAGCGTCAGCGGAACGGACCGATCGATCGTCAGGATCTCCGAGGAGCCGAGGGCGGTCGTGAGGACGATCGACCCGTTCGCGTCGACGCCGAGGCGCCCTTCGACCGTCGATCCGGCCGAGCGGATCCGGAGGATGTCCGGGGCCACGAGCTCGGTCCCGATCACCGCCACGCCGAACTTGCGCCGGAACGCGCCGGCAACCGCGTCGTTCACCGCCGTCGCACCGACGTCGATCGTGGCGGCGGCCGCATCGGCCGACCCGTCGATCACGACGTCGGCGGTCGCGGCGGGACCGTCCGAGGTGGCGAGCTCGGCGCTCTCGATCGAGCCGCGGATCGTGGCCGCGCGCCGGCCGAGGAGATCCACGTCCGTGAGCACGAGATCGAGGCTGGCCGCGTGGAACGTCCGGAAATCCACGTCCGCGCCGACGATCCGGAGCCGGTCCGCCCGGCCGAGCAGGATCTTCGGCGGCGGATCGGCGATCACGGTCACGGTCGAGGACGCGGCGCGGAAGCCGGCGTTCTCGAGGGCCGCCCGGGCCACGGTCGAGGCGAGGACGGGCGCGCCGAACCACGAGGCGGCGCCGACGACCACGGCCGCGAGGATCAGGACGAAGAGGCAGCCACGCATCAGCGAGGGTCCGCCCGGTGACCGAGCGCGGCCAGCGCCGCGAGAGCGGTCGCGCGCTCGTCGTAGGCGACCGGGCCATCCGGGCCGATGATCGAGCGCTCGTGGCCCTTGCCGGCGAGCAGGACGATGTCACCGGGCCGGGCCCGCTCGAAGGCCGCCGCAACCGCCGCGGGACGGTCGGCGATGAGGAACAGGTCCCGCTCGCGACGCTTGCCGCCGTCCTCGGCGCCGCGGGCGATGTCGTCGAGGATCGCCATCCGGTCCTCCCCCCGGGGATCCTCGTCGGTCACGACCACGAGGCGGGCGTGCTCGGCGGCGATCCGGCCCATCATCGGCCGCTTGGCGGTGTCCCGTTCGCCCGCCGACCCGAAGACCGTGATCACGCCGCCACCCCGGGCCGCGGCCAGTGGGGCCAGGAGCCCGAGCACCTTCTCGAGCGAGGCCGGGCTGTGGGCGTAGTCGATGACGACCCCGAACGGCTGCCCCGCGTCGAGCCGTTCCATCCGGCCGGGGACGCCGGAGAGACTCGCCAGGCCGTCGCGGACGGCGACCGGATCGAGGCCGAGGACCTCCCCGAGCGCCACGACCGCGAGGGCGTTGTGGACGTTGAACCGACCCGCCAGCCGGAGGTCCACGCTCGCCGCGCCCGACGGCGCGACGAGGCCGATCCGGAGGCGGTGGGCGTCCTCCTCGACGTGCGTCGCCCGGACGTCCGCCGCCGGGTCGGTGCCGTAGCTCACGATCCGGGCGCCCGCCTCCTGGGCGACACCGATGAACGCGCCGGCGTTGGGGTCGTCGGCGTTGACGATCGCCGCCTTCGGCCAGGAGCGGCCCGCGACCGCCACCTTGAGGGGATTGCCCGGTCCCGTCGCCAGCCGCTCGAACAGCGAGAGCTTGGCGTCGCGGTACGCCTCCCATGTGCCATGGAACTCGAGATGCTCGTGGGTGAGATTCGTCAGGATCGCCACGTCGTAGGCGATGCCCGCGACGCGGTCGGCGGCCAGGCCGTGGGAGGTGGTCTCGACGACCGCGACCGCGTTGCCGGCGTCGGCCATCGCGCGCAGCGTCCGCTGGAGATCGACCGCGCCCGGGGTCGTGGTGTGCTCGGCGTTCGCCTCGCGGGTCGCGCCCACCTGGGTCGCGACCGTCCCGATGAGGCCCGACGAGAGCCCGGCGGCCTCGAGCGCGGCCGCGCCGAGGAACGACGTCGTCGTCTTGCCGTCCGTGCCGGTGATCCCGACGACGCCGAGCTCGAGCGACGGGTCGCCGTACCACCACGCCGCCGCCTCGGCGAGCGCGGCGGCGGGCCGGTCGACGACGAGCTGGGGAAGGGCGACGTCCGGCAACGCCCGCTCGACGAGCGCGGCGACGGCACCCGACTGGGCGACCCGGGCCACGAAGTCGTGACCGTCCACGTGGAGCCCCGGGATCGCGACGAAGAGCGCCCCTGGACGAACCGTGCGCGAATCGTCGGTCACGCCGCGGACCGCGAGGTCGGCGAGCGCGGCGGGCCCGATCGCCCGGCCGCCGTCCCGGGCCCCGTGGAGCCGACCTGCGGCCTGGAGCCGTGCAATCAGCTCACCCAGCGGGCGCGGATCCGTCGGTTCGGCGGCCGCCAGCAGCGCAGCGAGGGTGGGCTCGCTCATGCGGCCCCGCGTCGGCCGCTCATCCGCGGCGCAGGATCCGGGCGGCTCGGGCGGCCAGCCGGCCGAGCCGGTAACGGCTCGGGTCGAGGACCCGCTCGTGGGCGCCGGCGAGCTCGAGCCACTCCCCGCCAAACGAGCGCTTGTGCTGGTACAGGCCCCAGGTCGGCTCGCCCTCACGCGGCTCGCGCCGGGCGCCTGCCACGTCCACCCCGCCGAGGTCCATCTCCGTCCGGCCCTCCGTCATCGCCAGCTGGATCGCCCGCCAGCGGAGCAGGTGGAGGGCTCCGGGGTGATCGCGCCGGGCGGCCGCGTGGTCGCCCGAGTGGACGGTCGAGAGCCGCTCGCCGTGGCGGTACAGGACGAGCCCCGCTTGCGGTTCACCCTCCGCGGTCCGCGCCTCGAGCTGGACGAGATGGCCGGCCCGGAGCGCCGAGCGCCACCAGGCGAGGAACCGCTCGCGCGGTCCGAAGCTGAACTGGAGTCGCTCCCCGGTCTCGAGGAGCAGGTCGTAGAACCGATCGAGGGCGACCTCGGCGGGCTCGCTCGGTGATGCGAAGCCTTCCCCGACCCCGCTCGAGGGCAGACGACCGTCGTGGCGGACCACTGCGATCCCATCCTTCTCGGCCTTGCGGATGCGCTGTCGGGTCGACTTCGCGATTCCGCCGAAGACGGCGTCGGGATCCCGCCCGGCGAGCGGCAGCGTGAGCCGGTGGCGTGACGGCTGGATCTCCTCGATGGGGCGGAAGCCGATGGCGGCGAGGTGGTCGCGGTACCCCGAATCGGCGGGGATCTCGGCGTCCGAGGCGACGACCGCGACCCCGTCGGCGGCGAGGTGGTCGGTCACGGCGGCCAGCCGCCCGGCGACTCGCTCCGCGGGGTCGCCGGCCGCGATCGGGCCGCGCGGGATGTACGCACTCGCGCCACCGACGATCGGGAACGGGCGACGCAGGGCGAGGACCCGGAAACCGCCGTCGAGGACGAGGTGGTCGGCGGCCCAGCCGGCCCTGACCCTGTGCTCGGCCCAGGCGCGCGACTGGTAGACGTGGCCGCCGGGGGCATCGACCGTCCGCTCGTCCCAGTCGGCCAGCTCCGCGTCGGTCGCCGCGCGGATCGAGGTCAAGCGGCGTCGCTCCCGCCGAACCCGGCGGCGCTGCCACCGGTCGCGAGGCCGCGCCGCCGCCGGGCGATCCAGACCCGCGCCTGCTGGGCCCGCTCGTAGGCGTGTCGACCGAGCGGATCGAGGACGAGGTCCCACGCCCCGATGTAGTGGTGCTCGCGTCCGCCGAAGCCGGTCTTGAAGTGGGCGATCCCGCCGGTCGCCAGGCCCCAGAGGTCGTAGCTCGTGGCCCCCTGCTCGCGGGATGTCCGGATCGCCTCCCACTTCAGCAGGTAGTTGGCGCGGGACTCGCCGCCGTCGACGGTCATGCCGCCGTACGGCTCCACGACCCGCGGCCCGCTCCGGACGAGGAACAGCGTCGCGAGGGCCTCGCCGTCCGGGCGGCGGGCGAACAGGAGCCGGGCGTTGCCGCTCGGTCGATAGGCCTCCCACACGTCGCGGTAGGCCTGCTCGGTCCGGATCAGGAACCCGGCCCGGTCCGCGGTCTCGCGGTAGATCCGGTAGAACTCGGGCAGGGCATCGCCCTCGGCGTCGGTGACGGTGATCCCGGCGTTGCGCGCCTTGTTCACGTACTGCCGCCACTTCTTGCGGAGATCGCCCCAGAGCGCGTCCTCGTCGGGCGTGAGGTCGATGATCCGGGTGGCGTTGGGCTGGATCGGCGTCGCCGGTCGCCAGCCCGCGTCGCGCAGGCTGCGCCGGATGGCGCCGTCGGCGTCGACCGGTCCGTCGGCCTCGATCTCGGGATCGATCCGGAGGTGCGAGACCCGACCGACACGCTCGGCGAGGCCGTCCCGCACGGCCGCCGTGAACGCGCCGATCGTGTCCGGCGTCCAGGTCGCGGTCACCGGGCCGCGCGGCGCGTAGGCGAACGCCCACGGCAGCGGCCGCGGACGACGGAGGAGGATCTGGGCACCGACGGGCGCCGCGGCACCGGACGACGTCAGCGTGCGGGTCGCGCGCCAGCCGTTGACCGCCTTCACCCGCGCCCAGCCGGAGAGCTGGAGGTACGAGCCGGGCCGGCCGTCGGCCACGAAGCGGTCCCAGGCGGCATCCGCCGTGTCCGGCCCGGCGCCCCCGGCGCCGGCGGAGTCGGGCGCGTCGGCGCCCGCCTCGCCGGGCGGGTCGGTGTCAGGCGGCCGGGAGTCGCGGTCGGTCGCGGCCGTCACGCCCGGCGCGGCCGTCGAATCAGGTCGAGCATGAGCCCGATGATGGCCCCCAGCTCCGCGATCCGCAACACGACCGCGGCGGCGGCGGATGACACGAGCCAGACAAATCCGACGATCACGCTCCGCACGATCAGCCCGAGCCGCGACGGATCGCTCCCGGCCGCGAGGTCGAGGCCGGCCAGGACCCCGGCCGCGGCCGCCGCGCCGGCGATCGCCACGACCAGCGAGCGCAGGCCGAGCGAGAGGAGCGGCCGGAACGCGAGCTCGGGCAGGCTGCGTCGGAGGAGGGCGAGGAGGACGAGCGCCTCGAGCCAGGCCGCGAGGGCGATCGCCAGGCCCAGGCCCGGCAGCCCGAGCGGCTCGGCCAGGATCACGATCAGGGCCGAGTTGACGAAGACGGCGAGGATCGCGGCCGCGACCGGCGTTCTGGTGTCCTGCCGGGCGTAGAAGGCCCGGGCCAGGACGGCGATCAGGGCGTGCGCGGTGAGCCCCAGGAGGAACGTGAGCAGCGTGGCGGCGGTCAGCTCGAGCGCCGCCGCGTCGAACCGGCTGAAGCCGAAGAGGATCCCGACCAGCTCGTGGCGCAGGACGATCGCGATGCCGGTCAGGGGCAGCATCACGAACAGGACCAGGCGGATCGCCCGCGACATCAGCGCCGCGAACTCATCGATCCGGCCGACCGCCGCCTCGCGGGCAAGCGACGGCAGCACGACGACGCCGAGCGGGACCCCGATCACCCCGACCGGGATCTGGAGGAGCGTGAACGCGACGTTGAACACCGCGATCGCGCCCGCACCGAGGGTCGAGGCCAGCGAGGTCGCGACGACGAAGGTGATCTGGCTGGCGCCCATCCCGAGCGCACGGGGGGCCATGAGCTTGAGGGCCTGGCGGGCGTCGGGATCGCTCGTGTCCACCGCGCGCGAGTAGCGGAAGCCGCGCCCCCGGAGCGGCGCGAGCTGGACGAGGAGGTGGGCGACCGACCCCCCGACGACCCCGAGCGCCAGCCCGGTCACGCCCATCGTCGGGGCGAGGAGCAGGGCGCTGCCGATGATCGCGACGTTGTAGATGATCGGCGCCAGCGCCGCGGCGGCGAACCGGCCCTGGGCGTTCAGGACGCTGGTCGCGAGCGAGCCCATGGCCAGGAAGATCGGGCTGAGGGTCATGATGCGAGTGAGCTCGGCCGTCCGCGCGACCTGCGCGGCGTCGAAGCCGGGCGTGATCGCCTCGACGATGACCGGCGCGAAGACCAGGACGACGATCCCGAGCCCGAGCAGGCCGAGCAGCATCAGGTTGGCGATCGTCGAGACCACCCGCCAGGCGCGCGGCGTCTCGCCGTTCGCGATCAGGGCCGTGACGACCGGCACGACCGCCGACGACAGGGCGCCCGCCGCGACGAGCTGGAACATGAGGTCCGGCAGGCGGAAGGCGGCGAAGAACGCGTCGAGCTCGGGGCCGGCCGGGAACGCGTTGCCGATGACGACGAGGCGCAGCCACCCGAGCACGCGCGACACGAGGAACGCGCCCGACACGATGAGTCCGGCCCGGGCGAGGGCGCGCGATGTCGTCACGGGCGGACGGGGTCCGGCGGGGCGCCGTCGCGGCGGGCCCGGGGATGCGCCCCGCGATAGGCCGCGCGGAGCCGGGCGGGCGAGACGTGGGTGTAGACCTGCGTCGTGGCCAGGCTCTCGTGGCCGAGCAGCTCCTGGACGACGCGGAGGTCCGCCCCGCCCTCGAGCAGGTGGGTCGCGAAGGAGTGGCGGAGGGTGTGCGGGGAGACCCCGATCGGGAGGCCCGCCCTTCGCCGGAGCAAGTCGAGGCGGTAGCGCAGGCCGCGCACGCCGAGGGGCCCGCCGCGGTGATTCAGGAAGATCTCGACCGGCTCGGGGTCGGAGGGAGGGCGTGCCTGGTGGAGGAGCACGGGACGGCCCTCCTCGAGGTAGCCGGCGAGCGCCTCCCGGGCCGGTCGCCCGAGCAGCCCGATCCGCTCCTTGCGACCCTTGCCGAGGACCCGGATCTCGCCACGCTTGAGCTCCAGCGACGCGAGGTCCGCGGCCGCGAGCTCGCTGATCCGGAGCCCGGCGGCGTACGCGGTCTCGACGATCGCCCGGTCCCGGAGCGCCAGGGCGACGGCCACGTCGCCCGGGGTCCGCTCGGCGGCGAGCGCGACCTCGACGGCTCCGTCCACCGCGTCGAGGAGCCGCTCCACCTCGTCGACCTCGAGGACCCGCGGCAGGCGGCGCGGCAGGCGCGGCGTCGCGATCGCGCCCCACGGGTCGCCCGGGGCGAGCCCCTCGCGGGCGACGAAGCGATGGAACGAGCGGATCGCGGCCAGGCGCTGGGCCGTGGAGGCGCGGGCGCGGCCCATGCCGAGCACCGCGAGGTAGGTCCGCAGATCCGCCCGGGTCGGCGTCCGCCAGTCCACGCCGCGGGCCCCGAGCCAGGCGAGATACGCCGTCAGCGTCGCGGCATACGAGCGCTGGGTGTGGGCGGAGGTGTCGCGGGCCGAGAGCGACCCGAGGTAGCGCTCGAGGACCGACTCCGCCGCGGCGTCGGTCACGCCCGGGTCACGCGTCCGGAGCGGTGCCGGTCGCGCGCGGCGCCTTGCGCGCCCCTCCCCGGGCACCCGTCGCGCGCGTTCCGCCGGAGCGCCCACCCGCGCGGGCCCCGCCCGCGCCGGCCCGTCCGCGCCGCGCGCCCCCACCGCGGGCCGGCTTGGCGAGCGCGGCGGGGTTCGGCGGGCCGCCCTCGAGCCGAGCGCCCACGAGATCCGCTCCGTCGGCCAGCGGCACGTCGGCGCCGCACGTCAGGCACAGACCCGACTCACCGTTCCGCGCCACCGGTCCGTCGTCCGCGTCGTGGACCGCCCCAACTGGCTCGTGGTTCGTCGTGAAGTCGCACTTCGGGTAGTTCGAGCAGCCGTAGAAGACGTTGCCGGTGCGCCGGGCACGGCGCGGCACGAGCCGTCCGTCGTTGTTCTTCGGGCAGGCGACCTCGAACGGCAGTGGATCCGGCGGCGGCGGGCCCTCCTTCCTGATGTACGTGCAGTCGGGATAGCGCGAGCAGCCGACGAACGGCCCGAACCGGCCGCGCTTGCCGACCAGCGTGCCCTCGCCGCACGTCGGGCAGACCTCGCCCTCGCCCTCCTGGGGCGGGGCCTCCTCGCCGGGCAACGGACGCGACTCCTTGTGCTCGGGGAAGAGCGAGCAGGCGAGGAACCGGCCGTTCCGCCCCAGGCGGATCACCATCGGGTGACCCTCGGAGCAGACCTCGTCGGTCTCCTCGGTCGTGAAGTCCTTCCGCCGGAGCTCGCGCCGCTTCTCGGCCACGCGCTCGGCCAGCGGGCCGTAGAACGCGCGGAGCAGGGGGACCCACGGCCGTTCGCCGCGGGCGACCTCGTCGAGCTCCTCCTCCATCCGGGCGGTGAACGCCACGTCGACGTAGTCGCCGAAGTGCTCGACGAGCAGGTCCGTCACGACCTCGCCGATCAGCTCGGGATGGAGACGCCGCTCCTCGACCCGGACGTAGCCGCGGTCGGTGATGGTCGAGATCGTCGCCGCGTACGTCGACGGGCGGCCGATCCCATGCTCCTCGAGCGCCTTGATCAGCGTCGCCTCGGTGAAGCGCGGCGGCGGCTCGGTGAAGTGCTGGGTCGGCGACACGTCGCGAACGGTGGTCTCGTCGCCGTCCTGCACCGGCGGGAGGGCCTTCGCGGCCTCCTCGTCGTCGGCCGCGCCGTCGTCGCGGCCCTCGGTGTACACCGCGGAGAAACCGTCGAACAGGGTCTTCGTCGCGCTCGCCCGGAGCTCGTAGGGCCCAGCGGCCAGCTCGACCGTGGTCGTCTCGAGCTCCTTGGCCGCCATCTGCGACGCGAGGGCGCGCTGCCAGATCAGCCGGTAGAGGCGGAGCTCGTCGCTCGCCAGCGTGCCGGCGAGGGAATCGGGATCGCGCCGGAAGGACGTCGGCCGGATCGACTCGTGCGCCTCCTGGGCGCCCTTCGCCTTCGACCTGTAGACCCGGCCCTTGGGCATCGTGTACGGCTGGCCGAAGCGATCGCGGATCACGTCGCGGGCCTCGCCCATCGCCACCCCGGCGATCGCGGTCGAATCCGTCCGCATGTAGGTGATCAGTCCGACATGGCCGTCGGGCGTGTCCGCGCCCTCGTACAGGCGCTGGGCGACCGACATCGTCCGCTTCGGGCTGAAGCCCAGCTTGCGGCTCGCCTCCTGCTGGAGCGTCGAGGTCGTGAACGGCGGAGCCGGGCTGCGGCTCTGCTTGCGGGTCCCGGTCTTGCGGACGACGGGGCGCAGCTCGCGCAGGGCGGCGGCATGGCGGGCGGCCGTCTCCTCGTCGCCGACGTCGAGGGCGGCGCCGTCGATCCGGACGAGCTCGGCGGCGAACTCGGCGCCGTCCGCCGTCGCCAGGAGCGCTTCGAGGGTCCAGTACTCGCGGGCGGTGAACGCGGTGATCTCGCGCTCGCGCTCGACGACGAGCCGGACGGCGACCGACTGGACACGCCCGGCCGACAGGCCGGAGCGGATCTTGCGGCTGAGGAGTGGGCTGAGCGTGTAGCCGACGAGACGGTCCACGATCCGGCGCGTCTGCTGGGCGTCGACGAGGTTGGCGTCGATGTCGCGGGGATGGGCGAACGCCTCGCGGATGGCGCCCTCCGTGATCTCGTTGAAGGTGACGCGGTGGGCCTTCGATGCCGGGACGTGGGCCGCCTCGGCCACGTGCCAGGCGATCGCCTCCCCTTCCCG
>DASSPG010000006.1:0-3009 GCA_035699725.1 Candidatus Limnocylindrales bacterium | reverse complement strand
CGGACGCCGGCCTCGGTCTGCCAGCGATCCGGGGCGACCCACGGCTGGATGAGCGTGCCGATCCCGAGCTCGACCGCGGCGTCGAAGGCGGCATCGACGTCGCCCTCGAGGATCTCGCAGTGGGCCGTTGGTGCGCTCAGGCCGTGGCGGGGCAGGCCGTCGCGGAGCACGTCGCGGTAGGCCACGAGGTCGAACGGCTCGACCCGGCGGAACCCGATGGCGGCAAGGCGGCCGAGGGTCGCGTCCGCGTCGGACGCCAGCGCCGCGCGCACGGCGTAGAGCTGGACGGCGAGCTCGGCAGCGGGACCCCGGGCGGGTCCGAGGTCGGCGGCCAGGCCGAGGAGCGTGGAGCGATCGTTCATCGCCGGATTCTCGACCACCCGGTCGAAGAGCGCCATGAGCACCCGCCCGACCTCGGGGCCGGGCACCATGCCGAGCTCATCGATCAGGTCGGCGCCGTCGATTGCCAGGGCGGATCGGTCGAGGATCGGGCCCGCCGCGAGCTCGGCGGCGATCCGGGCGCGGAGCTGGGCAATGTCGTCGGCGTCGCGCGCCACGCCGCTGCCGACGTTGTCGGCCGCGCGCAGCGCCAGCAGGTCCTCGACCGCGGCCGGACCGACCTTCGCGAGGAAGCGGCGGATCGCCGCATCGCGCCAGCCGGGCTCGTACCGGAACATGTGCTGGCGGACGAGGTGGACGACCCGGTTGCGGGTCGCGACCGGGACGTGGAGCCGGTCGAGGAGCTCCCCGGCGAGGTCCGCGCCGACGCTGTCGTGCCCGATGAAGTGGCCGTCGGCCGCGGTGGATGGCTTGCCGATGTCGTGGACGAGGGCCGCCAGGCGGACGACGGGTCGGTCCTCGGGCACCGCGTCGACCGTCCGGAGCGTGTGGTCCCACAGGTCGTCGCCGGGGATCTTTCGCTGGTCGATGCCGCGCTGGGCGGCGAGGTCCTCCGAGATCGCGGCGAGCGCTCCCGTCTCCTGGAGGAGCCGCAGCCCTACGGATGGGCGGTCCGCAGCGAGGATCTTCGTCAGCTCGGCCCAGATCCGCTCCCCGGAGAGGTGGGCGACGAGCGGCGACGTCTCGCGGATCGCGGCCAGCGTCGCGGGCTCGATCGTCCAGCCGAGGGTCGTCGCGAAGCGGATCGCCCGGAGGATGCGCAGGGCGTCCTCCTCGAACCTGAGGCGTGGATCGCCGACGGCCCGGATCGTGCCGGCGGCGATGTCGGCCAGGCCGTCGTAGGGATCGATGAGGCCCGGCGCCTTCGGGCGCACCGGCCCGCCGGCCTCGGCGCCCCACGCGAGGGCGTTCATCGTGAAGTCGCGCCGGGCGAGGTCCAGCTCGAGCGACGTCCCGAACTCGATCCGGTGCGGCCGCCGATGGTCGGCGTAATCGTGGTCGCTCCGGAAGGTCGTGATCTCGAACTCCTCGCCGGCGCGGCGGACCGCCACCGTCCCGAATCGGTTCTCGTACACGGCGCCTTCGAACAGGCCAGCCGTCTGCTCGGGCAGGGCAGAGGTCGCGAGGTCCCAGTCGGGGGCCGGCCGGCCGGCGGCAACGTCGCGCAGCGCCCCACCCACGACGTACGCCGCGTGCCCCGCCCGCCAGAGCGTCTCGAGCAGGTCCAGGACGGCGGCCGGGATCGCCGCCGCGAACCGGTCGTCGCTCAGTTCCGCCCCAGGAACAGGTACGTCCGCCAGGCCTCGTTGTTGGCGTCCGCCAGGTACGGCGTGAACATCGAGTAGACGTCGCTGCGCGGCTCGAACGGCGGCCGGGTCAGCCGGTAGCGGGCCTCCTCGAGGGTCTTCCCGCCCTTGCGGTGGTTGCACTGCTTGCAGGCCGTGACGAGGTTCTCCCAGCTGTGGGCGCCGCCGCGGTGACGCGGCACGATGTGGTCGAGGGTCAGGTCGTGGCCGGTCCGGCCGCAGTACTGGCAGGTGTGGCGGTCACGGCTGAAGATCTCGCGCCGGCTCAGCTTGACCCGCGGCCGCGGCCGCCGGACCTGGTACTGGAGCCGGATCACGGACGGCGCGTGGAACTCCTGGCGTGGCGTCCGGATCACCTGGTGGTCGTACTCGATGATCTCGGCCTTCGCGCCGAACACGAGTCGGAACGCCCGCGGCAGGTTGCAGACGTTCAGCGGCTCGTAGTTCTGGTTCAGGACGAGCACGACCCCATTCATCGTGGGCGCACGATACCAAGAACGGGACGCGGCGCCGCAGCGAAGTGTCGACGGCGGCAGCCGTCGTTGAAACGGGCGGTCCCCTCGCGTCAGCCGCGACCGGTGGCGACCCCGGTGGCACGGTCCCAGCCGCCGGCTTGGCCGACCTTCGTCGCGAGCGGCCTGCCGAGGGCATCCGCGATGAACCGGGCGGCGACGAGCACCCCGTCGAGCGACACGCCGTGGTCGATCCCGGCCGCGTCGAGCAGGTAGACCAGGTCCTCGGTCGCGAGGTTGCCGGCGGCTCCCGGCGCGTACGGGCACCCACCGGTGCCGCCGGTCGACGCGTCGAACGTCCGGACGCCCGCCGACATCGCGGCCGCGACGTTGGCGAGCGCGGTCCCGCGGGTGTCGTGGAAGTGGTACGCGATCTGCCCGAGGGGGATGCCGGCATCGAGCGCGCGTGTCGTCAGCTCGCGCACCTGTGGCGGAACACCGACCCCGATCGTGTCACCGAAGCAGACCTCCTCGACCCCGAGGTCGAGGAGGCGGAGCGCCACGTCGACGGCGGCGGCCGGGTCGACGGCGCCCGAGTAGGGGCAGCCGAACGCGGTCGAGACATAGCCGCGCCGCCACCAGCCGAGCTCGCCGGCGCGGGCGAGGACGGGTGCGAACGCCTCGAGTGACTCGGCGATCGTCATCCGGATGTTGCGGGTCGTGAAGGCGTCGCTCGCGGCGGTGAAGACGGCGATCGCGTCGACGTTGGCCGACTCGGCGCGCGTCAGGCCACGGACGTTCGGGACGAGGACCGGGTAGCGGACGCCGTCGCGCCGGGGGAGCGCGGCCAT
>DASSPG010000005.1:0-42126 GCA_035699725.1 Candidatus Limnocylindrales bacterium | reverse complement strand
GCCGGCGTGAGCCTGCCGGAGATCCGGCGGCGCCAGGAGCGGGGGCTCGGCGAGCTGGTGGAGAGCGCGCTGCCGGCCGTGCTGGAGATCGGCGCCGCCGTCCGGTCGGCGGAGGCGTGGGAGATCGAGGCGAGCCTGATGTACGACGAGTTCGCGTGGTTCCTGTACGAGGAGCTGTGGGACATCTCGCTCGGCGTGCGGCCCGAGCTGACCGCGGCCGAGCGCACCGAGCGGATCGACCAGGTGCTCGATCCCCTCCTCGACGACGACCTCCCCGACAGCGACCGGGCCGCGCTCGTCGTCGACGTCTTCGGATGCGTCCTTGCGGCACGGGTTCGGCCGCTCCTGGAGTAGCCCGACGCGGCCGCTCTGAGCTCGCTCCCGCCCGTCAACGGCGCCCCGTGGGCCACGTATGATGGGCCGGTCCGGTTGCCGCTCGGCCCCTTCGGGAAGGGCCCGGTTCCAGCCGCGCCGCGTGAGGGAGGGGCTGTGCCGACGATCTTGAGCGTGCACTCGTTCCGCGGTGGCACGGGCAAGTCGAACACCACCGCGAACCTGGCCGGGGTCCTCGCCGAGCGCGGGCTGCGCGTCGGCGTGATCGACACGGACATCCAGTCGCCGGGGATCCACGTGCTGTTCGGCCTCGACGGTGAGGACGTCCACGCATCGCTCAACGACTACCTCTGGCACGACATGCCGATCCGCGAGGTGGCGATGGACGTCAGCGGGCGTGTCGGACTCCGGAACGGCGGCCAGCTGTTCCTCATCCCCTCGAGCATGAAACCCGGCGAGATCACGCGGATCCTGCGCGAGGGGTACGACGCGCAGCGGCTCACCGCCGGGATCCGCGACCTCGTCAGCCACGTCCAGCTCGATGTCCTGCTCATCGACACGCACCCGGGTCTGAACGAGGAGACGCTCCTGTCCCTCGTCCTGTCCGACGCCCTCCTGATCGTGATGCGGCCGGACAAGCAGGACTTCGAGGGCACCGGGATCACCGCCCGGGTCGCGAAGGAGCTCGAGGTCCCCCGGGTCAGCATCGTCGTCAACAAGACGCCGACCGACTTCGACCCCGATGCGGTCGCCCAGCGGGTGACCGCGAGCTACGACTGCGAGGTCGCAGCGGTCCTCCCCCACTCCGACGACCTGATGCGCCTTGGCAGCGAGGGCATCTTCGTCCTGCGCCATCCCGACCATGAGCTCAGCGCGCGCTACCGCCAGCTGGCCGAACGCCTGCTCCCCCGTGCGAGCTTCGTGGCAGGCTGAACCGTGGGGGCTCCGATGTTCTCGCGCGACGAGGTCCTGGGCGGCCTCCCGGCTCGGCGCGCGAGCACCGCGCTGATCGCGATCGAGGGCGCGACGGCGCGACTCGCGAAGGCGTCGCGGATCAATCGCGCGTCCTACATCGGCGAGCGCACCGCCGCCGAGCGCGAGCAGGAGTTCCTGGCCGCGCTCGCGAGCGGCGCCGCGCAGACGAAGCCGCCGGCGATCGCCGAGCTCGAGCGGTTCGCGCCCGAGTGGGCGGACCAGGTCCCCGAGGATCCGTCCGTGCGCGCTGCGATGGCGCGGCACCTCTCGGCCAAGCATCGCTTCCGCCGCAACGACGTCCCGCGACTGCGGGCGGCGCTCGGTCTTGGCGAGGCGGCGGTCGGCGAGGCGTACCTGCGTCTCCACGGCACGCCGCTCGACGCGATCTACGTCGCGCGCCTGCCCTTGGCCGACCGACTCCGTTGGCGCGTGGCCCGGGTCGTCGCCCGGTTCGACCGGCTCTCGCCCTTCTGGATCGCCTACTTCCTCGCGATCACCGAGACGCTCGGCGAGGGGATCATGTCCGTGCCCATCGCGCTGGCGGGGCTCGGTCCCCTGCCGGGGGTCGTGCTGCTGCTGGTCCTCGGGGGGATCAACCTGATCACGCTGGGCGCGCTGACCGAATCGATCGTCCGCAGCGGCAGCATGCGCTACGGCACGGCCTACTTCGGCCGCTTCGTGCGCGAGCTCCTCGGGCGGTTCCCGGCATCGACGCTGTCGATCGCCCTGGCCGCCTTCAACGTCCTGACCTGCTACGTGTACTTCCTCGGCTTCGGCTCGGTTCTCAGCGGCGCCACCGGGATCCCGCTCGGCGCCTGGATCCTCGTCCTCTTCGCGATCAACATCGTCGTGCTGCGCAAGGAATCGCTCGATGGCACGATCGCTTCGGCTGTGCTCATCGGCGTGATCAACCTCGTTCTCGTCGGGGCGATCACGCTGATCGCGATGCTCCACGTCGATCCCGCCCAGCTCGGATACATGCGCACCCCGTTCGGCGACGGTCGTCCGATCGATCCGACGTTCTTCGCCCTCGCCTTCGGCGTCCTGCTCGTCGCCTTCTTCGGCCACACGTCCGCCGCCAACGCCTCGAAGATGGTGCTGACCCTCGAGCCGAGCGGCCGGTCGCTGCTCTGGGGCAACCTGGCCGCGCTGGCGACGATCATCGTCCTGTATTGCCTCGCCACGGTCGCGATCCTCGGCGCGCTCGGGCCCGAACCCCTGCTCGGCGCGCGCGGGACGGCGATCACGCCCCTGGCAGAGCGGGTGGGCCCGATCGTCAACGTCGTCGGCTCGACGTACGTCGTCCTCGCGATCGGCATCGGCTCGCTGTACGTAACGCTCGGTCTCTACAACCAGGTCATCGAGCTGCTGCCGCGGCCCTCCGGATCGAACGCCGGCCCCCTCGCCCGGCTGTCGCAGACGCGCCGCGGCCGGCTCCTCGTCGGCTTTGCGCCCACCGCGGCGGTCCTCGTGGGACTCGAGCTCGTCGTCCTCGCGGGACAGGACAACTTCGCCGGGCCGATCGCGATCGGCGGCGCTCTGACCGTCCCCCTGATCACCGGGATCTTCCCGATGCTCCTGATCCTGGCCGCCAGGCGCAAGGGGGAGTACGTTCCGGGCCGGATCATCGGGCTGTTCGGGCACCCAGCCGTCGCGGCGACGTTGCTCGTGTTCTTCATCGGGGCAACCCTCGCTCACGGGCTCGTCATCTGGGAGGGCCCCGCGGAACGGGCGGCCGCGCTCGCGGTCTCCGCCGTGCTCCTCGTCATCCTGGCTTGGGCCTGGCGAGGCGGCGCCCTGCGGACGCGTGCGGTCATCGAGCTCCGACGGGATCGGCGGCAACGCCGGACGACGATCTCGGTGACGGCCTCCGGGCAGCCCGTCTCCCCCACGCAGCCGGTCGTGACCACCGACTCCGCAGTCACTGCCACCGTTCCGAGCGGTACCTGGCGAGAGCTGCGCGTCTGGCCGCACGAGGTCACCGACGACGGATGGTCGACCGGCCTGGCCGCGGACGTCGAGGTCGGCGAGCCCGCCTCGATCCAACACGTGAGGCTTGCGGCGTCCGATGAACCGCACATCATCCGGATCGGCGGCCAGGTCACGTCGGTGGCGATCCGGCTGGCACCGCGTGAGGACGTTCGGTGAGATTCGACACTGATGAGACGAGCCGAGCCGGTGACTTCGACCTCGACCAGCTCGAGTCGATCGGCGAGTAAGGAGGAGGACGTGGGCGTGCGAGGACCTCTGCCGCTGGCCGCGCTGCTGGTGGGTCTGCTGATGGCGTGCTCCGCCCCGCCTGCGGCCCCATCACCGAGCCTGGATCAATCCAACGACAAGCTGGCGCAGGTCAAGGCCCGCGGCACGCTCGTGCTGTGGACGGACCCCGACTACGCGCCGCAGTCGTTTGCCGTGGACGGCGCGACGCGGCCGGCCGGGACGAAGTGCGCGCCGAACCAGATGACCGCTCCCGAGATGTCCGGCTACGACGCCGAGACCGGCAAGCTCGTCGCCGCAGCGCTTGGCGTCGAGCCCTGCTTCGTCGCGACGCCGTTCGACTCGATGATCGCGGGCAGCTGGGGCGACCGCTTCGACGTTGCCTGGGCGTCGGGCGCGCTGACGGTCGGTCGGATGAAGAAGCTCTACGTCACCCAGCCGTACTACTCCACCCCGGCCTCATTCTTCGTCCGCGCCGACTCGGCGATCACGAAGCCGTCGGAGCTCAGCGGCAAGGAGATCGGCGCCTGCGCAGGCTGCACCCACGAGTCGTACCTGAAGCGTGAACTGGAGCTGCCGGGCGTCGAGATGGCGTGGCTCGTCGACTCCCCGGTGATCGTGACGTTCAACACCGAGGTGCCCGGCCTCGAAGCCGTCATCGCCGGCGAAATCGACGCGTTCCTCTCCAGCGCAACCGTTGGCCGGGCCGCGATCGCTGAGGGCGATCCCCTTCGCGAGCTCGAGAAGGTCGCGTACTACACCCAGAAGACGGGCTACGTGGATCGAGACCTGACGCTCGATCCGGTCGCCTTCCTGGCCGCCATTGACGCCGCGATCATGAAGCTCCATGCCACGGGCAAGCTCAAGCAGCTGTCGCTGGAGTTCTTCGAAGCGGACTACGCGACACCGGCCGGCGCGTTCGACCTGGCTGCCGTCCGCCAATCCGTGCCGTAGGGCGCCATGGTGCCGGCCAACCGCCTCCTCGCGCCGCTTCGCCGCAGTCTCCGCACGCGGCTGGTCGGGTACTTCCTTGCGCTTTCGACCGTCACCGTCCTCGTCGTCGGCGCGTTCACCTACGCCCGGGCGACGAGCGACCTCACGTCGTCCGTCTACGACCGCCTCGACGCGGTCGGGGGGCTGAAGGCGGAGTCGCTCGACCGCTGGATCGACGAGCAGATCCGGAGCGTCGTCTTCGTCGGCGTCATGCCCGGCGTCGGCGGAAACGTCCGGACGTACCTCGATGAGGGGGCGGATGGGGCGGAGCGGGACGCAGCGGAAGCCAGCCTCCGCGAGCTGCTCGCCACCATCGTGTCCCAGACGGCCGACGCCGAGGAGATCCTCATCCTCGATCTCGGCGGCACGATCCGGATGTCCACGCTCGCCGACCACGAGGGCGTGTCGCTGGCCGCGGAGGGATGGTTCGCCACCGGTTCGTCGCATACGAACGTGCAGAACGCCTATCGCTCCACGCTCACGGGCCGGCCCACGATCACGGTGGCGTCACCGCTCTTCGACAAGGATGGCAAGGGCCAGCGGGTTGCGGTCATCGCCGCCAACCTCAGCCTCCAGCGGGTCGACAGGATCGTGGTCCTCGACCGCGCCGGACTGGGAACGACGGGGCGAGCCTACCTCGTCGGCGGCGACGGCGTCCCGATCCAGGGCACGACTGGCGAAGGCGGCGCGCTCGAATCGGCGGCGGTCGCAGCGATCAGGGACGGCCGGAGCGGTCGCGGCCTCTACGCTGATCCGAACGGCACGCCGGTCATCGGGGTCTACACGTGGCTGGCGGACCGGAATGCCGGCATCATCACCGAGCTGACCCAGGAAGAGGCGTTTGCGCCCGCTCGCCAGCTGGCGCTCACCATCGCCATCGTGGGGCTCGGCTCGGCGCTCCTCCTTGCCGCGGGCATCTGGGTGATCGCCAGGCGAGTCACGCGGCCCATCCTCGCCCTGGCCGCGACGGCCAGCCGGGTCCGGGCGGGCGACCTCGAAGCGACGTCCGGCGTCCGCTCGGAGGATGAGGTCGGGGTGCTGGCGACCGCGTTCGACGAGATGACCGCAGAGCTGCGCGGGAACGTCGCCACCCTCGAGCGGCGGGTGACCGAGCGCACCGCCGAGATCAGTCGCCAGAAGCAGTACTTCGAGGCACTGGTCGACGTCAGCCCGGTGGCCGTCGTGACGATGGACATCGACGAGCGCGTCTCGGCCTGGAACCCGGCGGCGACGACGCTGTTCGGCTTCACGCCCGCGGAGGCGATCGGAAAATCGATCGACGAGCTGATCCTCCGGACCGATGCGCTCCGGGAGGAGGGCCATCACCTCAGCCGCACGGCGACCGAGCAGGGCCGCGCCCAGTTGATCAGCCGGCGACTGCGCAAGGACGGCACGCCGCTCGACGTCGAGATTCTGATGGTCCCGCTGGTGGTGGACGGCGAGCACCGTGGCTTCTACGCGATCTACCACGACATCACCGAGCTCGAGATGGCGCGCCGCGACGCCGACGCCGCGAACCAGGCCAAGAGCGCCTTCCTCGCGGCCATGAGCCACGAGATCCGGACCCCGATGAACGCGGTGATCGGGATGAGCGGCCTGCTCCTGGCGACGGAGCTCGACGACGAGCAGCGCGACTTCGCGGAGTCGATCAACGGATCCGGAGAGGCACTGCTCACGATCATCAACGACATCCTCGACTTCTCCAAGATCGAGGCCGGCCGGTTCGAGCTCGAATACCGTCCCTTCGACCTCCGGCAGACCGTCGAGGATGCCGTGAGCCTGATCCGGCCCAACGCCCTGAAGAAGGGCCTCGAGCTGGGCCTGACCTTCGAGGGTGAGCCGGCGCCCGTGCTCCTGGGCGACGCGGGCCGGATCCGTCAGATCGTGTTGAACCTGCTCTCGAACGCCGTCAAGTTCACCGGCCAGGGCCGGGTATCGCTTGCCGTCTCGACCACGCGGTTCGACGATCGCTGGCACATCCGGATCGCGGTGCGCGACACCGGGATCGGGATCTCGGCGGACGGGCTGAGCCGGTTGTTCCAGTCGTTCAGCCAGGCCGACGCGTCGATCGCCCGCCGTTACGGTGGAACCGGGCTCGGGCTCGCCATCAGTCGGCGCCTTGCGGAGCTCATGGGCGGGACGCTCGTCGCCGACAGCGCCGGCATCCCCGGTGAGGGCAGCACGTTCGAGCTGGCGTTCGATGCCGAGGTCGCCCCAGCGGAGGCCGTGGCGGGTGTCGACGAGCGGGCCAGGGTTTCGGCGGCCTCGTCGGGCGCAGCGCTCGCCGGCAACGGCGATCTGCGCGTCCTGCTGGCCGAGGACAACCCGATGAACCAGAAGCTCGCCTTGCGACTCCTCAAGAACCTGGGGCTCGCCGCCGATGTCGCAACAAACGGGCTCGAGGCCGTGGCGGCGATCGAGCGCCAGCCGTACGACATCATCCTCATGGACGTCCAGATGCCGGACATGGACGGTCTC
Source organism: Candidatus Limnocylindrales bacterium (assembly GCA_035699725.1). Taxonomy (GTDB): domain Bacteria; phylum Chloroflexota; class Limnocylindria; order Limnocylindrales; family CSP1-4; genus CF-46. Next base: position 35,130 of record DASSPG010000005.1, on the reverse strand, counting down.
GAGGCCACCCGCCGGATCCGGGCGGCAGCGCCCTCAACCCGGCCCTGGATCATCGCCATGACCGCGAATGCGATGGAGGGCGACCGCGAGGCATGCCTGGCCGCGGGCATGGACGACTACCTCAGCAAGCCGATCCGGCCCGAACTGCTCGCCGCAGCCCTTGCGGCGACGCCGGCCGCCGGAACAGGTTCGAAGGAGGTCGCGGGATGACGGACCTGACTCCCGCGGTCGACCCTGAGGGGTTCGACCGACTCCTGGCGATGACCGGCAACGACCCCGTGTTCCTTGCCGAGCTCGTCGGGACCTACCTCGAGGATGCGGATTCGCAGCTCGAGGCGATGCGCGCGGCGGCCGAGCGCGGCTCCGCCGACGACATGATCAGGCCCGCGCACTCGCTCAAGGGCAACAGCCTCAACGTCGGAGCCGAGCAGCTGGCGGAGCTGTGTCGGCAGCTGGAGGCCGATGGTCGATCGGGCACGGTGGATCGCGCCCGCGAGCGGGTCTCGGCCGCAGCCGCCGAGTTCAGGCGGGTCAAGTCCGAGTTGACGCGTCTTGGGGGTGCGGGGTGAACGCGGAGGCGGGGCGCGTCCTCGTCGTCGACGACGAGCGCCTCAACCGGATGGTCCTCCGGCGCGCGCTCGAGGCGGATGGTCGAGCCGTCAGCGAGGCGCCCGACGGCCGGGTCGCGCTCGAGATCCTCGATGCGGAGCAGGTTGACGTCGTCCTGCTCGATCTCGTCATGCCGGAGATGGACGGGTACCAGACGCTGGCGGCATTGAAGGCCAATGAGGCCCTGGGCCACATCCCGGTGATCATCATCTCCGGCGTCGACGAGCTCGGGAGCGTCGTTCGCTGCATCGAGATGGGCGCAACCGACTACCTGACCAAGCCCTTCGAACCGGCGCTGCTCCGGGCGCGCATCCAATCGTCACTCGCGGCAAAGCGGCTGCGCGATCTCGAGCGTGAATACCTCGAGCAGGTGGCGAAGGTGACGGGGGCGGCAGAGGCGCTCGAACGCGGCGAACCTGACTTCGCCGGCCTCGCGGATGTCGGCGCCCGGACCGATGCTCTCGGCTTGCTCGCCCGTCGGTTCGCGAGCATGGCCGCGGAGGTCAAGGCCCGCGAGGAGCGCCTGCGGGCGGAGGTTCGGGAGCTGCGGATCGAGATCGACCAGGCGCGTCAGGCGAAGAAGGTCTCGGAGATCACCGAGACAGACTTCTTTCGTGATCTCAGATCGCGCGCCACGACCCTGCGCCAGGCAGTCCGGGGCGACGAGCCTCCGGCAGTCGACTAGGAGGGCAGCGCGTCGGGGGTTCCGGCAGGGGGCCCGACAACCGAGGCAGCGTCATCCTTCGATCCAGCTCAGCGCCAGAGCTTGCCGTAGGGATGCCCGCCCACCAGGAGCCGGCCCTGGCGGAACCGCTCGAGCGAGTAGCCCGAGATGTCGACGGTCGTGGCCGCGCCATCGAGGATGAGCTCGGCCAGGCACGCCCCGACCGCCGGCGCCGTCTTGAACCCGGTCCCGGAGAAGCCGCAGGCGAGATAGAAGCCGTCGGGTCCCGCGCGTCCCAGGATCGGGCGCTGGTCGGCGGTCGTGATGCCGTCCTGGCCCCCGTGGGCCGTTCGGAGGTCGCCATCGGCCATCCAGGGGACGCGGGCGCAGACCCGGCGCACCATCTCCTCGATGTTGGCCGCGCTGGCCGATCGCAGGGGCCGGTCCGGGGACCCACCGATCTCGTTGCCCGCCTCGAGGCCCACGAGCATCATGTCGCGGCCCTCCGGCCGGAAGTAGACCTGGTTCGCCTCGTCGATGACGATCGGGAAGTCGGGGCCGCGTCCCGCCGGGAGGCCGAAGAACGCCGTGTCATGGCGCCAGGCCTCGACCGGGACGTCCACGCCGATGGTCGCCGCGAGGCCGGCGGCCCAGGCGCCCGCGACATCGACGACGACCGGCGCGCCGAACCGTCCGCGGTCGGTCATGACCCCGACGACGGCGTCCCCGTCGACCGCGACCGCGTCGACGCGGCACCCCTGGACGAGCCGCGCCCCCTCACGGCGGGCCGCGGCGAGGAGCCCGGCGGCCGTGCCCGACGGATCCGCGTAGCCCGACTCGGGCTCGTAGGCGCCCGCCCCGATGTCGTCCACAACGGCGCCCGGCACGAGCTCCGCGATCTCGTGCGCACCCACGACCCGGGTCGTGATCCCGATCCCCTGCTGCATGGCGACGTTGGCGCGGAGCTCGGGCGCGAGTCGCTCGGGCATGACCTGCAGGAACCCCGTCCGGACGAAGCCGCAGTCGCCGGCGCCCACGAGGTCCGACCAGTCGCGGAAGTACGGAAACGAGGCCCAGGCCAGCCGCGCGTCGCTCTCGAGGTCGTAGTGCATCCGGACGAACCCGGACGATCGCCCGGTGGCCCCGGCGGCGACGCTCTCGCGCTCCAGGACGAGGACGCTCGTGCCGCGTCGCGCGAGGTGGAAGGCCAGACTCGCACCCTGCACGCCGGCCCCCACGACGATGACGTCGGCGGTCTCGGACATGGCGCTATCTTGCGCGTCCGCAGGTCGGTCCGCGCGTCCCAAATCGCCCCCTCGCTGCTGCCGATCGCCGGCGTCCCACGGGCTGAGGTCGATCGCCCGGACCCGCCGACCGGCGACCACGTATCCTCAGACAGACGCTCCCATCGAGCGTGTGATCAGACGAGGGTGTTGCGCGCGTGACCTGTCCGACCTGCGCCACCAGCAACCAGCCTGGTGCGAAGTTCTGCGTGGAATGCGGGTCCGCCCTGGCCGCAGGCTGCCCCTCCTGCGGCACCGTCAATCCGCCCGGTGCCAAGTTCTGCGCGGAGTGCGCGACGCCGCTGACCGCAACCGGTCGACCGGTGGTCGGCGTCGGCGGGTCCGGACCGGGAGGCGGCACCAGCGAGCCGGTTGCGGAGCGGCGCCTCGTCTCGATCCTCTTCACGGACCTGGTGTCATGGACGACGATCGCGGCGGGGCGCGACCCCGAAGAGGCGCGTGACCTGCTGAGCCGCTATTTCGAGCTGGCGAACGTCGTGATCGAGCGCTACGGCGGGATCGTCGAGAAGTTCATCGGCGATGCGGTCATGGCCGTCTGGGGCTCCCCGGTCGCTCGAGAGGACGACGCCGAGCGAGCCGTCCGCGCCGGCCTCGAGCTCGTCGATGCGGTCCGTACCCTTGGGCCGGGGATCGAGGCCCGGGCGGGTGTGCTCACCGGCGAGGCGGCCGTCACGATCGGGGCCACGAACCAGGGCATGGTCGCCGGCGACATCGTCAACACGGCCAGCCGGCTCCAGTCGGTCGCCCCTGCCGGCGCCGTCGTCGTCGGTGAGGCGACCCAGCGGGCCGCCGGACGCGCCGTCATCTTCGAACCGCTCGACGACCAGGTCCTGAAGGGCAAGTCCGCGCCGGTCCCAGCCTGGCGCGCCGTCCGCGTCGTCGCGCAGCGCCGCGGCGTCGGCCGGGCCGAGGCGATGGAGGCGCCGTTCGTCGGGCGCGACGAGGAACTCCGCCAGCTCAAGGAGCTGTTCCACGCGACGACGCGCGAGGGCCGCGCCCGCCTGGTCAGCGTCATCGGCGCCGGTGGGATCGGCAAGACCCGCCTCGCCTGGGAGTTCCTGAAGTACATCGACGGCCTCGTCGACTCCGTCTGGTGGCACGCCGGCCGCAGCCCGGCCTACGGCGACGGTGTCACGTTCTGGGCGCTCGGCGAGATGGTCCGCGGCCGGGCGGGGCTCGTCGAGACCGACGACGAGCCGACGACCCGGGCCCGGATCACGAGCGTCGTGCGCGAGCACCTGACCGATGAGGCCGAGGCGTCCTGGATCGAGTCCGCCCTGCTCGCCCTGCTGGGCCTGGAGACCGAGATCCCGTCGGCCCAGCTGTTCGCCGCGTGGCGGACCTTCTTCGAGCGCCTCGCGGCCACGTCCCCGGTCGTGATGGTCTTCGAGGACCTCCACCACGCGGACAGCGGGCTGCTCGACTTCATCGACCACCTGATGGAGTGGAGCCGGAGCGCCCCGATCACCGTCGTCACCCTCGCCCGGCCGGAGCTGCTCGACAAGCGACCCGACTGGGGCGCCGGCAAGCGCTCATTCGCCTCGATCTACCTGGAACCGCTGCCGGCCGCGGACATGGAACGCCTGCTGGCGGGCCTCGTGCCCGGGTTGCCGGCCGGCGCCATGGCAGCCATCGTCGCGCGCGCCGACGGCATCCCGCTCTACGCCGTCGAGACCGTCCGGATGCTGCTCGCACAGGGGCGCCTCGTCCTCGAAGGCGAGACGTATCGGCCGTCCGGCGACCTCGACGACCTCGCCGTGCCGGAGACGCTGACGGCGTTGATCGCGGCCCGGCTCGACGGGCTCGACGCCCGGGATCGGGCGCTGATCGAGGATGCCGCGGTGCTCGGCCAATCCTTTACGCTGGCCGGCCTGGCGGCGATCTCCGGCGTCGGTGGGGCGGAGCTGGAGACCCGCCTCGCGTCGCTGGCCCGTCGCGAGCTGCTCGCCCTCGATGTCGACCCGCGCTCACCCGAACGCGGCCAGTACGGCTTCGTCCAGGCGCTGATCCGCGAGGTCGCCTACAACATGCTGGCGAAGAAGGATCGCAAGATCCGTCACCTCGCCGCGGCCCGCTTCTTCGAGAGCCTCGGCACGGACGAGCTCGCCGGCGGCCTGGCCGGGCACTACCTCGCGGCCCAGCGACTCGCCGCGGATGCGGCCGAGGCCGACGCCCTGGCCGCGCAGGCACGGATCGCGCTGCGCGGGGCGGCGGATCGCGCGGCCGCCCTCGGTTCGCACGAACAGGCCATCACGTTCCTCGAGCAGGCCCTCGCCGTGACCACGGAGCCGCAGGATCGGGCAGAGCTCCACGAGCGCGCCTACCTGTCGGCAGCGGAGGGCGTGAAGCCGGATGTCGTGCTGCGCCACACCGAGGCCATGCTCGCGGAGCGTCGCGGGACCGGGGTCCGGCCGGACATCGCCCGATCGGTCGCGATCCACGCCCAGGCGATCAACAACTCCCTCGGCAAGCCGGATCGGGCCCTGGCGCTCCTTCTGGACGCCTGGTCGGAGTTCGGGGATCTCGAGGCGACACCGGCCGGGGTGGACCTGATGGTCGCGATCGTCCGGGCCTATCGGGGCCTCGATGACGACCAGTCAGCGCTCGTGTGGCTGGAGCGGTTCCTGCCGGTCTCCGAACGTCTCGGGCTCCTTGGCCCGACGACCCGCGGGATCATGAGCCGCGGGACGGCGCTCCTGACGTCCGGCCGTCCTCGCGAGGGGCTCGTGCTGCTCCGCGGCGCCCACCAGATGGCCCTGGCGAACGAACTGCGCGAGGTCGAGCTGAACGCGCGGATCCTGCTCACCTTCTTCGAGCAGTGGGGCGAGCCGGCGGCCGGGCTGGCCCTCGGGCGAGAGGGAATCGAGATCGGGCGGCGCCTCGGGTCGCGAGCCTACGGCTTCCAGATGATCGGCAACAGCGCGATCTGTGCGCTCCGGGTCGGGGACTGGGACTGGGTCGGGTCCACGCTCGATGAGTGGCTCGGCTCTGACCCGTCCCTCATCCAGGCGGCCGAGTTCTTCGTGGATCGCGCGATCCTCCGCGCGCTCCGCGGCCAGGGCGACGACGCGGGTGCGGACATCGAGGAGGCGGCGCGGCTGCGCGCGACGATGACCGATCCCCAGTTCGAGTCGTACGAGCTGCTGGCGCGCGCCTGGCAGGCGCTGGCGACCGGCGACTTCCCCGCGGCGCGGGCCCACGCGGAGCGGGCGGCAACGATCACCGGCTACTTCGGGCCGCTGGCGCTGCCACTGGCTGCCCGGGCCAGCCTGTGGGCCGGGAGCCGATCCGACGCGGAGGCGACAGTGACCGCCCTGTCCGGGACGGAGCACTGGGGACCGGCCCTGGAGGTGGATCGGCTCGTGGCACGGGCCGGGGTCGCGGCACTCGACGGCCGCGGCAGCGAGGCGCTGGCCGCCTATCGGGAGGCCATCCGTGGCTATCGGGCCCTGGGACTCGGGTTCGACGAGGCCGTCGCGGTCGTGGACATGGCCATGGTTCTGCCGGCACCTGAACGCGACGCCCCCGACGTCACGGCTGCGATCGACGGTGCGCGCGCGACTCTTACCCGTCTCGGAGCCACCCCGCTGCTCGCCCGGCTCACCTCGATCGCTGCGCAGGATCGCGGTCCGGTCGCGACCCGACCAGCTGGCGACCCCGAGGTCGTGCCCAGCGCGGGATGACCGACCGGCTCGTGGCGGCGGTCCGCGCGACGCCGCCTTCCGTCATCCCGAAGACAGCCGACTTCCCCCAGGACGGACGGCGCGAAGGGCCTCCGTCATTCGGCCTCGAGCTGGTATCGGGCGACCTCGTTGATCAGCGGCTCACCGGCCGCGAAGCGGCGAACCTGGTCGCCGGCGAGGCGGAACGACCGGACGGTGCTCTCCGGGGAGTCGCCGGCCATGTGCGGGCTGATCAGGACATTGGCCAGGTCCCAGAGCGGATGATCCGGCGGGAGGGGCTCCGGATCGGTGACATCGAGGGCGGCCCGGATCCGACCCGTCCGTAGCTCGGCCACGAGCGCGGCGGTGTCGATCGTGCGGCCGCGGCCGGCGTTCACGACGAGCGCACCAACCGGCAGGAGGCCGAGCCGGCGCCCGTCGAGGATGCCGCGCGTGTCTCGGGTCAGCGGCAGGACGTTCACGACGATCTCGGCGTCGCGGAGCACCTCGTCGAGCTCGGGCAGCCCGCGCACGCCGTCGCGCGCGGTTCGACCCACGCCGATCACCTCGACGCCGAACGGCCAGAGGCGGTCCGCGATGGCCGTCCCGATCGAGCCGAGACCGAGGATGACCACGCGCCGGCCGGACAGCTCGGCCGGCTCGAGCGTGTCCCACTTGTGGCGCGCCTGCGCATCGCGGGATTGCACCAGGCCACGCTGCATGGCCAGGATGGCTCCGACCACCCACTCCGCGAGCGGGGCGTCGTACACCCCGCGTGCGTTGCAGACCGTGACGTGCTCGGGCACCCGGCCGATGAGCCAGTCGACTCCGGCGCTCAGCGTCTGGATGACGCGAAGCCGCCCGCGTGGTCCGGCGAGCAGCTCCAGGAGTGGCGCGCGCGTCGGCGCGAACGGCACGATGAGGTCGACCTCGGCGAGGTCGGGCGCCGGCCCGACCTCGGGCGCGACCAGGCGCACGTCGACGTTCGCCGGCAGGTCGCCCATGTGCACGCGCTCGGGGATGTCCGGGAGGCACACGACGACCGTGTCCCGGTCGGGCGCATCCGGCCTGGATGCCATCGGGTCCACCCGTCAGCCGGGCGTGGCGGCGGGATCGTCGCGACGGAGCAGGATCCCGAGGTAGGCCCTCCATGGACCGACGGCGCCGTCGTACGCGCCGGCCATCCCCGCGAGGATCTGCGACACGTGGTCGAGGTCGTGGACCGCCCACGTCGCGAGGAGCTCGCGAAGCGTCACCTCGCCCAGGGCCGGGTGGATGCCGCGTCGATCGAGCGCCGCCTCGTCCGTCACCAGCTCGGCGAGACGCGCCAGGGTCTCGGTCCGCAGCGTCGCGAACCGCTCGACGAGCCGGTCCAGCGGGACGTCAACGTCGCGTTGGACATGGGCGAACCGGTCGAACGGATCGAACGGCCTGGGTGCGCCGTCCTCGAGGATCCGCTCCACGCGCGGGATCCAGTCGTCGATCTCGGCCGAGATGAGGTGCCCGACCACATCCCGTGACCGCCACCCGTCGCGGACGTCGGGAGTCCCCGTCCACGCGTCCGGCACCCCGGCCAGGAGCCCCGAGACGACCGCCGGCGTGCGGCGGAGGACATCGACGGTGTCGGTGAGGAACGTGGACATCGTGGCCCTCCTAGCCGTCATCGTCGTCTGCTGTGCCGACCGACGGCAGCCAGAACCCGAATTCCGCTCCGTGGGCGGCCGGCGGTGGGGCCTTCGTCGCCCAGATTCGACCATGCATCGCCGAGATGAGCTCGCGACACACGAACAGGCCGATCCCGGCGCCCGCCTGCTCGCGGATCGCCTCGGGGGCGCGGTAGAAGACCTCGAAGAGCTGCTCGGGTGCCTGGTCGCCCAGCCCCGGGCCCTCGTCGATCACGCGGACGGCCACGCCGTCGTCCTCGGCCGTCATCGTGACCCGCACGGCCGATCCCGGCGGGCTGTACTTCGCCGCGTTGCCGAGGAGGTTCCGGACGACCTGGCCGATGTAGGTGTCCTCGCCGTTCGCGAGCGGGAGGTCGGGTTCCGCCTCGAGGTGGAAGTCGTGGCCGGTCGCGTGCGCGGCCTCGCTCTCCAGCGCTCGTCGCACGATGTGGCCGACGATCACCGGCTCGAGCGCCACCACGAGCTGGCCGCCCTCGGCCCGGCTGAGCACCAGGAGGTCCTCGGTCAGGCGGCGGAGCCGATCCGACTCATCGGCGATGTCGGCCAGCCGCTCCGCCACGACGACGGAGCTCATCGAGCCGGCGTGCTCGCGCAGGACGTTGCTCATCCCGTAGATCGTCGTGATCGGGGTGCGCAGCTCATGGCTGATCACGCCGACGAACGCGTCGCGGAACTGGTTGTTGCGCTGCTCGGCTGCGTGGCGGGCCCGGAGATCCTCGGCGGTCGCCGCCAGGTTCCGGGCCAGCTCCGCTCCTTCTGCCCGCTCGGTCTCGAGCGCCCGGGCGGCGGCGAGGAGCTCGGCCTCCCAGCGCGACCGGGCCCGGATCCGCACGATCACCGCCTGGTAGGCGCTCGGACCGTCGGTCGGTTCGGTGCGCACCGCGTTCAGGAGGACCGGGATCGGCTCGCCGTCCGCCGACGCGAACGTCAGGAACACCTCCTCGACCCGGCCATTGGCGCTGAGCGCCGGATAGACGTGGGTCTGGAACAGGATCCGGCCCGCCATCGAGAGGAGGTCCTCGAACGGCCGTCCGACCAGCTCGTCGGCCGGACGTCCGACGAGCTCGCCCATCGCCCGGTTCGCCGCCTCGATCCGCAGGTCCCCGGCAAGCGACACGATCCCGCCGGGGACCGCATCCAGGACGCCGGTCATGCCGGTGCGGCCAGTCGCCCGTACGCCCGAGTCGCGAGGTGGTCACGGATCGCCGCGATCGTCTCGACCGGGTGGCTCACATGAGGACAGTGACCGGTCGCTTCGATCGTCCGGACGACGCTCCCGGCCAGATGGTCATGGACGTAGGCGCCGACGTCGCGCGGAGCGATGACGTCGTTACTGCACTCGATGATCAGTGTCGGCGTCGTCACCCTGGCCAGGTCGTCACGATTGTCGCTCCGGAACGTGACCTCGGCGAACTGGCGGGCCATCACCGGATCGATCGAGCAGAACGTCGCCTCGAGGTCCTCCGCCAGGCCCGGGCGATCGGGGTTGCCCATGACGACCGGCGCGAGGTAGCTCGCCCAGCCCATCGCGTTGACGTCCATCATCGCGAGGAGCCCCTCGATGTCGGCCGCGGCGAAGCCGCCCCGGTAGGACGGCGGGTCGTCGAGGTAGCGCGGCGACGGCGTGATCAGGATCAGGTCCGAGAAGCGCTCCGGCTCCGCGATCGAGGCGAGGACGCCGATCATCGTGCTGACCGAGTGCGCGACGAGGATCACGTCGTGGAGGTCGAGGGCGGCGCAGATCCGGAGGATGTCGTCGGCGTACCCGTCGAGGCTCGCGTAGCGCGCCCGATCGTACGCCGAGCGGTCGGACGCTCCCGCGCCGACGTAGTCGAAGGTCACGACGCGGTGGTCGGCCTCGAACGCCGGCGCGACGAAGCGCCACAGGGTCTGGTCACAGCCGAATCCGTGGGCGAACACCATCGGGCGGCCGTCGGGATTCCCGCGAACCCGGACCGCGTGCCGGGCCAGCACGTCCTCATTCACCACAGCAGGATAGTCGGCCGACGATCATCGCCTCCCCCGGCGTCTCTCTCGCACGTACGTCGCGACTCCACTCCCGACCGCATCGCGGCGTCGGCCGGCCCCCGCAACGGGCCCGCCGCAACCTCAACCGGGCGCCGGCGCCACGTTCGGGTTCACGTGGAACACGTTCCCGGGGTCCCACTCGCGCTTCAGCGCGGCCAGGCGGGCGAGCTTGGCGTCGCCGTACAGCCGGCGGCTCTCCTCCGGCCCAGCGTCGGCGTTGCCGTTGGGGTAGGCACCCAGGGCTCGGTCGGGCTCGACGATCGCCATCGCGCGGCGGCACCAGTCCATGTTCACGGCGTCGTCGCCCGGATCGGACCACGAGGCGTCGGCGCTCAGGTCGAACGGCGCGGCCCGGCCTGCGTAGGCGGTCACATCCTCGGGCACGCGGGCGATCGCCCCGCCGAGCGCGGTGACCGAGAAGGTCGCCTCGGCGGGTGCATCGGCGACGTGATCGAGGAGGGCGTCGAGCGTGCCCGCGCCCAGGTCGTTGCCGTTCTGGCTCTTGATGAAGGACCGGCTGCCCCAGCCGAAGGCGAGGTCGTGCGCCGTCTGGACGTCGAGGTACCGCGCGCTGGCGATGGACGCCGTCAGCGGCCGCGGACCGCGTCGCAGGCCCGCCGTGTCGCGCTCGACGTCCTCGACGGCGCCGCTGTGGTTCCAGGCGAGATAGACGATCGGCTTGCCGATCATGTCGTCGGCGTAGCCGGCGTCGGCGGTCGCGCGATCGAGGCCGAAGATGCAGGAGACAGCGTCCGGCGCGTCGAGCGCGTAGTCGCGGAAGATGCCCCACAGGTCGTGAGCCTGGCTGGCCGGGAATGTCAGGACGCCGCGATGGAGATCCGGCCCGAACGGGTGGAGCCGGAATTCGAACGCGGTGGCGATCCCGAAGTTCCAGCCGGCGCCGCGGAGGCCCCAGAAGAGCTCGGGCTCGTCGGTCTCGGTCGCGCGGACCAGGCGCCCGTCCGAGGTCACGAGCTCGACCGCGGCGAGGTTGTCGATCGTGAGCCCGAAATGGCGCTGCAGTCGGCCGACGCCGCCGCCGAGGGTCAGCCCGCCGACGCCCGTGTGGCCGACGACGCCGACCGGGCAGACGAGGCCGTGCGCCTGCGCCGCGACATCGAGCTCGCCGAGGAGCGCTCCCCCGTTCGCCCTGGCCGTCCGGGTCGCCGGGTCCACACGGACGCCGCGCATGCCCGACAGGTCGATGAGGAGGCCGCTGTTCGCGCCGCCGAACGCGGCCGCGCTGTGGCCGCCGCACCGGACCGTGATCTCGAGCTCGTGCTCGCGGGCGAACCGGACCGCCGTGGCGGCCTGCGTCGCGGTGGCCGGCCGGGCGATGACCGCCGGGCGCCGATCGTGGATGGCGTTCCACAGGCGGCGCGCCTCGTCGTACTCCGCGTCGCGCGGCGTGATCACCGTCGCGCACCCGCGGCGCAGCAGGTCGACATGACGCGGCGCGATCCCGTCCGGTGCCTTGACCATCGGATCCCCACCTCCGCCCTACGAACGCACCCCGCCGGGTGCCATCATGGCGGGTGTCATGGCCACGTACACCGTGAGCACGCACGTCGCCGCCCCGCCGGACCGCGTCTTCGCGCTCTGGACGGACCTGGATCGCATGCACGAGTGGGTCGGCGGCGTCACCGGGGTGAGCGACGTCTCCGGGCCACTGGACCAGGTCGGGACGACGTGGGTCGTCCACTTCGGGCCCGTGAAGAGCCCGACCCGGATCCTCGAGGTGGATCCGCCACGCCGGTTCGTCACGAAGTTCGGGAGCTGGATCCTGCGCGGCCGCTCCGCTGCGACCTTCGAGCCCGACGGCGACGGCACGCGGATCACCCAGGAGTTCGAGACGGTCGGGCGGATCTCGGCCATCTCCGCCTGGATCTTCTCGCGCGGCTCGTACCAGGGCAGCTTCCAGGGCGAACTCGAGACGTTCGCCCGGCTTGCCGAGCGCGAGGCGGCCAGCGCGGGCTGAGCGACAGAACGCACGTCGGGTTCGAGCGACGTTCAGCCGACCGATGTCAGGCTGAGCGTCCAGGCGCTGCCACGGCGCTCCGGCGGCTCCAGGCTCACCGGCCAGATCTCGCCGAGGACGTCGGCCAGGGCATCGGGGTCGTCCGGCCGTGAGTCCGTGTCCAGGAGGACATGCGCCGCCTCGCCGCGGAGCCGCTTGGCCACCACGTCGCCGATCCGCCGGCCCTCGGCGTACGGGTCGACGCGGATCGCCACGGTGCGATCGCCCTGGTCCTTCGGCATGCCGAACGACTGGAAGCTCGGAGGCCGCAGGTCGACGATCACGCCGCGCGTGCCGGCCAGGCGCGCCAACAGGTCCGGGATCACGGATCTCCACAGCGGTTCCACCCGGCCGATCCCGACGAGGTTCGACCAGGAGCGCATCCGATCGGCAGGGATCTGATCGGTCGATCGGAGCGCGCCCCAGAGCGCCGACAGGATGACGACGCTCGTGGCGGCCCGCGCCGTCCCCGCCGGCGACAGGCCCCCAAGGTCCAGGCCGGCGTGGAGCGGCCCGACGTAGGTCTCCGCCGCGGAACGGGTCGGCACGTCACGGAGGCGGGTGTTGCGTTCGATCCAGCCCACCATCGAGGGCCGCTCGAACAGGCGCTCGAAGGCGTCGGCGCTCGCGCTGGTCTCGATCAGGGCGGCGAGAATCCTCGTCCGGAGCGGCGCCAGCTCGGGAAACGACAGCGCGGCGAGGTCCAGCGCGGGGCCGTGATCGGGCGGCGGTCGCTTGGACTCGGACGGCGGGACGAGGATGAGCACGGACTCACTCTACGCATCGGTGCTGGCGACGGCCGAGCCCCTGGCGCCACGAGCACTCCCATCCCCATGGGCGGACCCGACACGGTCCCGCAGCGACCCACCCCACGGGAAACGCGCGTCGATTCGCACCTGCAGGCACCGACCCGACCGGACACGCTAGCCTCTCCGCCATGGGACTTGGCTTCGGACTCCTCAGCGCGCAGCTCCGACCCGGCGAGACGGACTGGACCCGCGCCTACGACGACACGGTGCGCCAGGCGGTGGACGCCGAGCGCCTCGGCTTCACCTCGGTCTGGACGACGGAGCATCACTTCGTGGACGACGGCTACATGCCCTCGCTCCTCGTCGTGAGCGCCGCCCTGGCCATGGCGACGAAGACGATCGAGATCGGGACCGGCGTCGTCCTCGCGCCGATGCATCACCCACTCCGGCTGGCCGAGGACGCCGCCACCGTCCAGCTGCTCAGCCACGGCCGGCTGGCGCTCGGGCTCGGCCTCGGCTGGTCCGAGGTCGAGTACGCCGGGCTCGGGGCGGACATGCGTCGGCGCGGCGCGGCGATGGAGGAGACGCTCCGGATCCTGCCCCAGGCGTGGAGCGGCGAGCCGTTCACCCACCGGGGCGCCGTCCACACGCTGCCGACCGTCGGCGTCCGCCCGACGCCGCCGCGGAAGATCCCGGTCCTCATCGGCGGTGGCGCCGAGCCCGCCATCCGGCGGGCGGCCCGCCTCGCCGACGGGATCTTCTCGAACGCGCCGGCCGAGCAGTTCGCCGAGCAGGTCCGCTGGGTCCTCGACGAGTTCGAGGGGGCCGGGCGCGACCCGGCGACGTTCCGCTTCGTCCACTACTCGATCCTGTTGCCGGGCGCGTCCCGCGACGACGCGCTGGCCCGCTACCGCGACGCGGTCTGGGCCCTGAACTGGAAGTACTCGGACATGGAGGCATCGGCGACGCGATTCCTGCCGGTCGCCTCCCCTCCCCCGTTCGTCGGTCGCGACGACGCGCTCCTCAAACGGCGAACCGCCCACGCGGGCACGACCGATGAGCTCGTCGACGTGCTGCTCGAGGTCCGCAGCCGCGTACCGGTCCCCGTGGAGTTCGTCGCCCGCAGCCACCTCCCCCTGCTCGATGCCGCCGCCCAGCTCGAGGTCATGGAGCAGCTCGCCGAAGGCGTCGCGCCGAACCTCTGACCCGGCCGCCGCGCGGGAGTCGCCGGGGCGGGGAACGGTTGGCCACGCTCGGAGCCAGCCCACACGGCCGGCACCTCACGAATCCGGTCAACCCGGTTGCCAACCATCCGGTCCTCTCGCGCGCCAGACCCATCGAAGGCACGCGGTGCGCCGCCTCTGGTCGCCGCGCCTTCGCGATGCGACCCGTTGGCGCGGGTCCGGGAGGGTCGTGATGCATCCATCCAGGCGACGTCGGCTGGCCATCGGCGTCATCGGCGCGCTCGCCCTGTCCGGGGCGGCCGTCGCTCCGGCCGCCGCCGTCGCACCCGTCGTCGAGGCGCGGCACGTCGAGGTCACTCGGGACATCCCGGGGTTCATCGACTGTGGCGACGATGCCCTCGACTATCACGTCGACGTGGTTCGCACGATCACCGAGTTCCACGATCCAGACGGAAGCCTGGACCGGGTGATCTTCGACATCCACTACAAGGGCACGGTCACGAACTCGGTCAGTGGCCTCGTGGCCCGCGACGATGGCAGCCGGATGTTCATTGACGACTACGACGCGGAGACCACGACGCTCGTGCGTGGCTCGCACCACGTCACGGTCCCGGGCTGGGGCATCGTCTTCGGCGAGACGGGCAGGATCGTCTGGGACTGGAACGGGACGCCGATCGAGGAGAACGAGGACGACGACATCGAGATCTTCCGGTCGGGTCTGCACGGCGATCCCGTGGAGATCTGCGACGCGATGCGCTGATCGGTCGGTCGGCGCGGAACGACGACGGCGAGATGGTCGAGCCGATGGCTTGCGGAGCGCGGCTCCATGGAGCACGCTCCGGTCGCCGGGAGGCCGGCGATGAGCGCTGAGGGGTTGATGGACCGGACGGTCGAGTCGGAGGCATCCGACCGCCCGCTGCGCGCGGGTGAGATCGATCTGGTTCGACGCGCCCAGGCCGGCGATCCGGACGCCTTCGACCTTCTCGTCGCCGGCCGGGCGACACAGGCCTATCGGACCGCCTGGGCGATCCTGCGGGACGATGCCGACGCGCGCGACGTCACCCAGGAGACCTTCTTCCAAGTCTGGCGCGACTTACCCCGCCTGCGGGATCCCGATCGCTTCGACGCCTGGGCCGGGCGAATCCTCCACAACCGCTGCATCTCGCTGTTGCGGCGGCGACGGACGAGTTCGGTCCGTGAAGTCCGGGTGGACGGTTGGGACGAGGCGAATGCGTACGTCAGCGGAGTCCATCCGCTGGCCGACGCCCAGGCGGAGGCGGATGCAATCCGGCGCGCATTCGCGCGGCTCAGCGCCGAGCAACGCGCGCTCCTGGCCTTCCACCACGTGCACGGTCGGAGCGTCGCCGATCTCGCGGCGATCACGGGCGCCCCGTCCGGGACCGTGAAGTGGCGGCTCCACAACGCCCGTCAGGCGCTCGAACGAGCACTCGAGGGAGAGCGATGAGCCGGCGACCTCCGCTGACGGATCAGACGATCGCCGAGAGTCTCGGCGAGGACCGCGCGGTTCCCACGGATCTGATCAGCTCGATCTCGTCGTATGCCCGGACGACGCGCCAGCAGCCCGGCTTCCCGGTGATCGGGCCGCTCAGGCTCCGGCAGACCGCCTTGGGCTGGCGCCTTCTGGCCATCACCGCCCTGCTCCTCCTCCTGCTGCTCGCGTTCGGGATCACCGCCCTCATCGGCTCCCCTCCGCGCCTGACGGTCGTGCTGCCGTCCGCCGTCCCGTCCGTCGCTCCGACGCCGATGACGACGCCGTCGACCGGTCCACCCTGGCCCGCCGGATGGACGCACGTCGCCGACATCCCTCGGGAGGACGGCGACGGGGTGGTCGCCGAGTTCGAAGGCCAGGTCGTGATCGCCAACGCGTCACGCGGCGAGCTCGCATTCCTGGATCCGGACGCCGGAGCAGGCGGCCAGATCGTGCATCGGCTCGAGCTCGGTCCGGCGAGCCGCGTCCTGCCGATGCTGCGCGGCGCCGACCGCTGGTGGGTCGGCGTCGATGGTTCGCGCGAGCTTGTGGCGGTCGATCCCCGGGCGCGGACGGTCAAGCGCCGGATCCCGATCGACGGTTCGCCCTACAACCTCGCGGCATCCGGGGAGATCGTGTACGTCACCGACTTCGGTGGTGGGCAGGTGCTTCGCGTCGACACCTCCCTCGACCGTGTCACCGCCGTGGCCGACCTCGATCGGGCCGCGGGGGTCGTGGTGCTCGACGACGGCACGGTGCTCGTTGCGAGTCGACCGGGGACGCTGGCGCAGATCGATCCTGTGACCCTCGCGACGATTGCCGAGGTCACGATCCAGGGCGATGTGATGACCTTGATCGGCGACGGTGGGCGCGTGATCATCACCCGCAACAACGCGGATCGGTTGAGCACGATCGATCCCAACGACATCGCGGCAGGCGAGGTCCTCTCCGACACCAGGATCAGCGCGTTCGCATTGACCGCGGAATCGGCGTGGGGAATCGACTGGATGAGCGGAGCGGTGCTCCGCCTGGACCGCGGCGGCCTGTCGATCGAAGTGGAGGTTCCGCCCCTCAGTCAGGATCAGGACGGGATCGTCCACGCGGCGGGCGACCTCTGGGTCGAAGGGCAGGCGCAGGGCCGTCCCGTCGTCCACCGCATTCGACCGCCGGATCTCTGAGGGCGACATCCAGCCCAGCGCTCCCGGCTGGTCGAGCGACCGTCCGCGACGGTAGCATCGCGCTGTGACCGTCACCACCGCCGCCCGGCCGTCCGCGCCCCGGCCGAGCGAGCAGCTCGCCATCGAGGTCGAGGACCTCGTCAAGCGCTACCGCAAGGCTGATCGGAATGCGGTGGCCGGAATCTCGTTCACGGTCCGTCCAGGCGAGTTCTTCGCCCTGCTCGGCCCGAACGGGGCGGGCAAGACGACGACGCTCTCGATCCTCACCACGACCCTCGCCCCGACCGACGGGCGGGCCATGATCGAAGGGCTCGACGTGGTCGCCGAGGCCGCCGCGGTCCGCCAGCGCGTCGGGATCATCTTCCAGCGCCCGAGCCTCGACCGGAACCTCACCGGTGAGGAGAACGTGCGCTTCCACGCGGTCCTGTACGGGCTCTACCCGTACGCCCCCGCCTACCGCCTGATGGCCGCCGGCTACCGCCGCCAGGTCCAGGAGTGGTCGGACCTGCTCGGGCTCGGCGACGACATCTTCCGTCCGGTCCGGACGTACTCGGGCGGCATGCTCCGCAAGCTCGAGATCGTGCGCAGCCTCGTCCATCGCCCGTCGGTCCTGTTCCTCGACGAGCCGACGACCGGCCTCGACGCGCCGAGCCGGCGCGCCCTGTGGGGCTACCTGCGCGACGTCCGGGCGGAGCACGGGACCACGATCGTCCTCACGTCGCACTATCTCGAGGAGGCCGAGCAGGCCGATCGGATCTGCGTGATCGACGCCGGCCGGATCGTGGCGACCGGCTCGCCGGCGGAGTTGACCGCCGCGCTCGCGAGCGAGTACCTGCTCGTGGACGCGGACGATCGGGACCGGCTCCGCTTCGAGCTCGCGGGCCGGGGCCTGGCGGCCGCCGGCGAGGGGCCGTTCCGGATCGATGTGGGCACCCGCGCGGCGCATGCCGTCCTGCGCTCGATCGACACGCCACTGACCCTCGTCCGGACGCACGCGCCCTCGCTCGAGGACGCCTACCTCGAGATCGTGAGCCGGGCCGAGCTGGGGGACGAGGCCCTCGGCCGCCCGCCCGAGCCGACCGAGCCGGCGGGCCCCGATGGAGCCGACGCGAATGGCTGAGACCGCGATGCCGGCCGAGCGCGTCGGGACGCCGCGGCCGGTTCGCCGGGGATGGCGGACCGAGCTGTCCGCGATCGCCGTCATCGCCCACCGCGACTTCGTCAAGCTGCTGCGTGACCGGACGCGCCTGTTCTCCGAGCTCGCGTTCCCCTTCGTCCTCGTGCTGCTGCTCGGGCCCGCGCTCCAGTCGGGCTTCGGCCAGGCGGGCGGCTTCGACCTGACCGCGTTCGTCTTCACCGGCGTCATCGCCCAGACGGTCTGGCAGTCGGCGACCCTCGGGCTCGTGTCGTTGATCGCCGACCGCGAGGAGGACTTCAGCCAGGAGATCTTCGTCTCGCCCGCGTCGCGCTACTCGATCGTTGCCGGCAAGATCATCGGCGAGTCGCTCGTGGCCCTTCCGACCGCGCTCGGCGTGCTGGTCATCGGGCTCATCATCGGGGTCCCCCTGACGCCGCTCGTGGTCGTGGCGCTCGTCGTCGTCCTCGCCCTCGTCGCCGTGTACGGCGGCGCCTTCGGTCTCCTGCTGCTCGCGAACATCTCGAGCCAGCGCACGGCGCAGCAGATCTTCCCGTTCATCCTGCTTCCCCAGTTCTTCCTGGCGGGCGTGTTCAACCCGATCCACAACCTGCCGCTGCCGCTCGCGATCCTGTCCGCGCTGTCACCGATGCGGTACGCGGTCGAGCTGACCCGGAACGTCTTCTACGGGCTGCAACCGGGCGTCACGGCGCCGGCGATGACCCCGCTCCCGGTCAACGTCCTGGCCATCGGTGCGTCGTTCCTCATCTTCCTCGTCGCGGGGACGATCCTCTTCACGCGATCCGAGCGCAACCGCTGACCCGGGTCCCCGTCAGGACCCCGGCTCCCGGCCTTCCCAGACCCTGGCAGCGATCTCCGGAGTGAACCAGTCCGGGGTCGAGTCGGCGGCCCAGATCCGGATCTCGCGATCGAACAGGTCGCGATTCGGAAACGCCGTGGCGGTCTCCTCGGAGGTGGGGTCCAGGCCCGTGACCCACGCCGCGTAGACCTCCATCGCGGCATCGGAGATGGCGTAGATGGCCGAGTCGATTCGCTCGTCCGGGTCGCGCCAGCTGGGACTCTCGATCGCGAACTCCGTGTCGCTCATCTGGATCCAGCCGGCATCGGCGAGCTGCGCTGCCGCAGCGACCCCGTTCTGGAGACTTCCCTCGAGGCGGACCGGTCCCCGAGGCGTCGACGTTGGCCGGTTCGCTCCACGGGCGATCGCGGACGTCGCGAAGGCCCGGATCGCCTCCGCCGTCTCCGCCGGCGACCCGAAGACCGGCCGGGCCGCCATTCGGTCCGTGCTGCGCTGGACGGCGAGGAAGGGCACGTCTGCGAGGCTGCCGCCATCGGTGCCGAGGTCAACGCCGAGCTCCTCCGACCCGACGATCCCGAGCACCGGGACGTCGCCGGTCCACGCCCACCAGTGGCTCTCGCTCAAGAGCTCGCCCTCGTGGCGCAGGCGCATGCCCGGCAGGATCGTGTGCGACAGAAAGCTCGGACTGCCGCCCCGCGCATGGGCGCCGACCTGGAACATCGCGTCCGCCCGCTCCCGCATCGCACGCTTGCCCCAGTCATCGGCCAGCTCGATCCCCGCCGGAAGCGCGTCGTGCAGCGCGTTCGGCCACTCCGCCTCACCTCCGCCGTGATGATTGAGGAGCATCAGCCGGGTCGCGCCACCGTCGATCAGGCCCCGGGCCACCGCCGCCAGGTCGTTCGCCAGCTTCTGGCGGCCGGAGTGCCAGTACTCGCGGTACACCGGAAAGGGCTCGCGAAGGTCGCCGATGTGGGACGTGCCTTCCATGTCAAACACGATCACGACGCGCATGCGTCCTCCATCCCTGCCGTAGTCGTCTCTCCACCCGGCCCCGGTATCCTGCCCGATTTCGTCGACTGCAAGGCAGGGCGGGGTCGCGGGTTGACAGCACCGTCATACAACCGTATGGTTGTACCAATGGACCCGCGATCCCAGGCTGACAACGTCTTCGCCGCCCTCGCCGATGCCACCCGGCGCGACATCGTTCTGCGCGCGCTCTCCGGCAATGAGGGCGTCGCCGAGCTCGCCGGCCACTACCCGATGAGCTTCGCGGCGGTCCAGAAGCACGTGGCCGTCCTCGAGCGGGCCGGTCTCGTGACCAAGCAACGCGACGGCCGGCGCAAGGTCGTGCGGACCAACATCGAGGCGCTCCGCGTCGCGCGGAGCCTGCTCGATCAGTACGAGGCGCTGTGGCGCAGCCGCGTCGCGCGCATGACCGACATCCTGACCAGCAGCGAGGAGACCGTCCCATGACCGTGACCGCCGTCCACAAGGATCCCGAGACCCTGACGATGGTCGTGACCGCCGAGTTTGACGCCTCGCCCGAGCGCGTCTGGCAGCTCTGGGCCGATCCGCGCCAGCTCGAGCGCTGGTGGGGGCCGCCGACGTATCCCGCGACATTCACCGCCCACGACCTGGCGCCGGGCAGCCGCGTCGAGTACCACATGACCGGCCCGAGCGGCGACCAGCCGCACGGCTACTGGGACGTCGTCGAGGCCGATGCACCCAGCCGGCTCATCTTCATCGATGGATTCGCCCACGAGGACGGGACGCCGAACGACGATCTCCCGCGCGGGGAGGCGCGGGTGTCCATCGAACCGATCGCGGCCGGCCGGACCCGGATGTCGATCGAGAGCCGCTTCCCGAGCGCCGAGGCGATGGAGCAGGTCCTCGCCATGGGCATGGAGGAGGGCATGACGCAGGCGATCGGCCAGATCGACGCGATCCTCGCCGAGGACGTCGTCCCTGCGGGCTGACTCCGCGCCCCCGACGAGTCGCCCGATCATCGCCCGGTCTGATCGGGCAACGACCAACCACGAGGAGAGCCACGATGACCACCGCGATCGCACCCTCGACGAGCACCCTCGAGGTGCCCGGGGCCGTCCTGACGTATGACGTCCGCGGCAGCGACTCCCCTGCCCCGGTGCTGTTCCTGATCGGGTCGCCGATGGGCGCGGGCGGGTTCGGCAGCCTGGCCGGCCACTTCACCGACCGTACGGTCGTCACCTACGACCCGCGCGGCGTCGAGCGGAGCGAGAAGGCCGACCCCGCCAGTGAGTCCACTCCGGAGCAGCACGCCGACGACCTCCACCGGATCATCGCCGAGCTGGGCGCCGGGCCGGTGGACCTGTTCGCGAGCAGCGGCGGCGCAGTGAACGCGCTGGCGCTGGTCGCCAGGCATCCCGGCGACGTTCGGACGCTCGTCGCGCACGAGCCGCCGCTCGCCGCGGTCCTGCCCGATCGCGAGGGAGCGCTGGCCGCCACGCGGGCGATCCACGAGACGTACCTGCGCGGCGGGTTCGGGCCCGGGATGGCCCACTTCATCGCCGTGGTGAGCCACCGCGGCGAGGTCACCGCCGAGTTCGCCGCGCAGCCGGCGCCGGATCCCGCGATGTTCGGGCTGCCGAGCGACGACGACGGCACCCGCACCGACGCGCTGCTCGGCCAGAACATCATCACCTGCACCCACTACGAGCCGGACTTCGAGGCGCTGCGCTCCGCCTCCACCCGGATCGTCATCGGAACGGGCGCCGAGTCCGACGGCGAGCTGGCGCATCGCGCGGGCGTCGCCGCCGCGGAGCGTCTCGGCACGGAGCCGGTCATCTTCCCGAGCAACCACGGCGGGTTCCTGGGCGGCGAGTACGGCCAGACCGGTGATCCGGCCGGGTTCGCCGCGAAGCTCCGCGAGGTCCTCGCCGGGGCCTGACCCGCCCCATGGGCGCGCCCGAACGGGCCGCCAGCGCAGCGTCGGGGATCGGCGGGTACAGTGACCCGACCGCCCCTGACGTCTCCGCCTGTGCGCACGAGGGTATGCCGTGACCGAGGTTCTGCTCTATCACCACGCCCAGGGGCTGACGCCCGGCGTCGTCGCCTTTGCGGACGCGCTGCGAACGGCCGGCCACGTCGTCCACACGCCGGACCTGTTCGGCGGCCGGACGTTCGACTCGATCGATGACGGGTTGACCTACATGGGCGAGCAGGGCTTCGACGACCTTCGGGCGCGCGGCGTCGCGCTCGCGGACGACCTGCCGCCAGGGCTCGTCTACGCCGGTTTCTCGTTCGGGGTCACGATCGCCCAGAAGCTCGCCCAGACGCGCCCGGGCGCACGCGGGGCGCTCCTCTTCCATTCCGCGATCCCGATCACCGGTGAGTGGGCCTTCGGGCCGTGGCCGGCCGGCGTCCCGGTCCAGATTCACGGCATGGACAACGACCCGTTCTTCGTGGGCGAGGGCGACATCGACGCGGCCCGCGAGATCGTCGCGGCCGCCGATGACGGCGAGCTCTTCCTCTACCCCGGCGACGACCACTACTTCGCCGATTCGTCGCTCTCCTCGTATGACGCGGGCGCGACGGCCCTGCTCACCAGCCGGGTCCTGGCGTTCCTCGCGCGGGTCTGACCCGCCGGTCCGGCGGCCTGAGCGCCGGCTGGCGCGACGCGTCCCGATTCGCTCCTCGCCCGTGGTGGCACGGTCGAGGAACCGCCTAGAATCACGGCGATGTCGATCCGTCTCTTCTACGACCGCTGGCCCCAGTACAACCGCCGCCTCACCGAGGTCGTGGCGGCCATGAACGACGAGGAGCTCGCGATCCGGTCCTCGCCCGATCGCGATCCGATCTGGGCGGTCGTCGGCCACACGGCCGCCGCGCGGACCTACTGGCTGTGCGGGGTCGCCGGTGAGCCCGGTGCCGATGCGACTCCCTGGCCGGATTCGACCGGCGAGGGCTGGGAGGACGATCTCACGCATCCCCGGACCGCGGCCGAGCTCGTCTGGGCGCTCGATTCGACCTGGGCCGTGGTCGACGGGGTGCTCGATCGATGGACGCCTGCGCTGCTCGAGCACGAGGTGGAACGGCACCTGGGTGGCCGGGTCCAGCTCCACACGCGCTCGTCGATCCTCCAGCGGCTCCTCACCCACGAGGCGTACCACTGCGGGGAGCTCTCCCAGACCCTCGGGATCGCCGGCCTGCCCCAGATCGATCTCTGGCGCCCGGACTGACGACGGCAGCTCGGCCGCCCCTGCAACGATCGGGACTCTCCGGCGTCGAACACCCGAGACTGGAGGTGACGGTCATGAATGGGTCGGTGAGGCGTCTGGTGACAATCGCCTGCATGGCTGCGACCGCGATGGGTTGCGCCGGGGGCACCTCGGCTGCACCGGAGGCGGCCAGCGTCCCGCCCCAGGCCACGACCTGGGCCGAGTTCGGCGCCGCGTACTGTGCCGCGTTCGACGCGCTGGTCACCGCGGTCGGCAACCCGGACGCCGGCAGCGACTCGGACCTGACCGCCTCGCTGAAGGCCGCCGTGGAAGCGCATGACGCCGCAACGGCCGATCGCCTCGCGGCCGAGATCACCGGCCACCTCGAGCGGGGCCGACGGGCGGCGTGGATCGCCCGTGGCTGGCGTTCAGCGGGCCCGGCGATGGCCCAGCTCGAACGGGTCCTCATCGCGTTCGAGGCGATGGTCGAGGCACGGCGAGCGGCCGCCGCGGGCGCGTCCGGCGCGCCGGACCCGCAGGCGGCCTTCGAGCAGGCGGGCGGGGTGACCGCCTGGTTCGCGATGCTGGAGGCGATGCGCGGGCTGGAACGTCCGCCGGGCACGACACCGACGACCTGCCCGACGGTGCCCGTGAGCTACTGACGGTCCTCCCCAGCCGGTCGCTGTCGCGTTCCTGCTCTCCGACGACGGTGCCTGGAGCACCGGGGGCTGATCCACACCGACGGCGGGCTCTCGCCCGGATCCGTGGGCCTAGCGACCCGCGAGCAACCGCCGGATGTTCGCGACGGCCTGGTCGACGACCGTGGCGACCGTGGCCGGATCGGCCGCCGCCCCGGTTCGCAGGCGCAGGGTGACCCGAGCGATGTTCGCGCTCGTCACCGCGACCTCGAGCGAGCCGCCGTAGTCGTCGTCCGGGCGACCCCAGTCGATCCGGCGCGTCTTCCGATCGGCGACGAAGCCTGCCGCCGGCGCACCGTCGCGTGCGGTGAGATCGGCGTCGACGTCGAGCTCGCCCTCGACCGCGGTCGAATCCTCGAGCCGGAGCGTCGGCACGTACTCCGGCAGACGGATCGGATCGGAGAGGAACTCGAACGCGGCGTCGGCGCCGGTCATGACGAGGAAGGAACGCTCGAGCTCGGCCACCTCCCGATGATGCCCTTCCCCACCGGTTCGCGCTGGACGCTCGGGCTCAGGCGTCGATCCGGGCGACCTCCGCGGCGAACGCCGCGGCCATCGCGCGCCGGTCGGTCTCGTCCAGCCAGGTCGAGTCGACGCCCGCGACGGCCAGGTCGACGAGGTCCTCGAAGCCGAACCCGAGCGCCTCCCCGACCGCTCGATACTCCTGTCCGAGATCGAGCTCCATCATCGCCGGGTCATCGGTGTTGATCGTCACGAGTGCGCCGGCCTCGTGCATGGCGCGCAGCGGGTGATCCCCGAGCGATCGGTACCGGTTGGCGATCACGACATTGCTCGTCGGACAGAGCGTGAGCGGTACGCCGTCGCGGGCGACGCGCGCGAGGAGCGCCGGGTCCTCCGCGATCGCGATCCCGTGGTCGATCCGTTCCGCGCCGAGGGTGTCGAGCGCGACCCTGATGTTGGCGGGGCCGACCCCGACCGCCTCGCCCGCATGGCAGGTTCGACGGAGCCCCAGCCGGTGCGCCGCCCGGAACGCCGGCGCGAACGCGGCAAGGTCGACGCCGAGCTCGGTCGAGTCGGCGCCGATCCCGATCACGCGCTCGGCCCTGCCCGCACGCCGCAGCTCGCCCACGCTCTCGACCAGCTCGAGACCCGGGCCAGGCCCGAAGGCGCGGTCGATGTCGACGATCAACGAGCAGCGCACGGGCACCTCGGCCTCCGCGGCGAGGATCCCCTCGGTCAACGCCTCGATGATCCCGCGCAGGTCCTGGCCGGCTGCCAGGTGACGGGCCGGCGTGAAGAACATCTCCCGATAGCGCAGGCCGTGCGCGGCAGCATCGATCAGCGATTCGTAGGCGATCCGCGACCAGTCGTCGGGCGTCTCGAGGGTCTCCTGGACGAGCCAGAACACCGCCAGGAACGAATCGAGCGAGTCGTAGCGGTACAGGTCTGCCGGATCGTCGGTCGGCAGCGGTCGGCCCGCCTTGCGGGCGAGCTCCACGACCGTCGTGGGGCGGACGGTGCCCTCGACGTGGCAGTGGAGCTCGACCTTGGGGATCCGGTCATACCGATCGGCGTTCATGGCAGCTCAGTCCGGGAACTCGATGATGACCTTGCCGCGGGCGCGTCCATCCTCGACCCAGCGAAGCGCCGCGACGATGTCGCTCAGGGGATAGCGCCGATCGATGGCCGGGCGGAGCTTGCCGTCCGCGATCAGGCCCGTGATGGTGGCGACGTCCGGAGCGTGGAACGGCTTCCACCACAGGCACAGCCCCGACCAGCGGTCGGAGGCCATGGACACGAGCGGCCCGATCGTCATCCCGGCGACGATCGGCACCGAGGTCCCGCCCAGGGTCACGTACGCGCCATGGCGCCTGAGGGCCCGGCGGACGCGCAGGATCGAGTGATGCGAGTCCGTGTCCAGGATCCAGTCGTAACGCTCCCCGCTGGCCGTGTAGTCGATCGCGCGGTAGTCGACCACGTGGTCGGCGCCGAGGGAACGGACGAAGTCCCCCTTGTCCCCACTGCACACGCCGGTGACCTCGGCGCCCATCGCCTTGGCGATCTGCACGGCGAACGGCCCGACGTTGCCGGACGCGCCGTCGATCAGCACCCGGTCGCCGGCCTGCGGCGTCCGTCCGTCGCGGAGGCGCAGTCCCTGGACGGCGAGGACCGCCGAATGCGGCAGGGTCGCTGCGACCTCGAACGACATGCCGGCCGGGATCGGCAGGAATGCCTTCTCACGGGCGCAGGCGAACTCGGCGAACGAGCCGGCGCCGGCATACGGGAAGAGGTCGCCGAACACGGCATCGCCGGGACGGAACCGCGACACCGCCGGTCCGACGGCCTCGACGATCCCCGCCGCGTCGAGGCCCATGCGGGGGTCCTTCGGGGCGCGGAAGCCCGTGAACAGGCGGGCGAAGGACGGTCGGGGCTTGAGCCCGTCGAGGTCGGCCCGATTCACGGACGCGGCCCGGAGGCGGACGAGGATGCGGTCCTCGGTCGGCTCCGGGCGTTCGACCGCGCGGAGCTCGACCCGCTCGGGTGGCCCGTACCGCTCGCAGACGGCGGCCAGCATCGTGGGCTTCGACATGGACGGATGATGCGCCAACCGACCGGCCCGCGGCCGGCCCGTTCGCCATCCGAGTCATCCGCCGACGGCGGCCTCTCCCCAGAGGGTCGGGTTGCCGGGCACGTCCTGGTTGCCGAGCCAGGCGAAGTTCTCGAGATCGACCGGGTTGGCCGTCCGACCGAGGATCCCGATGTAGACGCGGTCGCCCGGCATCGTGATCCGGTAGTTGGCGTAGCCCTCAGCATTGACGAAGCAGCCGACGCGGCTCGCGATCTCGTCCTCACCGGGCACATAGGCCCCCTCGCCCTCGCCCTCGGCACAGCTGCCGCTGTCGAGGGCGACGCCCTCGGCCTTCATCCGGGCGTAGTAGGCGTCGAGCATCTCGCCGTCGCCGTCGAAGATGTAGAACCCCAGCCTGGCGACGCGCGGATCGTCCGAGCCACACTCGATTCCTCCGGTCGCGCCCTGCGGGAGCCCGGTTCGGACGGGGGTGCAGTCGATCGCGCCGCGCAGGATCCCGGCCCGCAGGTACGTCTCCTCGACCTTCCAGACGACGGATGTCGCAGGCGTCGGCCTGGCGCTCGGGGCCGGCGAGGCGGGCTGCGCGGGAGCGCTCGGGGACGGGGCGGCCGAGGCGTCCGGCGGGTCGGACACGGTCGGCGCCGAGGGCGGGACCGGGATCGGCGAGCCGGACGACGGGACGGACGGCGCCGCGGCACACGCCGCCAGAAGAAGCACGGTGACCAGCGAGGCCGCCACGACGAGCTTGGACGTGGTCCGATCTCCAAAGGTGGCCGGTGCATTCGGTCCACCGTCCGATCAGCACCATGCCTCGTCGGGGCCGTGCGCCGGGATCGACGGGCGTCCGTTCCTCGACGGCGGAACGTCCATGCGCCGTCCGGGTTGCCGCATAATCGGGCGTCGGTTCGCGGCCGTGGTCGTCGCGATCGAGGTGAGGAGAGGGTGACTGATGACCGCGCTTCGTACCGCCCCGTCGTGGGCTGTCGCCGCCCGCGACCTGGTCCTCGTGGCGATGGCCGTCTTCGCCGTCAACATCGCGATCGGCATCCTCAACGGGGCTGACGCGGTCGAGTTCGACCGCAACCAGATTCTGACCCACGTCCACGCCGGGACCGTCGGGTGGCTGACGCTGTCGATCGTGGCGTCGGCGATCCTCCTGTTCCGGGCGGCCGATCGACGCCTCGTCCTGGCCCTGGCCACCCTCGTCCCGATCTACGTCGTCGCCTTCTACACGGGATCGCTGCCGCTCCGGGCGCTCGGTGGGACGGCCCTTCTCGTCGCCATCGCCTGGCTCGTCATCTGGACGTGGCAGCAGTTCCTCGCCGGGGAGCGGAGCCTGCCGCGGCTGGCGGTGACCCTCGGGATCTCGTCATTCGCGTACGGTGCCCTGCTCGGGACGCTGATCCAGGTCAGCATGGCGGCCGGGGTCGCGATCCTGCCCGGCAACTTCATCGGGGCCCACGCCTCGGCGATGACCTTCGGATACCTCGTCCTCGTCGCCTTCGGCCTGATCGAGTGGCGTCTCGCGGGCACGCGCGATCTGCCCACGGCCGGCCTCGTCCAGGTCGTCGCGCTGTTCGTCGGCGGGCTGATCATCTCCGTCGGTCTCCTGGCCGGGGCGGAGCAGGCGGCCGGGGGCCTGTACCTGGTGACCCAGCTCGTCGCGGTCGTCCTGTTCGTCGTGCGGGTCGGTCCGCGACTGCTCCGGGTCGGCTGGCTGGATCGCGATCCACTCCGTCACGCTGCGGTCGCCTCGATCTGGGTGGTCGGCGCGCTCTTGCTGTTCATGTACCTGGTGTTCTCGTTCATCACCGCCGCCGATCCGACCGACCCGGCCGCGCTCCCGCTCAACGTCCTGATCGCGAGCGACCACGCGGTCTACATCGGCGTCATCACCAACCTCATCGTGGGGCTGCTGAGCGTGCTCGTCCTCGACGACGCAACCCGCCGGTCCTGGGTCCCCCACGTGATCTTCTGGGGCATCAACCTCGGGCTACTCGTCTTCGTCGTGGGGCTGATCGTGGACACGGCCACGCTCAAGCGGATCGGCGCGCCGCTGATGGGCCTCACCCTCTACGTCGCCCTCGCGATCCTCGCGATGCGCGCGTGGCGCGCCCCGCTGGACAACGCGGAGTCGGACCTGGCATAGACGGAACGGGCCACCGTCAGGCTCGCTGCGAGGAGCCCGATCGCCACTGGACCCAGATCCGACGCTCCCCCGCGCTCCGGCTGACGGCGTTCCGGACGAGGCTCGCCGGCGAAGGGTCATCCGACCGCCGTCCTCAAGCGGCCCGGACCCGCGGTAGAGTGCGCTCCATGGCCGCCCCGCGTGACACCGCACCCGACGCCTGGGCGCGCTACCTCCAGGCGGTCCGCGCGCTCACGCCGGACGAGCGCGTCCGGCTCGCCACTTCGATGAGCGACGAGCTGCGCGATCTCACCCGGTCCGGGATCCGTGCGCGCCACCCGGACTGGGCGGACGATGCGGTGGCCCGGTCGCTCGCTGACATCGTCCTGGGCGCCGCCCTCGCCGCGGCGGTCCGCGCTGCAGGTCGGGTGTCTCCGACGTGAGCTTCGCCGCGGTGCTGACCGCTGTCCTGGACGTCCTCGAGCGCGCCGGCGTCCCACACATGGTGACCGGATCGCTTGCCAGCACGTTCCATGGCGAGCCGCGCGCGACCCGCGACATCGACCTCGTCATCGATCCCGACGGCGCATCGCTCCAGCGGCTGGTCGATCTCCTCCGGTCCGGGGACTTCTACGTCGACCGTGACGCGGCCGAGGAGGCGCTTCGCGACCGGTCCCAGTTCAACGCGATCGGCGCCGACGCGACGAAGGTCGACTTCATCATCCGTCGCGACCGGCCGTTCTCGATGACGGAGTTCGAGCGGAGGCAGCGCGTGTCGATCCTCGGAACGAGCGCCGACATGGCCACGGCCGAGGACGTGATCCTGGCCAAGCTCGAGTGGGCAGCCGCCACCGGATCCGACCGCCAGATCCGCGACATCGCGGGGGTCCTCGCGGTCAGCGGCGAGGCGCTCGACCAGGCATACCTTGCGACGTGGGCCGAGCGCCTCGGCGTGGCCGACCGCCTCCGCGCGGTCCTCGACGGGATCTGAGGGTCCCTCGCTGGCTATTTCGACTTCGTCGACCCGTCCTTGGCCTTGTTCTGCTTCGGCTTCTTGGGGGTCTTGGCCTTCTTGTCCATGCCGTGTCCTCGATTGGTGCGTGGACGCCCTAGCCTGAACCGTTCGTCGGCCCGCGACAAGGGGTCTTTGGAGCACGGCCGGCTCCCTAGCCAAGCCTCCAGAACGGGCCGGTCAGGCCGAGGCCCTCGAGGATCGTCTGGCTCTCCGCCCGGGTGCGCGGCTGCCAGCCCGGGTCGAGCCGGTTGCCCCACCAGGCGGACGCGAGCGCGGCAAGGGTCAGGACGGGCACGACCGCGCCGCGGGGGCGCCCGGCGAGCCAGCGGTCCACGTGCTCCTCCGACCGGAAGAGAAGCATCGAGCCTCAGGTGAAGCCGATGTCCGACCACCACGACGCGGCCGGGACGAGGACATGGAAGACCAGATCCGTGTCGTCAGGCCGGCCGTCGCGCACGGCGATCTCGATCGGCTCGTGGCAGTCCGGGCACGCCGTCCGGATCGTGCTGTCCACATGGAGGGCGGCGCCGATCCCGAAGGCGTCCCAGCCGCAGTTGGCGAACCACGACCGGCCGGCGGCGTCCACCCGGAACGGGGTCTCGCGAGCCGAGAATGGATTGGCCATCCGGATCCGCTCCCCGTCCGGCTCGAGGACGAGGGCGTGGTCGTCGTGGAGTCGGTGCCAGGACGCCCGGACCTCAGCCTCCGTTCGACCCGTCCCGCGCGCGATCTCGGCGAGGGTCGGCGCCCGACCGAGCTCGATGAACCGGCCGTAGGTGACATTGCGGATCTCGAGGTCGAGGGCATCCATCGCCCGCATCATCGCACGACCGGATCGGCGTAGCGCGCCCGGTGGACCCAGACCCAGAGCGCGACGAGGAACCGGGCAACGAGGCTGATCCCGTAGGCCGCGCACCACACGCAGACGGCGCCGATCACGAACAGCTCGAGGTACGTGAAATAGACCTCGAAGACGACGCCGACCAGCGACAGCCCGTAATGGGCAGCGAGGAGGCGCCCGTCGTTGGACCGCCACCAGGCGACGGCCAGGCCGAGCAGGATCAGCGACAGCCCGACCCCGAACACCGCCACCGGCACGCCGCCGATCCGGCTGTACTCCGAGAGCGCGACCTCCTCGCAACCCTTGAGCGGGCCACAGTACGGCAGGTCGCCGCGAAGCTCGACCGAGGACAGGTAGCTCGCGATCAGGAGGCCGACCACGTCGAGGCCGGCCAGCACGGCAGCCGGGTGCACGCCGCGGGTGCGTCGCCGAGGCTGGTCCAGCGCGGTCACGACCCGGCCGCGGCCGCGATCGCGGCTGCCAGCTCCGGGTAGGTGGCTCCGACGAACGGCGTCCCGTTGACGATCAGGGTCGGGGTCGAGTTCACGCCGGCTGCCGCGGCCTCTGTTGCGCCGGCGGACACGGCGCGCTCCGCGTCGGGCGAGTCCAGGTCGGCGACGAACCGGCCCGGATCGAGCCCCAGCGCATCCGCCATCGCGATCAGCCGCTCGCGGGCGTACGCGCCGCCGTTCTCCCGCGTGCCCTGGTTGGCGTACAGCGTCGCCCACATGTCCCAGAACCGTCCCTGCCGCTCGGCCGCCCAGGCCGCCCGACCGGCCGCCCGCGACTCGGGGCCGATGAAGGCGAACCCGTGGAACTCGATCTTGACGGTGCCGGCGACGAGTTCGTTGCGGACGAGGCCGGGGAAGACGTTCTCGCCCCAGCGGGCGCAGGCCGGGCACTGGAAGTCCTCGTACAGCGCGATCGTGACCGGGGCACCGGCGCTGCCCAGGACGAACCCGCTGGCCGGGATGCCGACGGGGGCGGAGGCCCGCAGCACCGAGACCGGGACGGGCTTGGGGCCGTTGAGGACGAAGAGGGCACCGATCAGCACGAGCCCCGCCGCCACGGCCAGGACGGTGATGCCACCGAGGCCCAACCCACGTCGACCAGTCGGGCCGTGACGGGCGCGATTGCGCCGGGCGGCGAGGGCCGCGGCGCGACGTTCCTGGCGGAGGGTGCGGGTGGATCCGGCGGACATGGACGCTCCTTGCTGCACGTGGCCCAGCGACCATGGCAGCGCCGCTCGTCCAGCGCGCCGTGCCGTTCCGCCCGTTCCGACCTGACAGACGGCTCAGAGTCGGGGCCCCGACGCACCCCGTCCGCCCGACCGTGGCCACGCGGAGGCCCGACGCGGCGTTCCGCCTCGGGCGCCGCGGAACGCGACGTCAGGCGGGCGTCGGCTTCTCCTGGATGGCCCAGCCGTTGCCGTCCGGGTCGCTGAAGAAGGCGAATGAGTTCCACGGACCACCGTGGCCGTCCTTCCACTCGCCGTCGACGAAGGACCGGACCGGGCTGATGTCGACGCCGGCCGCGAGGTACTGGGCCCGTGCCGCGTCGATGTCGGACACGCACAGCTGGAGGCCCTGGAGCGTGCCCGGCGCCATCTTCGCGAGGCCCTTCCCGATCGAGATCG
The DNA here is from genome assembly GCA_035699725.1 of Candidatus Limnocylindrales bacterium. Lineage (GTDB taxonomy): Bacteria > Chloroflexota > Limnocylindria > Limnocylindrales > CSP1-4 > CF-46. The sequence goes on along the minus strand of DASSPG010000005.1, from coordinate 3,541 downwards.
AGCAGCCGGAGCCCGGCGGCGTCAGCTGCACGACCCGGTACTCGTCGTTGATCCTGTGGTCCACGTCCAGGACGAAGCCGCACTGATCCTGGTAGAAGGCCTTGGCGCGGTCGACGTCGGACACGGGGACGACGACGAGCTCGAGGGTGAAGTCCATCAGGTGTTCCTTTCAGGTGATTTCGGGGCCGGCCTCAGGTCCGTGCGAGTCGTCCGGCCAGGAGCTCGTCGAGACGGTCGAATCCCTCGTTCATCCCGCCTTCCATGCCGCTCTCGATCATCGCGTCGCGGGCGGCCACGGATTGATACACCGAGTGGCCGCGCACGACCGTCCTGCCACCGTTGTCCTCGAGCACCAGCTGGTCGAGCGAGACATGCCCCGGGGCACCCTCGTACTCGAAGGTCTGGAGCATCCCGTCCGGCGTCTGGTCACCGTGGAACACGCCATGGAAGGCGTGCTCGGTGCCGTCCGCCCCGCGATGGCGGTAGCGCCAGCTGCCACCGGCCCGGACGTCGTACTCGTCGACGATCATCTCGTACTTGCGCGGGCCCAGCCACTGGGCGAGGAGCTCGGGCTCGCTGAAGGCGCGGAAGACGAGATCGCGCGGCGCGTCGAACTCGCGGCTGACGTCGATGAAGGGCTGGCCTGCGGGGGCGTCGATCGTGGTCCGGGACATGACGGTTCCTCCTTGCGCGGATGCTCGACCGATCAGGCCGGGTCGTCCGATGCGGTCGGCTGCTCGAATGGATCGGCCTGGAGCCTGGCGAGCAGCGCATCCAGCCGGCCGTGGCTCTCGTCCCACCACGCCTGGTAGCGGGCCAGCCACTCGGTCGCGTCGCGGAGCGGCGCGGCTTCGAGATGGCTGAGGCGGGCGGTCGCCCGGCGCCGACGCGAGATCAGCCCCGCGTCCTCGAGGACCTTGAGGTGGCGCGAGATCGCCGGCTGCGACACCGCGAACGGTGCCGCCAGCTCGGTGACGGTCGCGTCACCCGCGGTCAGGCGAGCGAGGATCGCGCGCCGGGTCGGGTCGGCCAGGGCGCTGAAGACGGAGCTGAGCGGGTCGACGGCCATTGCATAACCACCACGTTATAGAACAATGTGGTGATTGAACAGCCACGACGAGGGATTGTCAAGCCCCGAGGGATCAAACCGCGGGCACGCCGGCGCCCGCGTCGCCCCGGCGGGCGACGCCGCGACGCGCGACGCGCGACGGACATGGTCGGGCGGGCGCTCCCCCGACGGCGCGAGGGCCGTCTGCGCCCGCCCGCGGAGCGAAGGGTCAGAGGCCGAGCAGGCCGCCGCCCTCCACCGTCAGGTTGCCCTTGTCCACCACTCCGAAGGCGCTGTAGCCCTCGGCGGTCACGATCCGGAACGTGTCCGCCCCTGCCTTGCCGAGGTCCTCGAGCTCGACGAAGAAGGCGACACCCGCCTTGCCGTCCACGGTGGCCCGTCCGGTGATCGTGGCCCGGACGCCCTGGATCGTGAGCGAATCGATGGCGGTGGCGTCGATCCGACGGCCGGCCGCCTTGTCCTTGAACGTCAGCCAGCCGGTCGGCGTCGCCGCCCCCGTCACGTAGCGGACGTCGAGTCCGAACTGTCCGGTCCCGCCGATCGACGAGCCGCGCGTGATCGTGAACTCCGCGAGCTCGGCCTCGAGCTTGCCGCCGCCCGACGCGCGCCCGGCCGTGTTCGTGGGACGCACGAGGCAGCCCGCGTCCTGGCACGTCGTGAACGCGAACACGTCCATGCCGCGGGTCATGTCGCCGGTGTAGATGTAGCCCTTGTACTCCTTGGCGGACCAGGTCTCGGCACCGGGCATGATGATCCAGCCCTTGGCGTTGCCCCACGTCGAGCGTGGGTCCTCGACCGTGCCGTCGGCCGAGGTCGAGGCGGCGGAGAAGTCCAGCCACCACGTCCCCGCGCCGTAGTGGGCGGTCACGAGCTGACGGCCCGGCAGCGACGAGACCCCGCCGAAGGCGCTGGCGATCTCGCCCGGTCCGGCCGATCCGTTGCCGCCGTTGCGGAAGACGTGGATCGTGCAGGCCCGCTCGCTTCGCCCGATGGCGGCCAGCGCCGGCTCGAGCGGATCCACGAGGAGGCCCGGGTTCGGGTACAGCCAGGAGCCCAGCTTGCGCGGCGCGGCGAGGTCGTCGAGCGACCAGAAGTGGGCCGCCCCGATCTTGCCCGAGGGACCGCTGTTGCAGGCCGTCTCGGTGATGCCGCCGCCGGCCTCGTCCGTGATGACGAGGACGCGCCCGTCTGACGAGGTGTCGGCCTGGTGGGAGAGCTGGATGGTCTGGCCGTCGGCGCCCTGGGCGGGCGTCGCGGCGTTGGGAACGGTGGCGAGGACGGTCGGGACGCGGCCGCCAAGGACGTTCGTCACGTCCACGACGCGGGTCGAGTCGAGGCCGGCCGAGTAGAGTGTCCGGCCGTCGCGCGAGAACGACACGTCATGGGCGTCGTCGACGATCGCGTCGGGCAGGAACCGGGCCAGGGTCGGGACGCCGGAGCGGATGTCCACGACCTCCACGCCGACGAACGAGGTGTTGACCGAGATCCACTCGCCCGAGGGATGGATCGTGACCGTGTGGGCGCCGGACGAGCTGCGGGTCGAGAGGTAGCAGTCGATCAGGCTCGTCGTGAAGCGCGCCGTGGCCGGATCGAACGTGAGGCGGACGATGTCGATCCCACCCCGGGTGGAGCCCGTGGTCCCGGTTCCGCCCTTGCCCCGCAGGCAGTCGGAGGTGGCCCCGCTGACGCCGAGCGAGTCGAAGCCGAGGACCAGCAGGTCGCCACGGACGGCCACGTCGTTCTGGTAGCCGGGATCGGTGAAGGCACCGGCCTCGTGGGGATGGGCGGGGTCGGTGATGTCGAAGATCCGGGTCCCTCCGCCCATCGTCCCGACGAACGCGTAGTCATGGATCGTGCCGTCGGCCGCGCGGCGGGATTGGAACTCGATGTCCGTCCCGACGAACCCGCAGACATTGGCGACGTGCGCGAGGTTCTTCGCCGAGCGCGGCAGGAGACCTGGCGTCGAGACCGCTTCGCATGGGAGCGCGACGTTGCGCACCGGGTCGAGCGGTGCGGCCGTCGCCGCCACCACGGTCCCGCTGACGGCCACGAGGGCCGCCGCGAGAAGGGGAACGGCACGGCGCCGGATGGCGTTCGGGATCATCGGATTCATTCCTCCCAGACACGGACGTCATCGAAGGTCGACGTCCCGAGCAGGCCGCCGGCGAGGCGGACCCGGATGGCACTGACACCGTCGGCGACGGTCAGGCTGTCGGACAGGCCGAGTGGCAGGCTGCCGAGCAGCGCGCCGGTCGGTCCGAGCTGTTCGAGGGAGATCGTCGGCGTCGCGCCGGTCGCGGCCACGGAGAAGCCGAGTCGCATCCCCGAGGCGACCGGGATCGCCGCCGAGGTCCAGGTCCCGCCGGGACCGGCCGAGGCCGTGTGCCCGTCGTAGGTCGTGGCACCGGACGAGGTCCAGCTGTCGGGCGTCGTCCCGTTGGAGGACGTCTCGAAGTCGCCGTTCTGGACCTT
>DASSPG010000004.1:0-44727 GCA_035699725.1 Candidatus Limnocylindrales bacterium | reverse complement strand
GCACGGACTGCCGACGGTCGGCAACAGCGACAGCCACGAGGCCAGCACGATCGGGACCGGCTGGACGACGTTCCCGGGCCGGACCGCGGAGGACCTGCGGGCGGCGATCGTCGCGGGCCGGACCCATCATCACGGGTCGTTTCACGGGACCGGCGGCCAGGTCGGGACGTTCGGGCGGCAGCTCCGCAAATACTCGCGCGACGTCCGGGCCGTCGTCGGCGGCACGATCCGGCGGGACGGCACGGGCCGGGACCTCGGCTACCCGGGCGGGCGCCACCGGCCGCCGCGGTTCGACGAGGAGTGGCGCGCCCGCCACGCCTCGGCGCCGGATCGCCGCGCACCCCTCGACGACGAGGCGCAGAATCGACCCGGATGAAGATCGGCCTCGTCTCCCCGTACGTCTACCCGCTCCCCGGCGGCGTCACCCAGCACGTCCGGTACCTGTACGAGAACCTCCGCCTGCGCGGCCATGACGTCCGGATCCTCACCTCGTCGCACGGTCTCCAGCGTGCTTCGGAGGGCGACATCATCCGGATCGGGAAGGGCTTCTCGATGCCGGTCAACGGCTCGGTCGGGACGATCACCCTGTCGCCCCGGTTCGTCTCGCAGGTCCGGGCCATGCTCGAACGCGAGCAGTTCGACCTGCTCCACTTCCACGAGCCGTTCGTGCCGTTCCTGTCGCCGATCATCCTCCGCCTCTCGACGAGCGTGAACATCGCCACCTTCCACGCCTACGGGGGCTTCTCGCCCTCGTACGAGTTCGGAAGCAAGGTGATGAAGGGCGAGGCGGCCCGGCTCCATGGCCGGATCGCGGTCAGCGGCGCCGCCAAGCACTTCATCGATCGCTACTTCCCGGGCGAGTACAAGGTCATCCCCAACGGCGTCGATGTGCATGCCTTCGGGCGAGCCGTCCCGCTCGCGCGCTGGCAGGACGGGACCAGGAACCTGTTCTTCGTCGGGCGGTTCGAGCCGCGCAAGGGCCTCCTCGAGCTGCTGAAGGCCTATCGGATCCTGCGCAAGACCGGGTGTGAGTGCCGCCTGCTCGTGGCCGGGGCCGGCCCCCTCGGCAAGGAAGCCCGGCGCTACGTCGCGACCCGGCGGCTCAAGGGGGTCGAGTTCCTCGGCCGGGTCAGCGACGAGGAGAAGGCCCAGCTGTACCGCACCGCCGACGTCTACATCTCACCCGCGACCGGCGGCGAATCGTTCGGGATCGTGCTCCTCGAGGCGATGGCGTCCGGCACCGCGATCGTCGCGTCGGACATCCACGGCTACAAGGGCGTCCTGCGTCGCGGCCGGGAGGGCCTCCTGGTGCCGCCGAAGGAGCCGAAGGCGATCGCGGCCGGGATCGCCCGCCTCCTGCGCGACGACGAGCTCCGGGCCGCGATGGGCGCGGCCGGCCGGGAGCGGGCGCAGGAGTTCAGCTGGGAGCGCGTCACCGCCAAGGTGGACGACTACTACGGCTTCGTGATCCGCCGCCTCGCAGCCCGCGGCGAGCTGCCGGCGGGCTTCCATGCCGAGGTGCCGGCATCGCCGCGCGTGACAGCCGGCGCGGGCCCGGCCACCGATGGCGCCGCGGCCGGATCGCTCGAGTCCGAGGGCCTGGTGGGATCGGCGGCTCCGGCGGACGGCCAGGGCTAGTCGCCGGCGGCGCCCCCGTCGGCGCCGCGCGGCGTCCCGGCGGTGGCTGAGCGCGGGCTCGATCCGAGCTCGAGCGCGTCACGGGCGTCGGCCAGCCGCTCGGCCAGGACCAGCCGCCAGGCCCACGCCGCGTAGCCCACCACGAGCGCCAGGAACACCATCGCCGCCCCGAGCAGGAGCGGGATCGGCCCGAGGATCTGGACCGCCACGGACGCCGCCACGTTGTTCACCGGGAACTGGAACGCGTACAGGTAGGTCGGCAGCACGCCCTGGTAGACGTTGGCGATCGCGGTCGGCAGCGGCAGGGCGCTGACGTTCGGGTAGACGACGAAGAACCATCCGAAGATCGCGACGATCGCGCCGACGACGAACCGGCGTGCGTCCCGGGCGGTCGCGACGAAGGCCGCGATCAGGATGGCCGGCAGGGCGAGCACCATGGCGACGGGTTCGACCGGGATCCGGTCGAGGGTGATCAGGGGCACGTCCGGGATGACCGCCCGGATCGCGACGGTCAGGAAGATCGCGACGGCGGCGGTGACCGCCAGTGGCAGCAGCGCGCCGCTCGTCGCACCGGCCTCGCGATCGCGCCCGTCGGCGGCCATGCCGGCCTCGTCGCCGAGCCGGCCGAACTGGCGGATGACGACGAGCACCGAGAGGCCGACGACGAGCGCCGTCGCCGCCGTCTGGGTCGTCAGGAGGAACTGCGGGATGAAGGGCGGGCAGGCCTGGGAGCCCGGGTTCACCCGGTCGACGCCGACGAAGCCGCACAGCGGCCGGTCCAGGACCCACAGGATCGCCGGCCCCAGGACCGCGACGCCGGCCGAGATCCGGGCCAGGAGCCACGTTCGGCGCGAGGCGCCGTGCCACAGTTCGGCCAGGAAGTAGCCGAGGGCGAGGATCAGGAACGGCAGGCTCGTGTAGTAGTGGTACTGGAACGCCGCCCGGTCGATCCGGGCCCAGGACACCCACTGGAAGGCGAAGCCGATCATGATCAGGGCGAGAGGAAGGCTCCGCCGCGCGAACGCCTGCCACGCCGCGAACCCGAGCCCGGCGAGGCCCAGCCACCAGATCACGAGGTTGCCCGCGTCATAGATCGCCGCGGTCGTGTTGCCGGCCAGCCCCTCCTGGTAGAACCAGACCGGCTTGAGGTCGAACAGCCACGCCCACCACGGCGACGACGCCGCGTGGGGCGCGGTCAGGTTGTTGTGATAGGCGTACATCGCGCCGGTCAGTTCGAGCAGGGTCTGGCCGGTGTGGCCGTTCGGCCACGTGCCGAACATCCGGTGGTTGTCGAGGAACGACCACGGGACGTAGGAGGCGACGTAGATCGCCACCGGCAGGGCGAGCAGGCAGAGGACGGTCCACGCCTGCGGCAGGCCGAGCCGGGCTCCGGGCCGGAGCCAGTCCTCGGCGGGCGGCGGGGCGGGCGGCGGGAGGAGGGCCGCCGGCTCGTCGGGGGCCGGTGGCGGGGCGAGGGGCCCGAACCCCAGCCGGGCGGCGAGCGTGAAGCCGACCCAGGCGGCGAGCGCGACCGCCACGAGGGCCAGGGCAAGCTCGAGAGGCGTGACCGTCGCCGACGAGATCGTGAGCTCGGTCATCGCAACGCCGGCCCCGATCGCGACGAGCGCGATCACCGCGGCGAGTGCGACGGGTGCCCCGATCGCGAACCGCACCTCGTCGAGCGACCAGGCGACCGGGTGCAGGACGTTGACGATCACGGCGATGCTCGTCAGCGCCACCATGATCGCGACGAACGGCAGGTTGCCCAGGCCGCTGCCCTGCGGGACGTTGATCGCGAGATAGCCGAGGACCGCGGTCATCGCGATCAGCCCGGCGATCGTCAGGAATCGCCCGAGGGCGCTCCGGACCAGGATCAGGACGCCCATTCCGCCGATCGCGTACAGGGCGACCCACTTCGATGCCAGGGCCAGCCCGAGGCAGGTCCCGATGAGGGGCATTGCCAGCCAGAACGCCGCGCGATGGCGCCAGACCCCGGTCCACAGGGCGGCGAACAGGGTGTAGGCGGCCACGATCCCGAGGCCGACGTACGCATCATTCATGCCGATTCGCGACTGGACGAACAGCATCCCGTCCGCGGCGCACAGGACGCCGACGAAGATCGCGACCGACCGACGGCGAAAGAGGATCCGGGCGAGGACGAACAGGAAGCCGGCCATGAGCGTGCCGGCCAGCACGCCCGGCAGGCGCCACGCGAACTCGTGCTTGCCGACGTCGACGGAGGCCGCCGTGCCCGCGGCGTCGAAGGCCAGGATCTGCTGGCGGTCGTCGGTCGGGTAGGGTCGGGCGGCGTCGAGGACCCAGGCGCCGGGCTCGAACGGGAGGCGGGCGTCGGCGTAGACCGCGCGCCCGTGCGGCTCGATCACGTAGACGGTCGAGGCAGTGCCGTCTGGCGTCCGGCCCAGCACGTGGGCCATCTCCGTCGCGTCGTTCCAGGCGACGCGGGTGACGGGCCCGGGCATCTCCATCGTCGCGATCAGCGAGGGGCCGTTCTTGGCCTGGTCGCCACCGACCGCCACGATCGCCAGCCGCCCGAGCTGGTCGGTGGCGGGATCGGGGTCGGTGGCCACGTACAGCTTGGCGTCCTCGAAGGTGACGAGGGCGATGCCGCGAGCGGGCGCCCCCACGTCGACCGTGTCGGTCAGCGAGCCCGTGGCCGGGTCGACCAGCTGCAGGCCGTCAGCGTCGGCCACGCCCACCTGCGGCACCGAATCGATGCTCAGGCCGGACAGTCGGCCGTCGTCGATCGCGGCCTGGACCTTCGTTCGCTGGTCGCTCCCGATGATCGGGGCCACGACGACCCGCTCCGCGTCGCCGGCCAGGCGCGCCTCGTAGTCCGCGGCGTCGCCGCCGATCAGCGAGGCGATCAGGCGACCCGCCCCGGCCGGATCCTCGACCGCTCCGACGCCCCCGATCAGGGCTGGTGCGGTGCCCGCCGGCGCGATGTCCGACGGCTCGTCGAGCTGGACCGTGCCGATGACGCGGGCATCGGCTGCATCGAGCGTGCGGACCTGGTCGTCGTCCGTGATCGCCAGCACGGCGCTCCCATCGTCGGTCACGAACAGTCGCCGGATCGCGCCGTCGACCTGCCCGAACGCCTCCGGCTCCCCGACGAGCGCCCCGGAGCCGTCAGCCCGGGCGACATCGAGCGAGAGGCCGTCGATCGTCCAGATCGATCCGTCGGAGCTGCCCACGAACAGCCGCTCGCCGGACCCGTCGACCGCGACGGCTGAGGCGCCCGGGATTGGGAACGTGGCGAGGAGCCGGCGGGTCACGAGGTCGTACGAGCGCAGCTCCGAGCCGGTGACGATCGCGAGCCGATCACCGGCCCGGCCGTCCGGCAGGGTCGGGTCCTCGTGGCGCGGCTCGATCGCCGCGTCGACGACCGGGACGCCGAGTTCGCTCGTCTCGGTCACCCGGTCGTTGCCCCAGGCCACGAGCCCGCCGGCCATCGCGTACTTGGCGAGGTGGGGATGCGTCCACTCGTAGATGTCGTGGCTGATCCCGTAGCGCCAGGCCTGCAGGAACTCGGTCGCGGTCCGGGCGTGGTAGACCTCGTCGAAGTGCATCTGGTAGGGCTCGGACAGGCGGAACGTGCGCATCCCGAAGATGCCCACGAGGAGGACGACGAGGAGCCAGGCGTCGAGGCGTCCGAACCGGCCGGCTGGCTCGTCGTGCAGTGCCCGGGATCGATCGGCCCGGACGGGCCGCTCCGCCAGCTTCGCCCGGAACCAACCGATGGGCCCGAGCTCGGAGAACGAGGCCGGCTCGCTCCAGGTGGGCAGGCCCGCCGGGCGCGGCAGGTGGATGTCCACGGCCGCGCGGTCGGCACGTCGGGACCCATCCGTGGGAGGACCGGCGTCGGCCATCGGAGGCCCAGCCTCCCCCTCGTTCCGGGCGTCCTCCGGCACGGGGTCGGCCGGCCGCGCCTCCTCCTCGCCGTCCGCACCGGAGGCCGCCACCTCGCGCTCGAGCGCGCGCCGGGCGGCGGGCCGGAGCTGGGTGAACGCCCATAGGCTGGCCGCGAGCGCGGTGAGGGCGATCAGCGTGACGCCGCTCCGCTCGCGGATCGCCCCGCCGATCCCGAGCCAGTCCATGATCCGTGGGTTGGTGGGATAGAGCGTCGTGAGGACGACGTACATGTTGAGGAACGTCGTCAGGGACAGGACGGCGTACGCCACCCGCCAGCGGAGCGAGACCGCGGCGAGGATCGCCCCGAGGGCGACGAACGGGAACAGGTAGCGCTCGTGGACCCGGGTGGGCAGGATGAAGAACGCGATCGCGAGGATCGTCAGGCCGGTCAGCATCACGAGCGGCGTGGGTCGCCGGGCCACGACGACGCTCACGATCACGAAGGCCGCGACCAACAGAAGCGCACCGACGACGACGGCGGGCAACGGCCCGACCATGACCGCATCCGGGCAGGCCACGCCTCCTGGCGGCGGGTCCAGGATGACGGTATCGCAGGCCCAGCCGCTGTTCGCGGCGACGCCCGTGCCATCGACCTCGGCGAGGGCCCAGGGGTTGTAGGCATTGACACTGGCGTACGGGTAGCCACCGGCCGTCTTGAAGACCTGTTCGATCAGCCCGGAGTGGAACAGCCCCCCGTTGCGCCCCGGCTCCAGGACCGACAGTCCGAAGGGGAAGCACAGCGCGACCGCGGTGACGAAGCCCGCGATCCCGGTGGTCAGGATCCGGAGCGGGTGGTCGGTCCGGCGCTCCCAGGCGCGGAGGCGCTCGAGGAGGCCGGGCCGGGTGGGACGGGCGTCGACGGCGCCGTCATCGGCGTCGCCGTCGGGGGGCATGTCCTGGGTCGGCCAGATGGCGCGCCGGATCGTCACGACCGCGACGATCGGAGCGAGGATCGCGAGCTGCGGCTTGATCAGCGCCGCGATCACGGTCAGGATCGCCGCCCGCTCGGGCTGATCGCGCCACAGGGCGCGCAGGCCGAGCAGGAGGAAGATGACGCCGACCGAGTCGACCTGGCCCCACAGCACCGAGTCGAACCAGGTCACCGGGTTGGCGACGACCAGGCCCGCCCCGATGAGCGCCGCGCGCCGGCCGGCGCCGAGCTCGCGGGCCATCGACCACACGAGCCAGCCGAGGACGATGTCCGCCAGGATCGCCGGGATCTTGATGAGGTCGCCGATCCCGCCGAGGGCCTGGCCGAGCAGCCCGATGACGTACAGGACGTAGAGGTAGCCCGGCGTGTAGTCGTGGAACCCGGGCCGCTCGTAGAAGCCGTGGAGGCCGTTGCGGGCGAGGTCGATCGCCCAGCCCTGGAACGAGGCGCGGTCCACGCCGAAGCCCGAGCCCGCGTTGAGCTGTGCGATGATGAGGCGGAAGACGAGGCCGAGCGCGAGGACTGCGACGATCGCGCCGATGCCGTCCCGCGTCCAGGTGGTCCGCGTCGGCGCGTCCGCGCCCCGGCTCGGCCCGCCCGACACGCGGCCGGACGTCACGGGTTGGATCTCCCCGAACGAGCGTTGAGGTGGACCGCAGGGTAGCACAGGGCCGATCGCAGCTTCCCTTCGCGGACCGCCGTCAGGAGCCCCTCGTGGCGTTCGCGACCGGCTTCATCCTCGTCGCGATCGCCCTGGTCGTTTACACGCTCAGCCATCCGTTCCGCTTCTACGATCACTTCGAGTGGCAGGCCCTGGCGTTCCTCGAGGGCCACGCTGCGATCCGCTACCCGGTCGGCCCCAGCGGGACGTCGCTCGGCAACGAGTTCTTCCAGGATGTCCTGCCGGTCGCCACGTCCGACGGCGTGCCGCGTGGCCTGGTTCCGTTCCCGCCGCTGCCCGCGATCGTCCTCCTGCCGTTCGTCGCCCTGTGGGGTCTCGCCGCCGACGGTCAGCTCGTGTACGCGATCATCGGCGCGATCGACGTCGGGATCGCCTGGTGGATGCTCGGCCGCCTCCCGATCCGGCCGTGGGTCCGCGTCGCGGCAACGGTGTTCCTCGGCTTCGGGACGGTGTTCTGGTACGCGGCCCAGATCGGGACGACCTGGTACCAGGCGCACGTCCTCGCGGTTGGCCTCGCCCTCGCCGCGATCGGGGTGGCGCTCGGCGGCGATCGCGACGCCGGACAGCGCGAGGAGGACCTCCTCGGGCCCGTCCGGGAGCACGGCGCCGAGCCGACCACGGCACCACCCCGGCAACGGCGAGCGCTCGCCCTGCTCGTCCCCGATCCTCGCCAGTTGCTCGCCGGCCTCCTGTTCGGCCTGGCCTGCACCTCGCGGCTCACCGTCGTGTTCGCCGCCCCGTTCTTCGTGCTCGTCGGGGCGGGCGGGACATGGCAGCGCCGCGGCTGGTCGGCCGGCCTCGGGGCGGCGCTCCCGCTCCTTGCCCTCGCGGCCTACAACCTCGCCTCGACCGGCCACGTCTTCCATCCCGGCTACCAGCACCTGTACGAGCTCGAGGCGAGCTTCTACGGGCCGTTGAACTACAACCTGGACTGGCTGATCGAGGATCCGCGCTATCTGCCGCAGAATGTCGGGATCATGTTCCTCAACACCCCGGTCTGGCTGCCGACCGAGGTTCCGTCCATCCTCGGGACCGGCCGCGACCTCTGCACCGCACCCGGTGACGTGCGGGGCCTGTTCAATCCGGACTGCCCGCTCGTCCTGCCGCGCGACACCGGCATGAGCATCCTGCTGACCAGCCCTGCCTATCTCCTCGCCCTGCCAGCCCTTGCCTGGGGCTACGGCCACAGCCGGCTCGTCACGGGCGCAGGGATCGCCGTCCTGATCGTGGCCCTCGTCAACCTGATGCACTTCAGCCAGGGCTGGGTCCAGTTCGGCTACCGGTTCAGCAACGACTTCGCGCCGTGGGCCCTGGTCCTCGTCGCCATCGGGCTGGAACGGATCGCGAGCCGGGCGGAGCGGGGCGTCCTCGTCGCCCGGGCAGGGATCGCGGCCGCGGTGGGGCTGATCGCGGTGTCCGTCGCGGTGAACCTCTGGGGCACGGTCTGGGGCAACGTGCTCGGATGGTGACCGGCCCGCCCGAGCCGGCAGAGGTCGCCCGCGCCCGACGGGACCCGTGGCTCCACGCACCCTGGATCGCGGCGGTCGGCGTCGGGCTGGTCGCCCTCGGCCTGTGCCTGTGGCGGCTCATGCCCGGCCTCGGCTTCTGGGACACCGCCGAGTTCCAGCTGGTCCCGCCGGTCCTCGGCACCGCCCATCCCACCGGCTACCCGACGTACGTCATCCTCGGCTGGCTCACCTCGGCGATCCTGACCCCGATCGGCGAGGCGGCATTCCGGATGAACGTCCTGTCGGCCGTCCTCGTCGCCGTCGGCGTCGGGGTGACCGTCGATCTCGCCCGCCGCCTCAGCGGATCGCTCATCCTCGGCATCGTCGCCGGCCTCGCCGTCGCGCTCACCCCGATCGTGTGGGCGATCGGGACCCATGCCGACCCGCACAGCCTCCACTTCGCGTTCGTCGCGCTGATCCTGTGGCTGCTCGTCCGCTGGGAGCATCGGCGGCGAGGCAACCCGCTCGACCCGGACCTCGCGCCTGCCCCCCAGCGCGCCGACCGGTTGCTCCTGGCCGCAGCCGTCATGGTCGGGCTGTCGGTCGGCAACCACTCGCTGACCCTGCTCCTCGGGCCGCCGATTTTGGCCTACGTGCTCGCCGTGGATCCCGGGGTCCTGCGGCGGCCGGGGTTCGTGGCCGCGTGCGTCGCGGCCTTCGCGATCCCGACCATCCTCGTCCGGATGGAGATGGTCCTGCGCGCCGGCTGGTTCCGGGCGCCGTTCGTGTACGCCGACCCGTCCACCTGGGACGGCTTCTGGTACGTGACGCTCGGCTCGCAGTTCCACTCCTGGGTCACCGACCCCTTCGGCGACCTCCCGGGCCGGGTCGCGGATGTCGTCGACATGGCGGCCGGGCAGCTCGGCCCGTTCGCGTCAGTGGTCGTCGTCGCCCTGGCGGTGACGATCGTCCGCCAGCCGCGCTACGCGCTCCTGAGCGGGCTCACGATGGGAATCACCCTGTTCTTCAACTCCGTCTACCCGGACGGCGCGATCGACCGCTACTACCTCGGGCCGGTCCTCATCGCCTGGACCTGGCTCGTCATCCTGGCCGCGACCGCGGTCGACGTGCTGGCCGGACGCGGCCTCGCCGCCGGTCCCGACGCGCCGCCGTCGCCCGGGCGGCGCTGGCTCCGGCCGGCCGGGCTGGTCGTCCTCGCAGCCGTCCTGGTCGCGCCGAGCCTCCTCGCTGTGCCGGCCCGGGCGAAGCTCGTGGACCGGACCACCGATCGCTCGGCGGAGCGCTGGACCGACGAGGTCCTCGAGATCGTCGAGCCGGACGCGGTGATCGTGTCGTGGTGGAGCTACTCGACACCTCTCTGGTATGCCACGATCGTCGACGGACGGCGGCCCGACATCTGCATCGTCGATGATCGCAACCGCGTCGATTTCAACCTCCTGGAGCTCGCCCAAGTGATCGATCTCTTCATCGCCACGCGCCCCGTGTACCTCGTTCGCAACGGGACGAGCGAGCTGCCCGCCCTCGAGGGCCGCTACGACGTCGTCCCGGTGGGTGCCCCGACCGCGGGCAACCTGCTCCGGGTCCTGCCGTTGGCGGACGACCCCGCTGGGAGTCCGGTGCCGCCCGCCGGTCTGTGCGCGTGACCGAGCGGCTGGCCCGGCTCTCCTGGTTCTTCCCCGCCCACAACGAGGAGGCGAACCTGGAAGGGCTCGTCGCCGAGGCGCTCGAGACCCTGCCGGGTCTTGCCGAGACGTTCGAGATCGTCATCGTCGACGACGGCTCGCGGGACGCCACCGGGCGGATCGCGGACGATCTCACCGCTGCCCACCCGGGAATCGTCCGGGCGGTGCATCACCCGACGAACCTCGGCTACGGCGCGGCGCTCCTGTCCGGCTTCCGCGCAGCCCGCCACGACCATGTCGCGTTCACCGACGGCGACCGCCAGTTCCGCGTCGCCGACATCGGCCGGCTGATCGAGCGGATGGCCGCCCCCGACGCACCGGATGTCGTCGTCGGATTCCGGATCAAGCGCGCCGACCCGCTGGTCCGGACCCTCTACGCCCGGGCGTACCGGCTCGCCAACCGGATCTTCTTCGGCCTCAAGGTGCGCGACGTCGACTGCGCGTGCAAGCTCTTCCGGCGGGCTGCCCTCGAGGGAATCGGGGTCGAGTCCGGGGGTGCGTTCTTCTCGGCCGAGCTCCTCGTCAAGCTCCAGGCGGCCGGCCGGACCGTCGCCGAGGTCGGCGTGCCGCACTACGCCCGCACGGCGGGATCGCCGACCGGGGCGAAGCCGTCGGTCGTGCTCCGGGCCGTGCGCGACTTCTGGTTCCTGCGCCTCCGGCTGTGGGCGACCGGCAGGCGGGCGCTCCGGCGAGGAGCACGCGTCCTGGGCTGACCCGCCCGTCCCTAGCTGTCGGACGCGCGGGTCCGGCCCTCGCCGGTCTCGGGGTCCACGTCGAGCGAGTTGACGAAGTCGCGGAAGATGTCGAGTCGCGGGTCGACGATCTGCTCTCCGGTCGACTCGAGCGGCGAACCGCCGGGCACGATCTCCCCCTCGTCCTCGCCGGTCGCACTGCCATCGCCGCCCAGCGCCGCCGCCTCGAGGACCGCCTCGCTCGCGAAGATCCGGCCGCCGGTCCGGACGGCGAGAGCGAGGGCGTCGGACGGCCGCGAATCGATCTCGAACCAGGTCCCGTCGCGCTCGAGGTGGAGCCGCGCGTGATACGTCTCCTCGGCGAGGGTCGAGATCACGACCCGGTCGACCCGCACCCCGAGGCTCTCCAGGGTGGCCGCGAACGTGTCGTGGGTGAGCGGCCGGTCCGCCGTCAGGCCCTGGAGCTTCATCGCGATCGCGCTCGCCTCCCACGGCCCGATCCAGATCGGGAGGTAGCGATCGTGGTCGGTCTCCTTGAGGATGACCACGTGGCGGCTCGAGAGCATGTGGACCCGGACACTCTCGACGACCATCTCGATGAGTCCGGTCGGCGCGGGCGGCTCCTCGCTGGCCATGGCCGGGATTATCCCATGCTCGTCCGGGGTCAAGGAGCGACGGAGGCGCGACCCGACGGCCGGGCCGAGGCACCGGGCGATCCACCCGGACCGGCCGAGGGCCCACCCGATGGGCCGGCGCTCGGCGCGGGCCGGTCCGGGACGGCCTCGAGGATGGCCGAGTAGACCACGTCCTTCGTCGCCCAGACGAGCGTCGCGGGCGCACCGTCGACGCCGGCGATCACGTACATCCCCCGGACGTCGGACAGGGCCTGGCTGCCGCCCGCCAGGCGGTACTGCTCTGTGAACGTGCCGCGCGCCTTGTCGATCCCGACGACCCGACCGTTCGCGCGATCCCAGGCGTAGAGCAGGCCGACCCGCTTCTCGGTCGCCGACGCCATCAGCTCGTAGACCGCGGGTGGTCGGAGCAGGGTGTCGCCGCCCGGCGCGAACGGCGTGGCTCCGGCCGGCTCCACGCTCCAACCCTCGCTCCGGCCCCCGACGAAGCGGACCAGCGCGCCACCGTCGATCGCGAAGATGTCGCCGTCGATGAGCAGGTCGGTCATCTTCGAGGTGTCGCGGGCGACGGCCAGGCGCGGTTGCGGGCTCGACGGGAAGCCGCTCCCGTCGCTGGCCGGCGAGTAGGCCAGGATGTTCTGCTCGGACGGGTCGACCACGTACAGGTTGTAGAGCCCGGCGCTGGCGTTCTTCACGAACGTTCCGATCGCCGTCACGTCGTCACCCCAGCCGGCGGCTCCGGCGACGCGCACCCGGGTCGTCGTGCCCTTGCCGGTGGCATCCGACGGGCGCCAGCGCCAGACGACGTTCTTGTCGTCGACGATCAGGAGGTCCCGTCCCGCCGTCGCCATGTGGCGAGGGACGCCCTCGGTCGCCCCGGCGGCCTTCGTCTTCGCGCGGAAGACGACCGTCGCCTTCTTCGTCCGGAGGTCGATCCGATAGACCGACGCGCTCGCCTTGTCGAGGATGAACGGCATGCCACCGGGTCCGAGGATCAGGCCGTCGATGTCGAGCGGCGTCTTCGCGCCCGCGAAGGACAGGATGGTGGCCGCGTCGACCGGGACGACGCGGTGGAGACGGTCCAGGCCGGCGCGCGTCTCCGCGCGGAGCGGGTCGAGGGTCGCGGCCGGCACCCGGGCCGTCTCGGCGTCCGCAATCGCGGTCCACGTTGCCGCGAGGAGCTCGTACGCCTTCTTCGGGTCGCCTTCGACCAGGTCCACGCCGGGCCCGAAGACCTGGCCGAGGTTCGCGCGGATCGTCCGCAGGGCGGCTTCTCCGGCCGCCATCGAGGCGAGGGTGCCCTTGCCGTCGCCGCCGCCGCCGACGGCCCACACGGCCGTTCCCAGGACGCCCAGGACGACGGTGAAGGCGAGGATCGCCATGGCCGCCCGGCGCTGGGTCTCGCGGCGGGCCGCGGCCGGCGTGACCCGGCGATAGGCGGTCCGGCGCCGGGGCAGGAGGTCCTGGAGCCGGCGGACCACGCCGCTCAGCGCGCCTCCGGCCGCGTCGCGGGCCCGGCCGGCAGAGGCCTGCACGGCAGCGACGCCGCCGGTCACGTTGTCGGCGAGCGGGATCGGCGAGCGGTCGGGCGCGCCGGCGAGGGGCTCGGCCGGGCGGACCGGCACGAGCGTCCGGGAACGGTGGGTGGATGCGACCTCGGTCGCCTCGAACGCGATCATCGCGTCGCTGCCGGAGCCGTCGGCCGCCAGGAAGCGGTGGTGGAGGTGCTCCATCGACGGCTGCGGGTGGAGCGTGACCATCGCGTCCTTGAGCTCGTCGGGCCCGAGCCGGGCCATGACGTTCGGGGAGACGAGGACGAGCGAGTCACCGACCGAGATCTCGCCGCGCCAGACGTCGGGCTCCAGGTCGCGGGTCGGGAGGCCGCGCTCGCGGTGAGGGTCGGGCAGCGTCGACAGGCGGGCCTGACGGATGAGGTACGCCTCGGCCGGACCGATCGTCGCGACGTACAGCTCGTTGCCGCGGACGACGGCGATCCCGATCCCGATCGGGCCGTTGTCGTTGGTGCCGTGCAGCCCGAGTCGCTCGCGCTGGTGATGAAGGCGCTTGTTGGCCGATCCGATCGCCTTCTCGATGCAGACCCGGATCCCGGCCGACTCGTCGTAGTAGTACTCGCCTCGGATCGTCTCGGCAGCGAGCTGGGTCGCCTCCTGGGCCCGCGCCGACGCGATCGTCGAGGTGACGATCAGGTACAGGTTGCCCTTCGAGCGGGCGATGGCGCCGATCGTCGGCTCCACCACGACCACGGTGTCGGGCGAATCGGGAGATCGGTCCGGCTCGGCGATGACGCCGAGCTTCAGCTGCAGTCGGACGGCCAAGTCAGGGTCTCTCGTGGCTCATGGGCGCCGGATGGACGACGGGCGGCGCGGAACGCCGAGGCGGGCCCGGAACGTTCGGGACGCACGCCCCGAGATTGGCTGGCAGGTCCGGGCAGTATACGCGGCGCGACCACCGGGCTCCGATCAGTCCGCCGTCCGGCCCGCCCGCCGCACGACGACCCGCAGCTCCCGGGCACCGATGCCGGCCGGGGTCGCCCCGAACGCAGAGAGGAGCTCCGGACCGCGGAGCCGGAGCTCCTGGGCGACGATCGGCGCGTCGGCTTCGACCACGAGGCTGAAGCCGTCGACCCGGATGACCCGGCAGGCGCCCGCGGCGGCGGGCACGCGCTCCCCCACGAGTTGCTCGAAGGTCGCCATGGCCCGCGACAGGCGGAGCTCGTCCTCGAGGCCGAGGCCGCGGGCCGCGTCCGGAAGCAGGTCTCCCAGGCGCACCATCGGGCGGCGTCGGCCGCTCACGCCGCTCCCCCGATCGCGCGCAGGCTCGCGCCGCCGGCCGCGTCGCCGGCCGGCACGACCTCCCACGCCGTCGCCGCGGCGACGAGGGCAGGGTCGAGGTCGGCGAGCGTCGTCGTCGTGACGAACGCCTGGGGCAGCCCCGCGATCCGTCTGACGAGGTGGGCCCGCCGGTCCGGGTCGAGCTCGGAGAACACGTCGTCGAGCAGCAGGAGCGGCGGGCGTTCGTCCTGCTCGGTGAGGAGATCCAGCTCGGCGAGCTTGAACGCGAGGATCGCGGTTCGCTGCTGGCCCCGCGAAGCGAAGCCGGCGAGGTCCCGTCCATCCAGCCCGAAGGCGACGTCGTCGCGGTGTGGACCGACCAGCGTCGAGCCGTTCCAGACCTCCTTCTCGGCGGTCTCGCGGAGCCGTCGGCTGAGCGCATCCCGGGGCGACTCACCGGGGAGTGCCGGCGCGTTCGTCACGTATCCGATCGTCAGGCGTGCCGCGCTCGCCTCGTCCGGTGCGATCTCGGCATGGGCTCGCGCCAGTGGCTCCGCCAGGTCCTCGAGGAGCTGCAGCCGGGCGGCCACGATCGCGCTTCCCGCCTCGAGGAAGGACTCGTCCCAGAACCGGAGCTCCGCCCGGGAGGCCGTCTCCTCGCGGATCGCCCGGAGCAGGCTGTTGCGCTGCTGGAGCGTCCGGGTGTAGGTCGCGAGGTCGCGGGCGTACGCCGCGGAGCGCTGGGTGGCGAGCTGGTCGACCGCCGCCCGGCGGAGGCCCGGCGAGCCGACGACGAGGAGCATCTCCTCCGGCGCGAAGACCACGGTCCGCAGCAGCCCGGCGAGCCCCGCCGCGCGGCGCGCGATGCCGTTGACCCGGATCCGCTTCCGGGCCGAGCCGGCGCCTGGCCGGACGAGGGCCACCTCGACGGTCTCGCTCCCGGCCCGTCCTTCGATCCGAGTCAGCTCGCTGCCCCAGCGGACGAGCTCGGCGTCGGTCGAGGTCCGGTGGGAGCGTCCCCAGGCGAGCAGGACGATCGCCTCGAGGAGCGTCGTCTTGCCGGCCGCATTCGGTCCGACGATCAGCTGGGGTCCGGGCCCGAACCTGGCGTCGAGGCGGGCGTAGGAGCGGAGGTCGAGGATCTGGATCGAATCAAGCACGGCGTCCCGTCCGGCTCGCCGGCCGGGGTGTCCCTCCGGTCAGGAGGTCGTCCGGAGCGGCATCACGACGTGGACGTACCGGTCGTCCCCGACCGGCTTGAACACGCCCGGCGAGAGCGGCCCGTTGAGCTCGAGCGCGAACTGGTCGGCGTCGACCTTCTCGAGGACGTCGGCGAGGAAACGGGCGTTGAACGCGATCGTCGTGCCGTCGCCCTCGATCGCGGCCTCGACCCGGCCGAGGTGGTCCCCGATCTCGGCGTTGGCGCTGACCGTGATCGCCGACTCGCCGTCCAGGCCGACGCCGAGCTTGACGATGTTCGCCGACTCGTGGGCGATCAGGGCCGCCGGACGGACGGCCCGCAGGAGCTCCTCGCGATCGAGGACCGCCCGGGTCGCGTGGCTGGCCGGCAGGACGGACTGGTAGTTCGGGTACTGGCCGTCGATCAGGCGGCTGACGAGATCGACCCCGTCGATGTGGAAGAGGAGCTGGTTGCGCGAGTGGGCCAGCACGATCGACACGGGTTCCTCGGTGTCGGACAGGATCCGCGAGAGCTCGTGGAGGGCCCGCGCCGGGATCACGACGCTCGTCTCCTCGACCGGATCGAGCACCGTGATGGACTTGACCGCGATCCGGTAGTTGTCGGCGGCGGCCAGGGTCAGCTGGTCACCCTCGAACTTCGCGAGGACCCCGGTCAGGATCGGGCGTGCCTCGTCCGACGCGGCTGCGAACGCCGTCTCGTCGAGGGCCTGGCGGAGGACCTTCTGGGCGACCCGCGTGATCGGCCGCTCGCCGGCGGTCTGGACCGTCGGGAAGTCCTCGGCCGGGATCCCTTTGATGTTCGATTCGAAGCGCCCGGCCCGGATGTGGAGGGTCTCCCCCTCGCCGAGCTCCAGGCTGATCGGCTCGCCGCCGGGCAGGGAGTTGACGAGGTCGGTCAGGAGGCGGGCAGGCACCGAGGTCGCGCCGTCCGTCTCGATCTTGCCCGGGACCCAGTAGGTGATTCCGATCTCGAGGTTCGTCGCGGTCAGCTTCAGGCCGCCGTCCTCGGTCTTGAGCAGGACGTTCGTCAGCACCGGCAGCGAACGGTTCGAGACGGCGCGGCTCACGACCGAGAGGCCGCGTGCCAGGTTTTCCTGCATGACCGACAGCTTCACGTGGGACAACTCCAGTTCAGGGTCCGGGCCGGCTCGACGGACGCCGGCGGCTTGATCTCGGTGGGTCCGCGGCGATGGTCCGCGAGGGATCGGCCCGGAGGACGTGTCGTGGGTATCTTCACCCTATCTTCTCATTCCGTCATCACCGTCATCATGGTGTGGACGCGGTGGACGGGCCCTCGTGATCGTGCGGCGAGGCGCGGTGGACGACCGCCGCCGAACGGTGGACGGATCGGGCCCAGCGGCGGGCTCGATCGTGGATGCGACGGTGGACAACACCGGCCGACTCGTGCGAACCGTCCCGGATCCCCGCGGGCTTCCACGGCGCGGGCGGGGTTGTCCGACCCGGGCGCCTCGGGATGTCCACAACCGGCCCTGGTTGTCCACCGATTCAGGGGTGTTGTCCACAGTGCGATGGGCGCAAACCGGTTCAGGCGTCGGTCGGCGTGGCGCCGCGCGGCCGTCAGTCGGCGTAGATCATCTCGCGCACCGCCGCGATCTCGCGCCGCAGCTCGTCGTTGACCGCCGATTCGCGGGTGATCTTGTCGCAGGCGTGGAGCACGGTCGAGTGATCGCGGCCACCGAGTTCGGCGCCGATCCGGAGGAGCGAGACATCGGTCTCGGCGCGCATCAGGAACATGGCCACCTGGCGCGGCGTGACGATCGCCTTGTCCCGCTTCTGGCCCTTGAGGAGCTCCATCTGGACGCCGTAGTACTCGGCCACGGCCATGGCGATCCGCTCCGGGGTCACCTGGCGCTTCTTGGGGTTGTAGAGCACGTTCGAGAGGACGGCCTGGGCGAGCTCGATCGAGATCGGCATCGCTCCCATCGAGGCGTACGCGACGATGCGGTTCAGCGCTCCTTCGAGTTCCCGGATGTTGCTGACGACCTTGCGGGCCACGAACTCGATCACGTCCGAGGTGATCGGAACCGCGCCTTCCTCGGCCTTGGCGCGGAGGATCGCGATCCGGGTCTCGAGGTCCGGCGCGGTGAGGTCCGCGATCAGGCCCCACTCGAACCGCGAGCGGAGCCGCTCCTCGAGGGTCAGGATCGCCTTCGGCGGCCGGTCGCTCGAGAGCACGATCTGCTTGCCGTCCTCATGGATGGCATTGAACGTGTGGAAGAACTCTTCCTGCGTCCGTTCCTTGTCCGCGATGAACTGGATGTCGTCGATCAGGAGCAGGTCGATCCGCCGGTAGCGCGCCCGGAACTCGTCGATCTTGCCCTGCTGGATCGAGGTGATGAACTCGTTGGTGAACTTCTCGCTCGTGGCATAGACGATGCGCTTGCGTGGGAACTTTGCCGCGACCTGGCTCCCGATCGCGTGCATCAGGTGGGTCTTGCCGAGGCCGACCCCGCCGTACAGGAAGAGCGGGTTGTAGGCGTGGCCCGGCCGCTCAGCGACCGACAGGCTCGCGGCATGGGCGAGGCGGTTGGCCGAGCCGACGATGAAGTTTCCGAAGGTGTAGCGCGGATTCAGGTTGGCGCTGCTGCCCTCACCGCCGACACGGCCGGGCTCGAGGCGGACCTGGGGCGAGGGGGCGGGCGCTGCCGCCGGCTCGGCCTCGGCGGGCGAGGCTTCCGGGGCGGCGATCGCGAACTCGACCTGGACGCTGTACCCGACGATCCGCGCGAGCGTCTGGCTGATCAGGGAGCGGTACCGGTTCTCGAGCCAGTCCTTGGCGAAGCCGTTCGGGACCGCGATCCGGAAGCGTTGCTCGTCCACGTCGACGAGACGGGTGTCGCGCAGCCACGTCTCGAAGTTGGCCGGCGACAGTGAGACCTGCAGCTCGCCGAGCGCAGCGCGCCAGACCTGCTTGGCATCCATACGGTCGATGATGTCCCGATCTTGGCAATGGTGAGGACGAAGCCGGCCGTCGGACGGTCCGACCGGGGTTCGCCGGAGACGGAGCTGATGCTGCCCCGGAAGGGTCGGCGGCAGGGCCGGCCGACGCTCCAGGAGCCCTCGCGAGGAAGCGGGCGATGGGGCTGACCCGCGAGCGTCCCGGCGCCGAGGGCCCGGTGAGGATAGCACCGGCCCGACGGGGGTCGCAAGCAGTTTTGGCATACTCCCCTGGAGTATCGCAACGGCGACCGGCGGCAATGCCGTTCCGTCGGCCGCGGATCACGTTCCGGACGTTTGACACTCTCGAAGACAGCGTCATATCATCCGCCGGACGACGAACGCGCCGACGCGCTCGAGATGGGGCGCAGGCGCGTTTGTGTGCCTCTAGGGGTCGGATGTCGACCCGAGGCCCAGCGGAGAGGATCGCGCACAGTCCCGATGAAGCAGACCTATCAGCCCAAGAAGCGGCATCGCGCGAAGGAGCACGGCTTCCGCGCCCGGATGAGGACGCCCGGCGGGCGCCGCATCGTCGCCGCCCGGAGGGCCCGCGGTCGAAAGCGACTGACGGCCTGACGAGCGAGCGCGGCTCGCATCCGCCGCGACTCGTGATGCTCTCCCGTCCGCAGGACTTCGCGGCGTTGCAGGCCGGGACCTTCCGGTCCCTCCCCCTCCTCTCCGCCCGCTTCCTGCGAACGGACCTCGAGACGACCCGCTTCGGCCTGGCAACGGGCCGGAAGTTGGGCGGCGCCGTGGTCCGCAACCGCGTGCGGCGACGACTTCGCGAGGGGCTCAGGGCGATGGCGCCCTCGTTCCAGCCCGGCTGGGACGTCCTGATCATCGCCCGACCGGCGATCGTCGAGGCAGACCACCGGACCGTGGTGGAGTCGTTGCGGCGAATCCTCGATCGAGGAGGGGTCGTGGGAGGTCAGGCCAGCTCGTGAAGCGGATCGGGATCGGGCTCATCCGGCTCTACCGGATCGTGTTCGGCTGGCTGCCCGCCAGCTGCCGCTACGAGCCCACCTGCTCGCGTTACACGGAGCAGGCGATCGATCGCTACGGCCTCCTCCGTGGCAGCTGGATGGGCGTCCGCCGGATCGGACGCTGCCACCCCGGCCATCCCGGCGGTTATGACCCGGTTCGCTAGACCCAGCTCGAGGACCCTGTGACCCTCCGCTCTGTTCGCCCCGGCCTCGCCCGGGCCCTGCCCTGGCTGGCGATCGTGGCCGTCGCCCTGCTCGTCGCGGCCTGCGCCGGCCCAGCCGGCTCGCCCGGTGCCAGCGGCGCGCCGTCCGCCACGCCGAACCCCGCGGCCATTCCCCTCGAGCCGGTCCGCCCGACGGATCCGTTCAGCCTCCTGTCATGGCTGTTCACGCCGATCTTCCAGGTGTTCTTCATCCTGCTCGTCGTTCTCGACAAGCTCTTCGACAACATCGCGCTCGCGATCATCGGGATGACGATCATCCTCCGGATCGTCCTGATCCCGGTCTTTCGCCGCCAGACCGTGTCGACCCGGCGGACGCAGATGCTCCAGCCCGAGGTCAAGGAGATCCAGCGCCGGTTCAAGGGCGATCGCCTCAAGCAGCAGGAGGCCCAGCGCCAGCTCTACGCAGAACGCGGCATCAACCCCGCCGCCGGCTGCCTGCCGGCCCTCCTGCAGATCCTGCTCCTGATCCCGATGTACTCGGTCTTCAGCCAGGGCCTGACGAACTTCAACCCGCAGCCGATGCTCGACGTCTTCGGCGTCCGGATCATCGACCTCGGCTGCTCCGCGACTCCGATCGTCGACCCGGTCACCCAGGCCGTCAAGTCGTGCCTGGATCCGATCGCATTCGGGTTCGACTGGGGCAAGCCCGAGGTGATCATCGGGACGGCGGGCTCGATGCTCTCGGGGCTCAGCCTGCTGGCCGT
Source organism: Candidatus Limnocylindrales bacterium (assembly GCA_035699725.1). Classification (GTDB taxonomy): domain Bacteria; phylum Chloroflexota; class Limnocylindria; order Limnocylindrales; family CSP1-4; genus CF-46. The sequence continues at coordinate 24,210 of DASSPG010000004.1, read as the reverse complement.
GATCTCGTCCCTGCTCCAGCTCGTGCAGTCGCGGATGATGCTCCCGCCGCACGATCCGTCGATGGCCGACGACCCGCAGTACAAGGTCCAGCGGCAGATGGCCTACATCTTCCCGTTCATCTCGCTGATCTACGGGAGCTTCCTGCCGGCCGGCCTGTTCCTCTACTGGATCGCGTCGACGGTGTTCTCGATCGTCCAGCAGTACCTGATCATCGGCTGGGGCGGCATGTTCCCGCTGTTCGGCTGGCGGCCGTCCTTCGCGACGGACCACACGCCCCGCTTCCCGGTCGTCCTGCCCCCGCCGGTCGACCCCAAGACCCGCCCTGCCTCCTCCCCGCTCGGCGGGGGGACCGGCCGCGCCGCAGCGGCCGACAAGACCATTCGCCACAAGGAACGCGGCCGCCAGAGCCGCCGAGGGAGACGTCGCTGATGAGTGCGTACCGTGAGTTCACCGGCAAGACCGTCGAGGAGGCGATCAAGGCCGCACGCGACGAGTTCGGGGTCGAGCTCAACGACCTCGACTTCGAGATCCTGACCGCGGGCAGCCGTGGCGTCCTCGGGATGGGCGCGGAGCCGGCCCGGATCGTCGCCGCGCCGCGCTCCGCCCTTGGTGGCTCGGCGCCGAAGCGCGAGGCCGCCGCGAGCACGCCGCTTCCCGCTCGACCGCCGCGTGAGGACCGCGGGTTCGGCGACCGCGACCGTGGCCCCCGCCGCGACGACCGCGGTGGTGCCGATCGCGGCGCGTTCCGTGGTGGCGACCGTGACCGCGGCCCTCGCCGTGACGACCGGCCGCGCGACGACCGGCCGCGCCGCGACCGGCCGGACGATCGTCCCGCCGCCACCGCCTCCGAGGGCGGCCCCGCAGCGGACACGCCCGCTCCCGAGCGGCCGCGTGGTGACCGCGACCGCGGCCCCCGCCGGGACGACCGCGGCCCCCGCCGGGACGACCGTGGGCAGCGTCCCGATCGCGGTTCGAGCGAGGGCGGCCGATCGACCTCGGACCTGAGCGCGACCGAGACCGCCGAGGTCCAGGCCGCGCGCGGCTCCCTCGCGGCCGAACGGGCCGACCTGGAGGCCGCCGAGGCGTCGCCCGAGGCCCTCGCGACCGGCAAGGAGATCCTCGAGGAGCTGATGCGCCACATCGGCTTCGCGGTCCGGGTCGAGGTCGAGACCGGCGACACGAGTCGCCTCAACGTCGTCGCGGACCCCGATGGTCGCGAGGCCCTCGGCTCGCTGATCGGGCGGAAGGGCGAGCGCCTCTCGGCGCTCCAGCATCTCGTCAACCTGATGCTGTCGCGCCGGATGGGCGAGTGGACCCGCGTCCTCGTCGACGTCGAGGACTACCGCGGCCGGCGGGAGCGCCAGCTGCGAGACCTCGCCAACCGGGCAGCGGCGCGCGTCGAGGAGACCGGCAAGATGATCCAGCTGGAGCCGATGCCGGCGCTCGAGCGACGCTGGATCCACCTGGCGTTGCGCGATCACCCGCAGGTCGCGACCCAGTCCATCGGCGAGGAGCCGAATCGCCGGATCGTGGTGCTGTTGCGAGGCGGATGAACGGTCGAGACGCTGTTTCTGCGTCACGCCACGCACCCATCGCCCGTCACCATCCCGCTCACTACGCATCGCCAACGCCCGCCCGCTAGGATCACGCCCCGATGACTCTCGCGCCCCAGTCCACGGAAGTCGTGGACTCGCCCGCTCCGTCCGGCCGATCGCGCCGGCTCCTGCCGCGCTTCGCGGTGGCGTTCGCGCTCGGGCTGGTGGCCGTCCTGGTCCTCGGCGTCGGGGCGCTGTTCGCCTACGACCAGCAGTACCACGGGCGGATCCTGCCCGGGGTCCGGGTCGGTACGATCGACCTGTCCGGCCTCACGGCCGAGACGGCGGCAGCGCGACTCCACGAGGCATACGACGGCGTCGCCACGGGTCGCGTGGTCCTCATCGCGGGCGACAAGGAGATTGCGCTTCCATACAGCCGGGCGCGCCGCGTGGCCGATGTCGATGCCATGGTCGCCAAGGCCCTGTCCGTGGGCCGCGCGGGAAATCCCGTGGAGCGCGCCATCGCCAACGCCCGGACCGCGTTCCGCGGCGTGGTCATCGCGCCCCAGGTGCGATACGACCCCGATTCGCTGGCCCGCTGGGTCACGGCCCTCGCCGCGGCGCAGCATGGCTCCCCGACCGACGCCACGATCACCAGGACCAAGACGGGCTACAAGATCACGCCCAGCGTCACGGGACGGCAGGCCGACCCCACGAACGCCATCGCCACCCTGACCGAGCAGCTGGCGCGGTTCGACGCCCCCACCGAGATCCGCGTCGAGCTCCCCTTTGCCGAGCTCGTTCCCGCGGTCACGACCGAGGAGGCCACGGCCGCCGCGGACGCCGCGGAGCGGATCGCCGCCGACGTGAAGATCGTCGAGGGCAAGGACTCGTGGACGATCCCGGCGGCAACGATCCGGGCCTGGATCACGTTCCGGGCCACGGCTGACGGCGGATACGAGCCGCTCGTCAGCAGCGCGAACATCGAGAAGGCGCTGGCACCCGTTGCGAAGGGTGTCGCGCGGGCCGCCCGGAACGCATCGTTCAAGGTGTCCGGCAGCAAGGTCGTCGGCGTGATCCCGTCGGCCATGGGCCGGGCGCTCGACACGAAAGGCACCGCTGCCAAGGTCAACGCGCTCCTCGAGGCGCGAGCCGCGGGCGGGCCCACGACCGAGGTCGTCGCGTCCCTCACCACCACCGAGCCCTCCCTGACGACCGCGGAGGCGGCCGCCGCCGCCCCGAAGATGAAGGCGATCTCGTCGCACACGACCTGGTTCCCGATCAGCGAGCGCAATCACTGGGGGGCGAACATCTGGATCCCTGCCCTCGACATCGACGGCACGGTGGTCGCGCCCGGTGAGGTGTTCGATTTCTGGAAGGCCGTCGGCCCGGTGACCCGGGAACGCGGCTACGGCGCCGGAGGCGCGATCATCAACGGGAAGACCGAGCCCCAAGGCGCCCTCGCCGGCGGGATCTGCTCGTCCTCGACGACCCTCTTCAACGCCGCGCTGAAGGCGGGCTACCAGATGGGCGCGCGGCGCAACCACTACTACTTCATCGACCGCTACCCGACCGGCCTCGACGCGACCGTGTTCAAGAGCTCATCCGGCTCGGTCCAGACGATGTCCTGGACGAACGACACCGCGTACCCGGTCCTCATCCGTGGGTACAAGATCCGTGACGGTGGCACGGGCTACGTGAAGTTCGTGCTCTACAGCGTCCCGACCGCGCGTCGCGTCGTGATCTCGACGCCGACGATCAAGAACGTCCGACCCGCAACCGACACGATCGTCTACACCTCGACCCTCGCTCCCGGCGCCCGCGAGCGGATCGAGTACCCGGTGGCGGGCAAGGACGTCTGGCGGACCGTCACGGTCTACCAGGGCGGCAAGATCATCCATCAGACGACCTACTACTCGCACTACGCCCGGATCACGGGCGTGACGCTGGTCGGCAAGGGCGCGGCGCCGGCCGACACCTCGGGCACGCCTCAGCCGACGCCGACCCCGTAGTCGGGTCCGTCCGGGCGCCTCAGACGCTCCGCGTCCCTTCGAGCGCGCCGATCTCGGCATCCGCGACCGGCTCGCCGCAGGTCGGGCAGTACCAGCGGGCCTCGATCGCGGTCCCGCACCGCTCGTGACGGAGTGGCTCGCCGCCGACGCGACGACTCCCCCAGTCGGCCAGGAGGCGGAGCGCCGACGCGAGATCGCGCCCATCGCCGGTGAGGGCGTACTCCATCCGGGGCGGGCGGGTCGAGTACGGCGCGGCGACAAGGATCCGCTCGCGCTCCATCCGGCGCAGTCGATCCGTGAGGATGTTCGGGGCGATCGCGGGAAGCGCCTCGCGCAGCTCGCCGAACCGGCGCGGGCCGTCGAGCAGGGCGTCCACGACCAGGAGCGACCAGCGGTCGCCCACTCGATCGAGGGCTGACTCCAGGGCGCTGGGTGGACCGTCCGGCGTCGCAGTCTCACGCATCGGCGTCATCGTACGACGAGGCTTGCATCCGTCGTGCCGTCGGTTGTATGTTGCGACTTGCAACTGAGTACTCGACCCGCGTATGGCCGAGTCCCGGATGACCCCAGGGAGCACGACGTTCATGTCCATCCTCGATGACCTCTCCAGCGCCATCCGCGCCGTTCATGACGGCGCGGGCCCGGCGGTCGTCGGCATCGGTCGGCGGAACCGCGGCAGCGGCTTCGTCCTCGCTGACGGCCGCGTCCTGACCAACGCCCACAACCTCCGCGGCGACGAGGTCACCGTGACGTTCCGCGACGGCCGCTCCGTCGCGGGTCGCGTCCTCGGTGTCGATGGCGACGGCGATCTGGCCGTGATCGATGTGGACACGGCGGGAGGGCCTGCCCTCACCTGGTCCGACGCAGCGCCGGCTGTCGGGGACGTGGTGTTCGGGCTGGCCGCGACCGCCACCGGCCCGGCTCGGGTCACGGCCGGCACGGTGTCCGCCATCGGACAGTCGTTCCGCGGGCCCGGCGGGAGCCGGATCGGGGGGAGTCTCGAACACACCGCGCCCCTCGCGCCGGGGTCGTCGGGCGGTCCGCTGGTCGACGGAGAGGGGCGGCTGGTCGCGATCAACACGAACCGCGTCGGCGAGGGCTTCTACCTGGCCCGTCCCGCGGACGCAGCGCTGCGCGAGGCGGTCGACGCCCTGGCGCGTGGCGAGTCGGCGAGCCGGCCGCGGCTCGGGATCGCGGTCGCCCCGGCGGCCGTGGCGCGACGTCTGCGCCGCTCCGTCGGCCTGTCCGAGCGCGACGGGCTCCTCGTCCGCGGGGTCGAGGACGGCAGCCCGGCCGAGCGAGCCGGCATCCGCGAGGGCGACCTGCTCGTCCAGGCCGCCGGCAAGGCCACGACCGATCCCGACGTGCTCGCGGACATCCTCGCGACCACCGGACTCCCGATCGAGCTCAGGATCGTGCGCGGGGACGAGGAGCGGGCCGTCAGCGTCGGCGGCACGTCCGACGCGGCCGGCGAGGCCTAGCAGTGCGCCGACCGGCCTGGCGATCCCGCTGACCCGCCCGGAATCCCGGCGCCTGGCCTGATCGCGGGCGGCCACGGCGCGGATGCCGCCGCCCGGACGGCCGCTCGACCCATCCGCCGGCACGTCGTCCGGCCGCCGCCGGCGTACGACCTTTGTCGGATGCCCGGCGGCGTCCCGCCGATTGGATCGCGCGCCCCGCGGGGCCAGTCTTGTCTGAGCAACCACGGAAGGAAGCTCGGATGAACCGGTCACATCTCCTCTCGGCCACCTTGATCGCAGCGGTCGCGGTGACCGCGCTCCCCCAGCCGGCGGTGGCCGCGCTCGTCAATCGTGCCTCCATGGCGCTGACGACCTCGTACGTGCTGAAGGCCAATCTGAGCTACGCGGCCGGCACGATCTCGGCCACCGAGACGATCCGGATCAAGAACATCTCGGGCTCCGCGATCAGCAAGCTGAACCTATCGGTGCCGCCGAAGGCGTTCGGCGAGCTGACCTCGATCTCGCGCTACCGGGTGGACGGGGTGGCCGTGAGCGCCCGCTGGACCAACAACAGCAACCTCGAGCTCCAGCTCGGCAAGAACGTCCCCCATCTCGGCACTGCCACCGTGTCCCTGTCGTTCGCCGTCCGGGCGTCCGGCACGATCGGGACGTCGCTCGAGGGCCGCCTCTCGAAGGCCAACGGGATCATGCAGGTCAGCCACTGGTTCCCGATCATCTCGGACGGCCACGCGCTGCGCTACCCGGGCGACGCCCAGTACACCCGGACCGCCTCGAAGATCCGCCTGGAGCTCACGACCGAGTCCTCGTCGGTCAGGATTGCCGCCCCCGGCGTCCGGGTCGCCGCCTCCGGCCTCAACCACGTCTACGAGCTGACCAACGCCCGCGACTTCGCATTCGGGGCCAGCCCGACGTACAGGTACATCTCGGGTTCGGCCGCCGGCGTCGCGATCGGCGTGTACTACACGACCGGCGCGGCCTCGACCGCCCTGAGCACCGCCATGGCGGCCCTGAGCCGCTACGAGTCGGTGTTCGGCCAGTACCAGTGGACGCGGTTCGTCATCGCCCAGACCGGCCGGGCGGCCTCCGGCAACGAGTACCCGGGGATCGTGTTCCTCGGCGGCCCGGCGTTCTCGGCCCGCGAGGTCGTGGCCCACGAGGTCGCCCACCAGTGGTGGTACGGGATGGCCGGCAACGACCAGATGCGCGAGCCCTGGCTCGACGAGGGTCTCGCCGAGTTCGCCGCCAGCTACTTCTTCGGGACGCTGAACGCCTACTCGTCCACCCGCCCGGTGAACAGCACGATCTACGAGTTCCCGAACCTGCCCGCCCCGGAGACCTCCGGCGACGCCGGGAGCTACGACCAGACGATCTACTTCAAGTCGTCGCACTTCCTCAATGGGCTCCGGACACGGATGGGCAACACGAAGTTCTTCGGCGCGATGGCCAGCCTGTTCGCGGCGAACCGCAACGGGGTCATGACCAGCCGCGAGTTCTACGACACGTTCGCCCGGTACGGCGCCTCGACGACCTACATGCGCTCGTTCATCCGGCTGTAGCGTTCGCGCTCGAGCACCCGGACAGCGGCCGCCGCGTCGTCATCACCGTGGTTGCGGACTGCGGTCAACGGTCCGGCCAGAGAATCGCCACGGGTCTCGATTTCCATCCGCGCGGTTGTCGTTGCAGATGCATGTCAAACGGACCTGATGGTACCCCCCCGCGATAGGACCTTCGTCGGGCCAGGCGTGGGCGAAGCGTTGCACGCGCGCACCGACGCACGCAGGCTGGCGGAGGCCCGGTTGGTTGACGCTGTTATTCGCGGCGAACCTGACCGTTAGGATCACCCCTCACTCCGTAGGTGGTGTGCAGGCGATGTCCACGGGCCCCATCGGGATCGTCGACGACGATCAGGACGAGCGCCAACGATGATCCGGCCGACGACGAGCGCCGACCTCCCGGTCCCGGGCGCGGCGCTTGCTCGGCGTGCGGCCCGTCCGTTCCCCAGGGAACGAGGGCACGCCACCGGTCGGCGGGTCAAGTGGATTCCGCGGAGACGGGAGTCGATCCTCGGCGCCGCCCTCATCGGGTACGCCCTGCTGTACGCCGCGGCGCTGATCGGTCCAGTGGCCATCCCCGGCGACCGGACCGTGATGGCAGTCGGTGCGCTCGTGCCGATTCGCTGTCTCGCCGCCGCCCTCGCGCTTCTCGTCGCCCGCGACCGCCGTCTCGACGGCGACACGCGTCGGGCGTGGCGACTGCTCGGGGCCGCGGCGAGCCTCTACGCTGCAGGGACCGCAGTCACCGCCGCTGCCGCCGTTGGTGGCCTGGCCCTGCCATTTCCTTCACCCGTCGACGCCCTGCTGCTGGCGTTCTATCCGGTCGCCTTCGCGGCGCTCGTGGCCTTCCCGGCGGTGCCCCAGGCACGGGCCGATCGGTTGCGCCTGATGTTCGATGTGGCGATCTGGGTGGTCGGAGGCGGCATCGTGGTGTGGGTCGCGGTCCTGAGCGCCGCAGGGCCGCACCTCGGAGACGATCCGATCGCCGCCGCCACAACGCTCGGCTATCCCCTCGGCGACCTGATGCTCCTGTCCGGCTTGGCCACCGCCACGCTCCGCCAGTCGTTTCCGCACCAGCGGCGGGCGCTGACCCTCCTCCTGGGCGGGATCGCGGCGTTGTTCGTCGACGACATCGCGTGGAGTGTCCTGTCGAGCAAGGGCCTGTACGCCCCGGGACACCCGATCGATGCACTCTGGATGGCTTCCACGGTCCTGCTGGCGCTCGCCGCCCTCGAGCAGCGCAAGGCGGCCGCGTTGCCTCGACGGGCGGCCTCACCCGCCGTGCCGATGCAGCGACTCGGGGTCACCCTTGTTCCGTACGCGTTCCTGACGGCCGGCTACTGGGCGCTGCTGGCCCATCTCGATCCGACCTTCTCAATGCAGACGATCCAACTCGCTGCGGGCTCCACTGGGCTGGGCGCGCTGGTCATCGGTCGCCAGATCGTTGGCCTGCGCGAGAACGGCCGACTCTTGCGCCTCCAGGCCGAGCGCGAGTCGGCGATGCGGTTCGAGTCGATCATCCGGAACGCATCCGATGTCGTCCTGGTCGTCACGCCCGACGGAACGATCCAGTACGCCAGCCCGTCCTCGGCGCGGATGCTCGGCCGAAGCGCCACCTCCCTCGTGGGCCGCCCGCTCGACGGACTGCTCTCGTCCGAGGCCACTGTCAACTCGCTCCTCCGGTCGGATCATGCTGGCGCGTTCGAGCTACCAGCCGGGCTGCGTCACGCTGACGGGCATCGGCTCGATGTCGAGTGCACCGTCGCCGACCTGCGAGATGACCCCGCCGTGCGGGGCTTCGCGATCACGATTCGCGACGTCACCGAGCGACGCGTGTACCAGGGCCGGCTTCGACACCAGGCCTTGCACGACGGGCTGACCCAGCTTGCCAATCGGCACCTGTTCCACGACCGGATTGAGCGCGCCCTCGCCCAGCGCACCGCTGCCCCCGGCCAGATCGCCGTGCTCCTCCTGGACCTCGACGACTTCCGGAAGGTGAACGATTCCCTCGGTCACGCCACGGGCGATGCCGTCCTGGTGCACGTTGGCGAGCGGCTCCGCCAGGCCGTTCGGCCCGGAGACACCGTCGCCCGCCTTGGCGGTGACGAGTTCGGAGTGCTCCTGGAGCACGGGCTCGACGCCGACGAGCCCCGCTCGTGCGCCCAGCGCATCCTCGAAGCCATGGCCGCGCCATTCGACATCTTCGGCGATCGGATCGAGCTGAGCGTCAGCGTCGGCATTCGCAGGAACCCCCGGGACGCCACGGCCGACGAGCTGATGCGCGATGCGGATGTCGCCATGTACGACGCGAAGGCGGGCGGCAAGGGCCGCTTCGTCGAGTTCGAGGAGGCCATGCACCAGGCGGTTGCCATGAAGCTGGCTTTCGAGGCCGATCTCCGACAGGGACTCGCCCGCGGCGAGTTCACGCTCCAGTTTCAGCCGATCGTGGACCTCACCTCCGGCCGGGTCCGCAGCCTCGAGGCCCTCGTCCGGTGGCGGCATCCCGAGCGAGGCAACGTTCCGCCCGCCACGTTCATCCCCGTGGCCGAGGAGATCGGCTACATCGTCCCGTTGGGGCGCTGGATCCTCCTGCGCGCCTGCCGCGACCTCGCCGCGCTGCATGCGGCCGGATCGGACCCGGACCTCGCGGTCAGCGTCAACGTCTCGGTCCGACAGCTGAGCGCGCCGGAATTTGCCGCGGACGTCGCCACGGCGCTCGAGACGCACGGCCTCCGGCCTCGACACCTGATCCTCGAGGTCACAGAAAGCTTGATGATCGACGATCACCAAGGGCTCATCGACGAGCTGGCACGGATCAGGGCGACCGGGGTCCGGATCGCGCTCGACGACTTCGGGACCGGCTACTCCTCGCTGGCCTATCTCAACCGCCTCCCGGTCGACGTGTTGAAGATCGACCGGGCGTTCATCGATCGGCTCGACGACGATGGCCAGGACGAGCCTGATGCAGTCGTGACCGCGATCGTCAAGGTCGGACAGGCGATCGGGCTGCAGATCGTCGCGGAGGGCGTGGAGCGCGAGTCCCAACGAGCCCGGCTGGCGGCGATCGGCTGCGACTTTGCCCAGGGGTATTGGTACGCGCGGCCGGTGGACCCAGCAGACGTCCAGAAGACGATCGCCGCGTGCGAGCGCAGGGCCGTCGCCGTCGCATGAGTCGCGGCTGCGCGACGGGCCGGCGGCGCCGGCGCCCGGCGCCCGTCGCTGATCAAGTGGTGGAGATGGGGGAGAGTCGAACTCCCCGTCCAGAACCCTTCGCCGGAGACCACTACGAGCGTGTCCGATGGTTTGTCGTCGACCGTCCGGACGGACATCGGCACCCTGCCGGACGGTCCAGTCACGTGTCCCTAGATCGGGCTTGATTCCGGACTACGCGACGCTCGTCCGGACCGCATCCCCGCTGAATGACGCTTCCACCACCCGCGAGGAGGAGGTGGCTTCCACGCTCACACTAGCTGCTTACGCAGCGAGGGCGAGAGTCGACTGGCGGTTGCCAGGTACTTCGTTTTGCTGCCTGATTAACGAGGCCTGAGCAGCATCCTCGGCTCGCGCTCCCCGGTAGCCAGGCCCTGTCGAATCCACACATCCCCACAGGACCGAACGACCGTTCGGATCGCGGATTCTATCCCGTTCCGCCGGATCGGCCAAGGGCCTGCCCGGCGAGGGCGCTCGGGGCGCTCAGCGATCGGTCCGTGCCGCCTGGTCCACGTGGCGGACGAGGGCCGGCGCGGCGTCCGGATCCCACCCAACGCAAGGGATTGCATGTCATGGTCCGTCGGTGCGGGCCGTGGCTCGCTACGATGCGGCGGTGCGACTGACGGCGTGGGAGGAGGAGCGGCTCCTGATCTTCAGCGCCGCCGAGCTGGCGCGGCGGCACCGGTCGGCGGGCATCGGGCTGAACGCGCCCGAGGCGATCGCGCTGATCTGCGATTCGATGCTCGAGACGGCGCGGGCCGGCGGGACGCTGGCAGAGGTGGCAGCCGCCGGGTTGGCCGCGGTCGGGCCCGACGAAGTGATCGACGGCGTGCGCGAGCTCGTCGACGAAGTCCGGCTCGAGGTCCTCCTCGGCGACGGCACGCGACTGGTCGTGCTGGTCGATCCGCTCGGCGGAGGGCGGCCGATCGCGGGCGACGGCCCCGGCGCGATCGTGGCCGGCGCCGACCGCCGTGCGCCGGACCCGGGCGACCGCCTCACCCTGCGCGTCACGAGCACGTCGCGCCGGACGGTCCGGGTGTCCTCCCACCACCCGTTCGAGCGGGTGAACGCCCGGCTGGTGTTCGATCGGGCGGCCGCCGCGGGCTACCGGCTCGACCTGCCGGCCGGCGATTCCGTGGCCTGGGTGCCCGGCGAGACGAAGGTGGTCGAGCTGGTCCGCTACGGCGGGTCCGGGGGCGAGCGATGACCCGCCGGCTGGATCCGGACGAGCGCCTGGCCCGCTACGGGCCGACGACCGGCGACCGGGTCCGGCTCGCCGACACCGACCTCTGGGTTCGCGTCGAGGACGACCGCCAGGCTCCGGGCGACGAGCCGATCTGGGGCTATGCGAAGACCCTTCGGCCGCGGATGACGCAGACCGGGCGGGCCACGGACTCGGAGCTGGACGCGGTCGTGGCGGGAGCGCTCGTCATCGATCCGACGATCGGGATCGTCAAGGCCGACATCGGGATCAAGGACGGGCGGATCGTGGGCGTCGGGCGGGCCGGCAACCCGGCGATCAGCGACGGGATCGAGCTCGAGATCGGGCCGCACACCGCGCCGATCATGGCCTATGGGCTCATCGCGACGCCGGGCGCCGTCGACAGCCACGTCCACCTGATCAGCCCGGACCTGATGCCCGCGGCCCTGTCCGGTGGGGTGACGACCCTCGTCAGCGCCGGGTTCGAGGAGCCGCCGTGGGCGATGGAGCGGACGCTGGCGGCACTGACCGCGTGGCCGCTCAACGTCGGGATCCAGGCCTGTGCCCGCTCGGAGGCGACGGCTGATCTCGAGGCGCTCCTCGCGGCGGGCGCGGTCGGCTTCAAGATCCACGAGGACTACGGCGCCGACCCGGCCCTGATCGACACGACGCTCCGGTTCGCGGACGCCGCCGGCGTCGCCGTCTCGCTCCACACGGACGGACTGCACGAGACCGCCGAGCTCGAGGACACCGTGGCCGCGATCGCGGGCCGGACGGTCCACGCCTACCACGTCGAGGGGACCGGCGGCGGGCACGTGCCGGACCTGCTCGGGCTCGTCCGCGAGCGGAACGTCATCTGCTCGTCGACGACGCCTACGCTGCCATTCGGGCGGGACACGGCTGCCGAGCACGTTGCGATGATCGTGCTGAACCACGGCGGATCGATGGCCGTGGCGGCCGATGTCGCGCTCGCTGCGGGCCGAGTCCATCCGGCCACGATGGCCGCAGAGGGGCCGCTCCACGACCTCGGCGCGATCCAGATCATCAACTCCGATTCGCAGGGGATGGGCCGGATCATGGAGACGGTCCGGCGATCGCTTCAGCTTGCCAGCGTGCTGACACGCTGGCGTGGTAGCACGCTGAAGCGGGGCGGCGGGCCGGGCACGGAGGACGACAACGAGCGCGTGCTCCGCTACCTGGCCAAGGTCACGATCGAGCCCGCGATCACGCACGGCCTCGCCGACCACGTCGGCTCGCTCCGGCCGGGTCGCATCGCCGACGTCGTCCTGTGGAAGCCCGCCTGGTTCGGGGCCAAGCCGGAGCTCGTCCTGAAGTCCGGCGTGGCCGCCTGGGCCCCGCTCGGCGAAGGGAACGCGACGGTGGAGCGGGCCGAGCCCACCCGCTACCGCCCGGACTGGGGTGGCTCCACGGGCCTGGCAGCGCGGCTCGGGGTCACGTTCGCGTCGGCGTCGGCAGCCGCGACACTGCGTCGTCGCTCCGCCGCCGGCCGCGAGGTCGTGCCGATCGGGCGGACGCGCGGCCTGACCCGCGACGACCTCTGGCTGAACCGCGCCACCGCGCCGATCGACATCGACCCGACCGACGGCCGCGTCACGCTCGACGGCCGGCCGCTCGCGATCGAGCCGGTGGACGAGCTTCCGCTGAACCGTCGCTACTTCCTGCGCTGACGCCCGCCCGGCCCCGTCAACCCGGTCTGACGCATCAGGCCCAGATGTCGCCGATCGTGAAGCCGTCAGGGAAGGGATCGGTCGGATCCACGACGTAATCGGCGATCCCGGTGATCCATGCCTGACCCGTGATCTGGGGCACGACCGCCGTCCGATCTCCGATCTCCGTCTCCGCCAGCAGTCGCCCCGTGAACACGGTCCCGAGGATCCCCTCGTGGTGGAAGTCCTCGCCGATCGCCAGGCGCCCCCGGGCATGGAGCGTCGCCATCCGGGCCGACGTCCCGGTCCCGCACGGCGAACGGTCGATCGCGCCCGTCCAGGTCGCCGGCCGCGCCCAGTCGAGCGTGCCGGTCGAGACGGTGACCACGTTCCGCATCGTGTTCGCCGGATCGTGTGCCGGCCCGGACAGCTGACCGATCGTGATCCCGGCGAATCCCGGCTGCTCCGGATGGACGACCGGCAGCTGCTCGTTGGCGGCCGCCTTGATCATCTCGGTGATGCGCACGATGTCCGCGCCCTCGTCCGGCGTGAGGCGGAGCCCGAATGCCTCGGCCGACGCGATGACGTAGAACATCCCGCCGTAGGCGACATCGACCGTGACCGAGCCGAGATGCGGGACTTCGACGACCACATCGAGGTGGGTGGCGAACGCCGGCACGTTGCGGAACGTGACGCCGGTGACCTTGCCGTCGGCACAGTCAGCCCGGATGCGGATCAGTCCGGCCGGCGCCTCGAGCGTGAGCTCGGTCACGGGCTCGGTCATCGGCAGCAGGCCCGTTTCGAGCAACGCGGTGACGACGCACATCGTGTTCGTCCCGCTCATCCCCGGGTATTCGACCTGCTCCATGATGACGTAGCCGGCCGCGGCCTCCGGATTCGACGACGGCAGGACCAGGTTGCAGTTCGCGGCGGGGAAGCCGCGCGGCTCGCGGAGCATCCGGAGGCGCAGGTCGTCACGGTTGGCCTGGAGCCACGTCATCGCCTCGAACATCGTCTCGCCGGGGATGCCATCGATCCCGCCGACGATCACCCGGCCGGGCTCGCCGGCGGCGTGGAGGTCGACCGCCCGAATGGTCGGCCCGAGGCGGACCGGCGGGAGGACAGGGCCACGGGTCATGCGCACCCGTCGGAGCCTAGCGCCGGCCGCGCTGGGCGTCCGCCATCTCGCGCGCCACGTCGCGCTTGGCGTCGCGGTCGGCGATGTCGCGTCGCCGGTCGAACAGGTTCTTGCCTCTGGCCAGGCCGAGCTCGAGCTTGGCGCGGCCCTTCGATGTCAGGTACAGCCGGAGCGGCACGATCGTCTGGCCCTTCGCCTTCGTTCGGCCGAGCAGCTCGTCGATCTCGGACCGGCGCAGGAGCAGCTTGCGGATCCGCTTGGGCTCGTGGTTGTAGCGGTTGGCCTGCTCGAACGGGGCGATGTGGGCACCGATCAGCCAGGCCTCGTCACGCTCGATCCGCGCGTAGGCGTCGGACAGGTTGACCTTGCCGGCCCGGATCGACTTGATCTCCGTCCCGGTCAGGACGATCCCCGCCTCGAACGTCTCGTCGATGGTGAACTCATGCCGCGCCCGTCGGTTGAGCGCGATCGTCTTCTCGTCGGCCACGGTGGATCCTTGGTGTGAGTGCGCCGGCGGCGCGGTCGAATGTTCGATGATTTCGCGTTCCGCCGCGTCTGCGATCGTCGCGGCTGGGCGAGGCTGGCACGGCGGCTGAGAGGAGCGGAGCGAGCGGGCTCCCCCTCGGAGGTCCGAGGCAAAGCTCCGCGAGCCATCGGCCCGACGATACGCCCTGAGCGAGCACCGGGGCCGCCAACGCACCCGGCGTCGTCCAGGCGCGACAGCCAAAGAAGAAGGCCGGTCCGAAGACCGGCCTTCCAGAGCTGTCCACCCACAGGGGTGCCCGGCTAGACGGCCACTCCCTGCGAGGTGGTGCAGCTACGCGTACTGTCGATCACTGCACATCACCTCCTTTCGTTCCGCGCCACCGTACAGGAAGGTGATCGGCCGCGCAAGCACGAGCTCCGGACCCCGGAAGCAGTCGTCAGGCGGCCGGCCGCAGCACCCCCGGCACCGCCGCCGAGGCGCCGGTCAGGATCTCGACCGCCTTGTCGAGCGCCGGATCGTCGTCGGGGCCTGCGTCGTCCGGGACCACGACCGGAACGTCCGGCACCACCCCGACCTTGTGGATCCAGCGCTTGTCGGGCGTCAGCCACTTGGCGATCGTGAGCTTCAGGGCCGCTCCGTCCTGGAGCTGGATCCACTGCTGGACGGTGCCCTTGCCGTACGACGTCTCGCCGACGATCGTTGCCCGCTTCCGGTCCTGGAGTGCGCCCGCCACGATCTCGCTGGCCGAGGCCGAGCCACGGTCGATCAGGACGACCAGCTTGATGTCCTCGTCGGTCGCGATCCCCTGGCCGGTCGCGTCGGTCTGGGTCTGCGTCCCGTCGGCGTCCTCCTCCCAGAAGATCGGGCCGTCCTTGAGGAACTCGCTGACGATCGACCTGGCCGCCGTGACATAGCCGCCCGGATCGCCGCGGAGATCGAGGATGAACCGGGTCTGGCCGGCCTTGAGCGCCTTCTGGAGCGCGTCATGGAACTTCGTCGCCGAGTTGTCCGAGAAGCCGGTCAGCGCGATGTGCGTGACCTCGCCGTCCGCCAGCTCCTCGACGATGACCTCCTTGCTGATGATCACGTCGCGGACGACCGTGATGTCGACGGGCCGGGCGTCGCCGCGGCTGACCGTCAGGACGACCTCCGTCCCCTTCTTGCCGCGGATCCGGTCCCGGGCGCCGTCGATCGTGAGCCCGTCGAGGGATGTCCCGTCCACCGCGATGATCGCGTCGCCCGCCTTCAGGCCCGCCTTCTCGGACGGCGACCCCTCGATCGGGGTCACCACGATCAGGAAGCAGTCCGGGCCGAGCGTCGTGCACTCCGAGGTCTCGCCCGCCGCGTTGCGCGTCCCGATCTCGGCCCCGATGCCCTCAAACTGGCCGGACAGGTCCTGCAGGCCCTGGCGGTACTCGTCGGGCGTGAGGTAGCCCGAGTACGGGTCTTCGAGCGCGTCGACCATGCCCTTGATCGCGCCGCTGATCAACGCGTCCTGGTCGATCTCGCCACCGGCGTAGCGCTTGATGATCGTCGAGTAGCTGTCCCAGAAGGGCTGGAACGCATCGGCTGCGGCGACGGGCGTGCCCGGCTGGGCGGTCGCGCGCTGACCGACGAGGAAGCCCGACACGAAGAGGGCGCCACCCGCGAGGACGGACACGACGATCATCGCCAGGGCCAGGATCGGTCCGCGCGAGGCGTCGCGGGTGGAGTTGCTCGTGGCAGGCGCGGGCGGGACCGGGGTCACCTCGACGTTGGCGCCGATCGGATCGGCGGTGGACGGGAACGCGGACGCCGGCTCGGCGTCGGGGCTGCGCCGGAGATCCGGCGCGGACGGGTCGGACGGGTCGGACGGGTGCATCGAGGGCGCGGTTCTCCACGTGCAGGAGGCGGGCGGGCCGAAAGACTACACCCGCGCTCGCCCGATGCTACGCGTGGCAGCCGGCGTCCGGATCGTCGATGAATGGAACTTCACCGAGAGCGAACAGGGGCTCAGCGGATCAGGTAGGTCCGGACCGACAGCCACGAGCCCAGCACTCCGAGGCCGAGACCGGCCGCCGTGACGAGGACCACCAGATCGCGGGTCAGGGACCCGAAGCTCAGCGGCAGGACCCGGAAGAAGTCGACCATGAACGACGAGATCGGATCGGCCAGCAGGTACAGGCCGCCGAGGGTGATCCCCGCTCCGAGCAGACCGACCATCGCGCCCTCGAAGACGAACGGCCAGCGGATGAATGCGTCCGAGGCGCCCACGAGCCGCATGATCTCGATCTCCTCGGCGCGAGCGACGACGGCGAGCCGGATCGTGTTCACGATGATGAAGAGCACGATCACGCCGATCACGACGAGGATCACCGAGCCCGCCGTGCGCAGGATGTCGGTGACGGTCTTGACGTTCTGGGCGGTGTCCTTCGTGTCGAGCACGTTGCGGACGATCGGCTCGGCGCGCAGGCGCTCGGCGATGACTGAGGCATAGCTCGGATCGATCAGCTTGACCTCATAGCTGGCGGTCAGCGGGTTGCTGTCGAGGTACTTCGTCAAGTCCTCGCGGCCCTGCTCCTTCATCGACTGCTGGAACCGGGCGAGCGCCTCCTCGCGGCTCACGAAGGTCACGCCCGCGACCTCGGGCATCGCCTCCAGCCGGACCTTCAGGTCGTCCACGTTCGCCGGCGACGCCTCGAGCTCGATGTTCGCCACGACCTCGACCTTCTGCTCGGTGAAGTCGAGCGCCGAGAGGAGGCCCGTCTGGATGATCCAGAACCCCGCGAGCAGGACGAGCATCAGGACCATCGTCGCGGTCGCGGCGAGACTCATCAGCGCGTTGCGCCAGAAGCCCTGCCAGGCGCGCCGGACGCTGAAGAGAACGAAGCCGATCATCGGGCGCCCTCAGTCGACCCGGTGATAGGCGCCACCGACCTCGTCGCGGATGATCCGGCCCTCCTCGAGGGCGATGACCCGCTTGCGGAGGGCGGTGACGACGTCGGCGTCGTGGGTGGCCATGAGGACCGTCACGCCGAGCTCGTTGATCCGCAGGAGCAGCTGGATGATCTCCCAGCTGATCAGCGGGTCGAGGTTGCCGGTCGGCTCGTCGGCGATGATCAGGCGGGGGTCGTGGACGAGGGCCCGGGCGATGGCGGTGCGCTGCTGCTCGCCGCCCGACAGCTGGCTCGGGATCTGGGCACGCTGGGCCGTCAGGCCGACGAGGGCGAGCACCCGATCCACCGCCGGCCGGATCCTGCGCCGCGGCGTGCCGGTCACCTCGAGGGCGAACGCGACGTTCTCCCAGACGCTCTTCTGGGGGAGCAGCTTGAAGTCCTGGAAGACGATCCCGATCTTGCGCCGGACCTTGGGCACGGCGCGGCGTGGGAGGCGCGCGAGGTCCTGGCCGTCGAGGACGACCTGGCCGTGCGTCGCGAGCTCATCGCGGATGAGGAGCTTGATGATCGTCGACTTGCCGGCGCCGCTCGGCCCGACGAGGAACACGAAGTCCCCTTCCGGCACCACGAGATCCACGTCCCGCAGCGCCGTCTTGCCGTTCGGGTAGGTCTTCGTGACGTCGTGCAGCACGAGAACCGCGCGGTCCGCGGCCGCCGGCCCGGCCGCACGCCGAAGCAGGCGCTGGCGGATCGAGCGCGTGGCGGCGTTCGCGGGCGGGGTGAGGGTCACGATCGGCTCCAGGCTCGGGCGATCCGGGGCTTCGAGGCTATCACAGCCCCCTCACAGCAGCCCCGGCGAGGCGGGAACGTACCGGGCGAAGTCCGCGAACGGGCGATCCCAGCAGAGCAGGACCGGGAAGCCCTCGAACCGGAGGCCGGCCCGCAGCAGCGGGACGATCGCCTCGCCCGCCGTGCCCGGGACCCACAGCCCGAACGCGCCACGCGGCCGAACCGCCCGGACCAGGTGGCCGGTCACCGCGCCGAGCAGGGCCGCGTCGCGGACCGCGATCGGGCCGACCCGCCCGGCCTCGGAGCTGTAGCCGTAGCCGATCGCGCGGCCGTCGCGGTCGCGGTACAGGAACCCGACCCGACCTTCCAGGGCGTGGAACGCGTGATCCGCGGCGCGGGTGAAGCCCGCTGCCTCCCGATCGAGCTCGGCCAGCTCGGCCGCGAGCGCCGCGGGGCCGAGCCCGCCGCCGTCGTCGGTCACCTCGTCGAAGGCGACCGCCTGGACGCCGTCGGGCAGCGGCGGGAACGCCCCGTACTCGGTGGGCAGGCCCACCAGGCGCAGGAGCGGCACTCGCGGGACCATCCCGAGCGAGGCGTACAGCCCGTTGGAGATGGGCTGGGCCGTGTCCGTGGCTGTCGCCCGGGAGCCCGACCACGTCGCCGGATCCGGCGCGACCGCCTCGAGCAGGCGTCGGCCGAGGCCGCGCGCCTGGGCCGCGGGGCGGACGAAGAGCATCGAGAGGAACCACAGCCCGTCGCGCCGGATGGCGACCACGAAGGCGTCGATCATGCCCGGGTCGTCGGCCCGCGCGGCAACGACGAACGTCGAGGGGTCGGTCGAGCGGAGGTGGGCGTAGAGGCGCAGGATCGGGGCCAGGTCGTCGGCGATGTCCGGCTGGGCGAGCCTCCCCAGGTAGTCGTTCAGGGCGTCGCGCCAGATCGCGGCGCACGTCGGCAGGTCCTCGGCAGCGGCAGGGCGGAGGTCGTGGCCGTTCATCGCGGCGTGATCGGCGCGGGTCCGCCGGCGCGGTCCCCGGGCCGGCCGCTCACGCGTCGTCCGGGTCGTCGTCGGGCGGCGCGCCGGCGAGGCCGCCGCCCGTCGCCAGCCGTTCCAGCTCGGCCTGCATGAACGCGTCGAGATCGCCGTCGAGGACGGCCTGTGTGTTGCCGGTCTCGTGGCCGGTCCGGAGGTCCTTGACCATCTGGTACGGATGCAGGACGTACGACCGGATCTGATTGCCCCAGCCCGCCTCGACGTGCTCGCCCTTGAGCTTGCGGACCTCGGCCTCCTGCTCCTCGAGGGCCCGTTCGAGGAGGCGCGCCTTGAGGACCCGGATCGCCATCTCCTTGTTCTGGGTCTGGCTCCGCTCGTTCTGGCTCTGGGCGACGATGTTGGTCGGCAGGTGGGTCAGCCGGACCGCGGAGTCCGTCTTGTTGACGTGCTGGCCGCCGGCGCCCTGCGACCGGAAGGTATCGACCCGGATCTCGTCCCAGTTCAGTTCGATCTCGATGTCGTCGTCGGCCTCGGGCAGGACCTCGACCAGGGCGAACGTCGTCTGGCGCCGCTTCTGCGAGTCGAACGGGCTGATCCGGACCAGGCGGTGGACGCCGCGCTCCGCCCGCATCCAGCCGTATGCGGCCCGGCCGTCGATCTCGACGGTGGCGCTCTTGATCCCGGCCTGCTCGCCCTCCTGCTGGTCGACGATCTCGGTCCTGAACCGATGCCGCTCGGCCCAGCGGAGGTACATCCGGAGGAGCATCTCCGCCCAGTCGGTCGCCTCGGTGCCGCCGGCGCCGGCGCTGATCGAGAGGATCGCCCCGCCCTGGTCGTACTCGCCCGAGAAGAGGAGCGCCGTCCGCTCGCGTCCGAAGTCGGATTCGAGGGCCTCGACCTCGCGGTCGAGCTCGGCGGACAGCTCCGGATCGGCCGACTCCTCGACAAGCTCGAGCGTGGCGAGGAGGTCGTCCACGCGGGCCTCGAACCCGCGCCACAGCTCGATCTCGGAGCGGAGGTCGTTCGCCTCGCGGAGGACCTTCTGGGCACCACGCTGGTCGTCCCAGAACCCGGGCTCGCTGGTCAGCGTCTCCAGGTCGGAGACGCGGCGTTCCTTGGTCGCGAGGTCAAAGATGCCCCGAGGTCGACCGGATCCGCTCGGCCAGGTCGCGAACCGTGGATGCGTCCACTCAGTTGCGGGCCTGGAGGTCCTGGAGCAGGATCGGACGGAGCTCGATCAGGCGCAACGCCGACTTGCTCCGGGCGACGACGGGGTTCACGCAGGGACAGTAGCTGTTGTGGGGGCACACGCCGCAGTTGCCGTCACAGTCGAGGGCTGCGGCGTAGCTGCACGATCGGCAGTCCCGCTCACACGCGATGAGATCGACGAATGACGCTTCCTCGGCCTGCTTCAACTCGTCCCTCTCTCTGTGTCTGGGGCGCGGATTGGGGGCGCGGCGCGTAGGCGTTGGCTCAGGATCCTGATCGATCCCGGGGCCCGCGGGGATTGGGCGGAGTATACGGCGTCGATCCCCTACGGCCAAGAGGGAGAACCAGAAGTTTCGCGATTCGAGCCAACCGTCAGGGGTTGCCGGTCCACGCGGCGGCGGTCAGGGGACCCCGACGCCGACGAACAGGGCGCCGAGCGCGGCGATCTCGCGCGCGGTCGCCTCGAGGCGGTTCCCGAGCGTGGCGTCGGTCGGGCTGGTCGTCGTCGGTGAGCCATATGCGACGATCCCCTCGTCGGCCGCGATCCGCAGGACGCGCAGCATGTGGGTCCGGTCCGATACGAAGACCGCCTCGCTGAGCTCGTGTTGCCGGAGCACGACGGCCACGCCGCGCAGCGACTCGCGGGTCGTCCTGCCCTGGTCCTCGACGAGGATGGCGTCGGCGGGGACCCCGCGGCTCAGGGCGTACGTCCGGGCGCTGGCCGCCTCGGTCGTGCGGTCGCCTTCGGCCTTGCCGCCGGTGACGACGAAGTAGGGGGCGACACCGGCCTCGAACAGCGCGATGGCATGGTCCAGACGGGAGCGCAGGATCATCGAGGGCCGGCCGTCGTACTGCGCCGCGCCGAGGACGACGATCGCATCCGCCGCCGGCCGCTCGTCACGGTTGCCCGTGTCCCAGATCCGCCACGTCGTCCAGGCTCCGGCGACCATCGCCAGCGCGAAGGCGACCAGGACGAGGCGCCCCAGTCGTGCGGTCATGCGGTCGTGACGGAGGTTCGCGGGGCGGGCAGCCGGCGGTCGGGACGGCGGTCCGGGCGGCGGCGGTCAGCGCCCGCGGTCTGACGGCGGCGGTGAGCTCCTCGGCGCGACGTCAGCGACCGTGGCACTTCTTGTACTTCTGGCCGGACCCGCACCAGCACGGATCGTTGCGCCCGATCCGTGCCCCGCTCGGGGTGTAGCCCGGGCGTGCCTGGCCTGCGCCGGGCGCCGATCCCGCCCCGTTGCCCCCGGGCTGCTGGATCCGGGCCGAGGCCATCGGGTCCGGAGGCAGCCCGCCACCCACGATCGGGCCCATCGGCTTGGAGCCGGCCGGTCGCCCGCCACCCGCGGACGTCGCGCTGCCGGCGCCGCCCACGGACGTCGTCGCCGACGAACGAGCACCGGTGCCCGCGGCGGCGAGCAGGCTGGCGGCGCCCGCCGCGAGGTTGCGCTGGAGCGCGTCCTCGCCCGGCGCCGGGGTGCGCGTCACGGTGACCCGGAAGATCGTCGAGGCGACCTGGTGGCGGATCAGGTCGCGCAGCTCGCCGTAGAGCTGGTAGGCCTCCTTGCGGAACTCGTTGAGCGGGTCCTGCTGGGCGTAGCCCCGGAGGCCGATCCCGCGCCGCATGTCGTCGATCTCGGTCAGGTGCTCGACCCACAGCGAGTCGATCGTCCGGAGCAGGACGTGGCGCTCGACCATGCCCCAGTCCGGGCCGATCTCTGCCTCGCGGGCGGCCAGCCGGGTGTCGGCGAGCTCGAGGAGGTGGGCCAGGATCTCGTCGCGATTGCCGATCTCCCAGAGCTCGTCCTCGCTCGTGCCCGGCCCGTCGAGGCCCATCGCCTTGAGGGCGCCGGCCAGCGCCTCCATGCCCCAGTCATCGGGCGTCTCGCCGGCGAGGTGGTCGGCCACGAGCGTCTCGATCTCGTCATCGAGGAAGGAACGGACCGTCTCGGTCAGGTCCTCGTTGCGGAGGACCTTGTCGCGCTCGGCGTAGATCGTCTCGCGCTGGCGATTGATCACGTCGTCGAACTCGACGACGCGCTTGCGCATGTCGAAGTTGAAGCCCTCGACGCGCGACTGGGCGCTCTCGATGGTCTTGCTGACGAGACGGCTCTCGATCGCCATGTCGTCCTCGAGGCCCATCCGCTCCATCAGCCCGGCGACCCGGTCCGAGGCGAACCGCTTCATCAGGTCGTCCTCGAGGGACAGGTAGAAGCGGGACGAGCCCGGGTCGCCCTGGCGGCCGGCCCGGCCGCGGAGCTGGTTGTCGATCCGGCGGCTGTCGTGGCGCTCGGTGCCGATGATGTGGAGCCCGCCGACCCCGACCACGCGCTCGTGGTCCGCGTCGGTGGTCTGGCGCGCCTCGGCGAGCGCGGCATCGTACGTCGCCTTGTCCACCTCGGCCGGGTTCAGCCCGCGCTGGTGGAGCAGCTCCGAGGCCAGGCCCGCCGGGTTGCCGCCGAGGAGGATGTCGGTGCCGCGGCCGGCCATGTTCGTGGCGATGGTCACGGCGCCCGTGCGCCCGGCCTGGGCGACGATCCCCGATTCCTTCTCGTGCTGCTTGGCGTTGAGCGTCTCGTGCTTGATGCCGCGCCGATTCATCAGGGTCGAGAGGATCTCGGACTTCTCGACGCTGACGGTGCCGACGAGGACCGGCCGGCCGGCCTCCTGCATCTCGGCGACCTCATCGATCAGGGCGTTGAACTTGCCCTGCTCGTTGCGGAACACCAGGTCCGGCTCGTCGATCCGGATCATGTCGCGATGGGTGGGGATCGCGACGACCTCGAGCTGGTAGATCTTGTGGAACTCCTCGGCCTCGGTCATCGCCGTGCCGGTCATCCCGGCGAGCTTGTCGTAGATCCGGAAGTAGTTCTGGAACGTGATCGTGGCCATCGTCACGCTCTCGCGCTGGACCTTGACCCCTTCCTTGGCCTCGATCGCCTGGTGGAGGCCCTCGGACCAGCGCCGGCCCGGCATCTGGCGCCCGGTGAACTCGTCGACGATGACGATCTCGCCGTCCTTGACGATGTAGTCGCGGTCGCGCTTGTACAGGGCGTGGGCGCGGAGGGCCTGCTCGAAGTGGCGGGCCAGGCGCGGGTCGCTGTCGTACAGGTTCTCCACGCCGAGCAGCTTCTCGATCTTGTCGACGCCGTCCTCGGTCGGGGAGACGGCCTTGTCCTTGAGGTCGACGAAGTAGTCGCCGCCTTCCTCGTCGCCCTCCGGCCGTCCCTGGAGCTTCGGCACGAGCCGGGCGAACGTGTAGTAGAGGTCGCCCGACTCCTCGGCCTGGCCGCTGATGATCAGCGGCGTCCGCGCCTCGTCGATCAGGATGTTGTCGACCTCGTCGACGATCGCGAAGAAGCGCTCGCGCTGGACCCGGTCCGCGAGGTCCGTGACCATGTTGTCGCGGAGGTAGTCGAAGCCGAACTCGTTGTTGGTGCCGTAGGTGATGTCGGCCGCGTAGGCCTCGCGGCGGGTGACCGGCTTGAGGTTGATGAGGCGCTCGTCGCTCGTCGGGTGGCCGGGCTCGAAGACGAACGACTCGTCGTGGGTGATCATCCCGAGGCTGACGCCGAGGAAGTGGAAGACCGGGCCCATCCACTGCGGGTCGCGCCGGGCGAGGTAGTCGTTGACCGTCACGATGTGGACGCCCCGTCCGGTCAGCGAGTTGAGAACGGCGGTCAGCGTCGGCAGGAACGTCTTGCCTTCGCCGGTCTTCATCTCGGCGATCTTTCCCTGGTGGAGCACGATCCCGCCCATCAGCTGGACGTCGTACTGGCGCATCCCGAGGGTCCGGCGCATCGCCTCCCGGCCCATCGCGAAGACCTCGGGCAGGACCTCGTCGAGGGCGTCCTGGATCCGGGCCACCTCCGCCAGGCGGCGCTGCTTCGTCAGCTCCCGGCGGCGCTCCAGGTCGGGATGGTGGAGCTCGTCCTCGGACGGCTCGTCCGGCTGGGCGACGTCGCGGATCTCGTCGCGGATCTCGGCGAAGCGAGCGCGGATCTCCTCGGCGGAGAGCGCCTGGATCTCCTCTTCGAGGGCGTTGATCTCGTCGACG
>DASSPG010000003.1:0-1576 GCA_035699725.1 Candidatus Limnocylindrales bacterium | reverse complement strand
AGCGACGTCATCGGATCCTGGAAGATCATCGAGATCTCGCTCCCGCGGAGCGCGCGCAGCCGGCGCTTGGACGCCGTGAGCAGGTTCTCGCCGCGGAACAGCGCCTGGCCGGTCGAGATCGAGGTGTGCTTCTTCGTGCCGTGCAGGAACGACGCCATCTGCGCGCCGGCCGGCTCCGGCCCCGAGAGCGCGAGCCGCCCGGGCTTCGGATTCAGGTCGAGCAGCGAGAGCATCGTGACGCTCTTCCCCGAGCCGGACTCGCCGACCACGCCGAGCGTCTGGCCGGGACGAACGGAGAACGACACCCCGTCGACGGCGCGCACGATCCCGTCGTCGGTCTTGAAGTACGTGCGGAGGTCCCGGACGTCCAGCAGCGGCGCGTCCGCCGCCTCCGCCGCACCGACGGGGTGCACCGCGGTCGACGTCATGCGAGCCGGATCCTCGGGTCGATGTAGGCGTAGACGACGTCGACGACGAGGTTGAGCAGGATGATCGCGAGCGTCGCGAACACGATCACGCCCTGCATCGTCGGCAGGTCGAGGTTGAGGACGCTGTTCAGCGCCAGACGCCCCAGCCCGGGCAGGTTGAAGATCGCCTCCGTGAAGATCGCGCCGCCGAGCGCGACGCCGATGTCGAGCCCGAGCATCGTCACGATCGGCAGCAATGCGTTGCGGAGCACGTGACGCCGGATCACGAGGCTCTCGGGCGCCCCCTTCGCACGCGCGGTGCGGACGTAGTCCTCGCCGAGCGTGTCCATCACGTTCGAGCGGATCATCCGCGCGTAGCTGGCCGCGAAGAGGATCGCGAAGGTGAGCCAGGGGAGGATCATGTGGTAGGCCCAGTCGGCCGGGCCGCCGCACGACGCCCCCTCGGGCGGGCCGAAGACGTCGCAGTAGCCGGCGTTCGGCGTCAGGCCCCAGCGGAAGCCGACGAAGTACTGCAGCAGGAGCCCGATCCAGACGACCGGCGCCGAGATCCCGATCAGGATGAAGATCATCGCCCCGCGGTCGAGCAGCGACCTCGGCCGGAGCGCCGAGAGGATCCCGACGGGGAGCGCGATCAGCATCCAGAGCACCGCCCCGCCGAGGACCAACGCGGCCGTCACGGGCACGGCCTCGCCGACCATCTCGTTCACCGAGCGGCGGTTCGCGTACGAGCGGCCGAGCGACTGGTCGACGACGAGCCGCTTCAGGAACAACGCGTACTGCTCGTGCACCGGCCGGTCGAGGCCGAGCTGGTGCTCGACGCGCGCGACGTCCTCCGCCGTCGCCGACTTCCCCGCCGCGAGCCGTGCCGGGTCGGCGGGCAGCAGGAAGAAGAGGACGTACGTGATGAGCGTCACCCCGATGAAGAGGACGGCCGCCCAGAGGAGTCGTCGGGTCAGGTAGCTGAGCATCGGCGGGGGAGGGGGAGGGCCGTGCGGCCCTCCCCGATCCGGTCCCTACTTGAGGCAGACCACGTTCAGGATCGGCCCGCTGCCGTGGGCCTCGTTGACGGTGACGCAGCCGACCCGAGCCGACAGGAAGATCCGGTCGTTCGAGTTGACGAGCGGCGCCCACGGCGGGTTCTCGCGCAT
>DASSPG010000002.1:0-1571 GCA_035699725.1 Candidatus Limnocylindrales bacterium | reverse complement strand
CCTCGGCATCGAGACCAAGGGCGGCGTGATGACCAAGCTCATCGAGCGCAACACCACGATCCCGACCAAGCGCTCGGAGGTGTTCACCACCGCGGACGACAACCAGCCCTCGGTGATGATCCAGGTCTACCAGGGCGAGCGCCAGATGGCGGCGCAGAACCAGCCGCTCGGCAACTTCGAGCTCACCGGCCTGCCGCCGGCGCCGCGCGGCGTCCCGCAGATCGAGGTCACCTTCGACATCGACGCCAACGGCATCGTGCACGTGTCCGCCAAGGACCGGGGCACCGGCCGCGAGCAGTCGATGACCATCACCGGCGGCTCGGCGCTGTCGAAGGAGGACATCGACAAGATGATCCGCGACGCCGAGCAGTACGCCGAGGAGGACCGCAAGCGCCGCGAGGCCGTCGAGACCCGCAACCAGGCCGACGGCGTCGTGTACTCCACCGAGAAGTTCCTCGCGGAGAACGGCGACAAGGTGCCCGAGGACGTCAAGACCGAGGTGCAGGCCGACGTCGACGCGCTGAAGAAGGCGCTCGAGGAGGCCGGCGAGGGCATCGAGGACGACAAGATCTCCGCGATCGAGTCCGCGCTGGCCAAGCTCAACGAGTCCAGCCAGAAGATGGGCGCCGCGATGTACGCCGCGGGCGAGACCGACGCGGCCGCCGGCTCGCCGGGTGCGGACGAGTCCGCCACCGGTGACGAGGACGTCGTGGACGCCGAGATCGTCGATGAGGACAACAACAGCGAGGGTGACAGCAAGTGACCCAGGACCCCACCGCCGGGAACGACGCCCGCGACGAGCAGGCGACCGCCCCGACCGCGGCAGGTTCGACCGTCGAGGACCAGGTCCCCGGTGACCCGCAGGCCTCGGCCGGCGCCGGCGAGCAGCCGGCGCCGGGTTCGGCCGCCGACGCCGACGGCACGGTCGACGGTGGCGCCGACGCCGACGCCGGCACGGCCGAGTCCGCCGACGCGGAGGTCGAGCGCGACCTCGCGGACGCCGAGCGCCAGGTCGCGGCGCTGACCAACGACCTGCAGCGGCTGCACGCGGAGTACGTCAACTACAAGAAGCGCGTCGACCGGGACCGTGAGCTGGTGCTCCAGAACGCCAAGTTCTCGGTGCTCTCGTCGCTGCTGCCCGTGCTCGACGACGTCGACCGGGCCCGCGCGCACGGCGAGCTCGAGGGCGGTTTCAAGGCCGTCGCCGAGGCGCTCGAGGGCGTGGTCGCGAGCCAGGGCCTGGTGAAGTTCGGCAACCCGGGCGACGAGTTCGACCCGCGGCTGCACGAGGCGCTCATGCACGGCCACTCGCCGGACGTGAAGACGACGACCTGCCAGGACATCGTCTCGGCCGGCTACATGATCGGCGAGCGGGTGGTGCGCCCCGCGCGTGTCACCGTCGTCGACCCCGAGCCGGGTGACGACACTCGGTAAGCACAGCAAGCACGTCCGCCGTACCAGAGGCTGAGGGGAGGTTGGCATGACGAGCGCCGACTGGGCGAACAAGGACTTCTACAAGGTCCTCGGGGTCGCCAAGGACGCGAGCGCCGAGGAGATCAAGAAGGCGTACC
>DASSPG010000001.1:0-5075 GCA_035699725.1 Candidatus Limnocylindrales bacterium | reverse complement strand
AACTCGTCGACCGCGTCGCCATCGGCGTCCACGATGCGCGCTGACCCGGCATCGGCGAACGCGAGGACCCGCGGCCCCGTCCAGAGCGGCTCGACGATCGGGTCGGCGATGTCCCGGGCGCGGCGATCGCCGTACAGCTGGGGACGCCAGGTCGCGGCGGCGGCGGCGGCGTCGGTTGCCAGCATCGACTCGATGATACGACGGCCCCCGCACGCGCCTATCATCGCGCGGTGACCGCGCCGGATCGAGCTGACGCGACGGGTCGAGGGCGGGGCCTGGGAGCCCTCAGCCCGACGGGGCGTGGTGCCGAGCCCGCGGCGTGGGCGCTCTACGACTTCGCGAACACGATCTTCTCGTTCGCGGTCGTGTCGACCGCGATCGGGCTGTGGGCGACCGACGCCGCCCGCTTCGGCGAGCGCGACGGCAATGCTGCGGTCTCGATCGCCATCGCGATCAGTGTCGGCCTCAACGCGCTCGTCTCGCCGATCCTCGGGGCCCTGAGCGACCGCGGTGGTCGACGGCTGCCCTTCCTGCTGTTCTTCACGGCGCTGTGCATCGTCCCGACCGTCCTCATCGGCCCGAGCCCGCCCGTCGTCGGCCTTGCCCTCTTCACCGTCGCGAACTTCGCCTACCAGGCCGCGCTCATCTATTACGACGCCACCCTCAAGGTCGTCAGCAAGCCCGAGACGCGCGGCCGGCTCAGCGGGATCGGCGTCGCGATCGGGTACTGCGGCACGATCTTCGTCGGGCTGCTGCTGATCGTCCTGCAGGTGCCCGTCGAGGGTCGGTTCCTCGTCGCCGGCGTCCTCTTCGCCGTCTTCGCGATCCCGATCTTCGCCGTCGTGAAGGAGCCGGGCACCGTCGGGCGGATCACCCGGCGCGATGTGACCGGGTCGTGGTCGCAGCTCCGGACGACCATCGGCCACGCGCGGGAGGTTCCCGGGCTGGGGCGGTTCCTGGTCGGGCGGTTCTTCTACTCGGATGCGGTCAACACGATCATCGTCGTGATGAGCGTCGTCACGGTGTACGCCAAGGGCCTGAGCGAGGGCACGGCCCAGATCGTGCTGCTCGGGCTGACGGTGGTGGCGGTGCTCGCCAGCTTCGGCTGGGGCCGGCTCGTCGATCGCTGGGGCCCGAAGCGGACGCTGATGGCGGTCCTCGGGTCGTGGGCGATCGGGCTGGTGCTGGGCGCGGTGTCGCTCGGCGTCTCGGGCACGATCGGCTTCGTGATGTTCCTCGTCGCCGGCGGCATTCTCGGCAGCGGCCTCGGCGGGGTCCAGGTCGCGGATCGCGTGTTCATGGTCCGGCTCGCGCCGCCGGAGCGGCTCGGCGAGCTGTTCGGGCTGTACGGGCTGGTCGGCAAGGGCTCGCAGGTGATCGGCCAGCTGCTCTACGGCGTGACGATCTTCCTGCTCCTCGACGCGCTCGGCGTCGGGGCGTACCAGATCGCGGTGATCAGCCTGCTCGTCACGATGCTGATCGGGTATTGGCTCATCCGGCCAGTGTCCGACGCGTGGTCGGGCTCCGGCGAGTTCCCGATGGCATCGAGTGGCGTGCCGCCGGAGCGGATGGCGCCGGCGTCGGCGCCGATCGAGCCGCGCTGACGGACCATCCCCACCCTGAGATGTCGGAGGGTACCGGCGCCTCCTGATACCTGGCGTGTTTTCGGCATCTCGTCAATCGCGTGGAACGCCCAAGGTCAGGCTAGTGAATACAAGCGCGGATCCGGTCACCCGTGTCAAACGACCTAACCGGTGATCCTGTAGGCGACCGGGACCCAACGCCTGATCTACCACGCGTGGGGTCACCAATGTTTCGTGCCATGCCCTTGCTTACCTTGACGGCGTTGCTGATTGTGCTGGGCGGCTGTACTAGGGCGCCAGCAGCGCAAGGCGCGCCTGAGGCCAGTGGCGACCGTGCGGTCGCCCAACAATCTGTTCTCTCGCGGGCTACGGCAGTCGTGTCCCCGCGTCGCCGAAGTGGGCCCGGCGCCACTCCCACGCGGAACCGATCATCTCCGAGAGCGTCGGCCGGCGTGCCGTCCAGCCGAGCATCTCCCGGGCCCGATCCACCGCCGCCACCAGGACCGGCGGATCGCCGGCGCGGCGCGGCCCCATCGTCTCCGGAATCGCGCGACCCACCACCGCGGCCGCCGCGTCCACGACCTCGCGCACGCTGAACCCGGCACCGATCCCGAGGTTGCAGACGAGGGCCGCGTCGGTCCGAGCATCGTCCGCCGCCGTCGCCTCCAACGCGGCCAGGTGCGCGTCGGCGAGGTCGGCGACGTGGATGTAGTCGCGGATGCACGTCCCGTCGGGGGTCGGATAGTCGTCGCCGAACAGCGTGACCGGCTCGCCCGTCTCGGCCGCTCGGAGGACGTTCGGGATCAGGTGCGTCTCGGGGTCGTGGAGCTCGCCGTTGCGCTCGGTCGCGCCGGCGACGTTGAAGTAGCGCAGTGACACCGTGCGCAGACCGTACGCCTCGCCGTAGAAGCGGAGCGCGCCCTCGAAGGTCCGCTTCGTCTCGCCGTACGGGTTGATCGGGGCGAGGGGCGCGTCCTCCGGGATCGGGGTGGTGGCCGGGACGCCGTAGACCGCCGCGGTGGAGCTGAAGACGATTCGATCGACGCCCGCCTGGCGGGCGGCCTCGAGGAGGACGATCCCGCCGCTGACGTTGTCCCGGTAGTAGCGGGCCGGCTCGCGCACGGATTCGCCGACGAGCGAGCGAGCGGCGCAATGGAGGATCGCGTCGACCTGGGCACGCTCGAGGAGCCGGCCGATCGTGGCGGGATCGCCGTAGCTGCCGACCTCGAGGGACGCCGTGCCGGGCACGGACGCGCGGTGGCCGGTGGTCAGGTCGTCGAGGACCACGACATCGTGGCCGGCTTCGAGGAGCCGCTCGACCGAGACGGAGCCGACATAGCCGGCGCCGCCGGTCACCAGGACGCGCATCGGGACCTCGAGGACGACGGGGTGGACGGCGCCATCATCGGCGACGACGCAGCAGGCGGTCGACCAGGCCGGGTCGGCCAGGCCGGGGGTCGTCGGCGGCTGCCTCCGACCCGCTGACGGGAGCCGCAGGCTCGGCCGGCCCGGGGCCGTCGACGAGGTCGTCCGGAAGCGCCTCCCCGCGGTTCCGCATCTGCTCCGCCATCCGCTGCGACAGGTGGCTGGCGAGATGGTTCTCGGGATCGAGCGCGAGCGCCCGGCGGGCGAACGTGTAGGCCCCGCGCTGGTCGCCGCGTTCGAGAGCGACCCGCGCAAGTCCCGTGACGGCGATCGAGTTCTTCGGGTCGTTCGCGACGACCTGGGCGTAGAGCCGCTCGGCCTGGTCGAGGAGGCCGATCCCGATCGCCCGCTCGGCCTCGAGCATCAGCTCGATCATCGCCCGCCCCCGACGGTCAGCGCATGCGGATCCCAGTCAGCGGGGAGCGGCGGCACGATGGGCGGCCGGCTGGCCACGTCCACGAACGCGCCGCGGGCGGCCGACTCCTCGATCGCCAGCATCGCGTCGAGGACATGGTAGGCGAGCTCGCCGGCGGCCCGATGCGGCCGGCCTTCGCGGATCGCGCGGGCCATGTCGAGGACGCCGGTGCCGCGCTCCGATGTCGCCGTCGTCCGGGCCACGATCTCGGTCTCGGCGAAGCCGCTCCGTCGGATCCCGACCTCGCCGTCGAAGCCGTTGGGATCGGTCGCGATCAGCGTCCCGTCGCGACCGGCCACCTCGAGCAGGATCCGGGGAACCGCGGAGTCGAAGGAGAGCACGACCTGGGCCGATGCCCCGGTCGTGAACCGGACAACGGCGGCCACGTGGGTCGGGACGGTGACCTCGAAGGTCTCGCCCGCTCGCGGCCCGGAGCCGATCGTCCGTTCCCGGCGCGCCGTCGATGCCACGGCGGCGACCGAGGCGATCGGCCCCACGAGCTGGACGAGCGCGGTGAGGTGGTACGGCCCGAGATCGAGGAGCGGGCCGCCGCCGGCTTGGAACAGGAACGCCGGGTTCGGGTGCCATCGATCAGGGCCGGGCGACTGGACGATCGCGAGGGCCGTGAGGGGCTCGCCGATGGCGCCCTGCTCGATCAGGTTGCGGGTGGCCTGGAGACCCGCGCCCAGGAACGTGTCCGGCGCACATCCGACGCGCAGACCCGCCGCCTCTGCGGCATCGAGCACGGCCCGGGCGCTCGCCCGGTCGAGCGCGAGCGGCTTCTCGTTCCAGACGTGCTTGCCGGCGGCGAGGGCACGCCCCGCCACCTCGGCGTGGGCCGCCGGGATCGTCAGGTTGACGACGATCTCGACGTCGGGGTGGCCGAGAACGGCATCGACGTCCCCGGCGACCGACACGGCGTGCTCCGCTGCCTTCGCGCGTGCCGCCTCGGGCCGGAGATCGCCGATCGCGACCACCGTCGTGTCGGGGAACGAGGCGAGGTTCACGAGGTAGGTGTCGCTGATGACACCCGCCCCGATGATCCCGATCCCGACCGGGCCGCTGCGGGTCATCCGCCGCTGCCGGAGGTCGCGAGGAGGAAGTCGCGGCTGGCGCGGACGGCCTCGAACATGTCGCCCGCGGTGTCGTCGAGCTCGACGACCCGGAGCGCGTGCGGCGCCGCTGCCACGATCTCGCGGACCGGCAGTCGACCCGACCCGACCGCGACCTGTGTGGAGGTGTCAAGGCCGCCGTCGCCGTCCTTGACGTGGAGCGCGACGACGCGGTCGGCGAGTCGGGCCAGGAGCGCGGGCACGTCGGCGCCGCCGGCGAAGGCCCAGTAGGTGTCGACCTCGAGCACGACGGCGGGATCGAGGAGCTCGGCGAACCACTCGAGGGCGTGGCGCCCGCCGAGCCGCGACACCAGCTCGAAGTGGTGGTTGTGATAGCCCACCCTGAGCCCTCGTTCGGCGGCCCGTGCCGCGACCGCGTTGAGCGCCTCGGCCACGCCGCGGACGCCGGCCTCGGTCTGCCAGCGATCCGGGGCGACCCACGGCTGGATGAGCGTGCCGATCCCGAGCTCGACCGCGGCGTCGAAGGCGGCATCGACGTCGCCCTCGAGGATCTCGCAGTGGGCCGTTGGTGCGCTCAGG